>JALZKD010000021.1 GCA_030859405.1 Actinomycetota bacterium | reverse complement strand
TGTCAGCCGGCGGACGGGCGCACCGCAGATGACCTCCTCGCGCTGACAACCCAGCAAGCCACCAACCTCTGGGTCGACACGTCCTCACCCCGGTGAAACCGTCCCTTTGGACAACCGGTCACTCGCCAGCCATCACAGGGCTCGTCAGCCATCCGCCCGGAGCCGATCGGTGGATTCAGGCTTAGAGACCATCCGCCGCGGCATTTTCCACCTGAGGAGGATCGGCACCTTGGTCTTGGGACTCAAGCCTCGTGATGTGCAGGTCTGATCGAGCGGATTCGAAACCGCGCTGACCGCCTGGTCCACTTGCCGGGTGCCACAAAACGCCGGCTGCCGGACGCCCGTCGTTCCGGCTTGACGTTCTGTGTGGACTGTCGACTGGTGCGCCCAGCGCGGTACGGCAGCTCTGGCGCGACAGGCAGGCTCCCACCTACCTGACGAATGGTCCACCAGAGGAGCGCCTCGTAGAACCCGTGTCGGCCGACTCCGCTTGGCGGCTTCCGAGGCCTACGTACTCGGGGCAGAGCTCACCCGGGCGGTGGCGATGGCCCACGGTCGTAACGGGAACGAGCCGTCGAAAGGCTCCAGGGGCCGGCCTCGGAGATCGACCAGCCAGCCAGAGCGGCCGGGCAGTTGAACGGTTGTCGGCTCCGACGACGGGTTGAACACTCGGACCTCCCACCCGTCTGATCTGCGCCGGAGGGCCGACACCTCGCCACCTTCCACAGCGAGGGCGGAACCGGTGGCTGCACGCTGACCTCCGCCCTCGGTGGCCAGTACTCGGAGAGGCAGGAAGGCGTGGTCGACCAGGGCATAGGGATCGGCATCGCCCACGACAAGCGCGTAGCGGGCCTCGACCGGGCCCAGGAGCTGTGCTCCCTCCACTGGCAGGGGCGGACCGGCGGGGAGCGCACGGTTGGCCATCTCAACCCGGGACAGCATCCCCGTCGACCGCAGGAGGGTGACGGCCAGCACCTGGGCACCCTGATGGCCGATCTCGACGAGTTCGTACTCCAGCAACCCTTCGTGGACCACGGTCAGGCCTCCGGCTTGGACGAAGCGCCGAGAGGGATAGGTGGGCAATCCCCGCTCGGTCGGGCCACCCTCCGCCTCCAGCCCCCGCTCACCACTGCGAAGGCACACTCGGCCCGACTCATCCTGGCCGAAGAAGGCAGGGGGAACCATGTCCTGAGGCGATGATCTCGGCAGGGATTGTCGAAGCTGGTGTGCACTCGCACCAGCCGCTCGCCCGCCCGCAGCTCCAATCCGGTCGTCACCACCACACGCCGCTGTCCCACCCGCTCTCGCCGGTGGTCGTCGATTTGCTCTGGCCAGCAGAAGGTGCGACGGATCTCCAGCTGGGCGCGAATCGGGCCCTCCTCCACCACGTCGACGGCCACTGCCTCGGGCCGGTCGACCACCAGATCGTTGTCGGGCGGTGAGTAGTTGTAGGTGTCGCCGTGGTCACCATCGTCCACGAGGAGGTCGAGGCCGGACAGCCCGTCGATGGCGAATGTACCGAGCTCGGGGTCGACCTCCACCCTCGTCAACCCGTTGTCCATTACCGTCTGGCCCTCGATCCCCACTGCCCGCGGCGCAGATGCCGCCGGGTTCCACGTGGTCCATCCGTAACCAGGCACTTGGTCCACCCGCACCAGCACTCGGCGGGTGGGGGGCTGTTGGATGCACACCCGCACGGTGAGCTCGGGGCGACCTGCCACTCGGGCATATAGTTCCCGCTTGATCTCCTCCACCGCGAGGTCGGTGCGCAGGCGGGAGTCGGCACGGAACACGACGTCCAGCCCTCCCTCTTGCTCCTCCACCTCCACCGCGTTGATGTAGGTGCAGTCGTCGATCTGCTGGCTGCGCAGTTGACCCAGGCTGCGGGCCAGGTCCGGGCCGGCGAGGCACTGCTCGGACAGCACCGCAGGACGGGCTTCGATCAGCTGCGCTCCGTTCACCGGCCCTTCGCCGGGGATGGTCAACTCCACCACGCCGCCCCGTGCCCGAGCAGAGGGATTGACCACGACCATGCCTGGCTCGGACATCGACTGGGCCAAGGCGTCGACGGCTCTGGTCGCCAGCCCGTCGGCGATCTGGCCGGCCTCGGCGAACCGGTGCAATACAGCGTCGCAGACCTCGTCAGCCGAGCAGGCGCAGATGGAATCGTGGGCCGAGTTGCGGATGACCTCCACCCAGGCCAGGTCCAGGAGCGCCTCCGGCCACTGCGCGGCGGGAAGGAAGAGCGCGCACAGAGGCTCAGCCAGCCGCTCCAGGGCTCGCTCGGTGCGGGCTGCCGCCTGCTTGATGTCCACCCGGTTCGATGCCACACCCATCAACAGGTTGGCTCGAGCGCCCGAGCGCAGCTCTCCTTGCCAGGAGGGGAGGCCCTCTGTGGGAGCCGAAGCCAGGTACTCGGCCAGGGAGGTGACCACCAGCTCGTAGTCGTCTTGGATGTCGTTGGCCTCGGCTACCACCCGGCCCAACCAGGGCTGTGGCACCTGGTGGTCCGTCCCGTTCATGAACAACATCCCGTCGAGGAGGAACGACGACAGCTCGGCCTCATGAGCGCCGATGCGTCGGATCAGGGCCTTGGCGTCGTCGGGGATGGCGGCCCCATTGCCGTAGCCGGTGACGAGGTACTCGGCCCGCACCGTCGAGCCGTCGGGAGCCGACCACCAGAAGCCGGAGCGGTCGACAGCGGAGGGCACTCCCCGCCACACGACGGCGTGGTCCAACCCGGCCTGGCGGAGGATCTGGGGCATCTGGGCGACGTGGCCGAACATGTCCGGCAGGTAACCCACCGGCGCGGCACCGGCAAAGGCGGCAGCCCGCGCCATGCCGAGCTGCAGGTTGCGGATGATGGTCTCGCCGGACACGAGGAACTCGTCCATGAGCACGTACCAAGGGCCCATGGCCAGCCGCCCGCTGGCCGCCAGTCGCCGCAGGCGGGGCTCGGCTTCGGGGCGCACGTGGAGGTAGTCGTCCACCATGGCCATCTGCCCGTCGAGGAGGAACCGGGCGTAGTCGAGGTCGGACTCCAGGAGGGGCAGGAACTCGTCCAGCAGGTCCACCAGGGCCAACCGGAAGGTCTGGAATGGTGCGTACCACTCCCGGTCCCAGTGGGTGTGCGGGACGATGGCGACGGTACGGCCCATCGCCCTCAGGGTACGCCCGGAGCCCACCACGAGGAGGCGCAGTTTTCGCGCCAGCGCCGAGTAGCCGCTGGTTGACCCGCACTGTGTACGCCACTTCCCGACCCAGCTTCTTTGGGCCGCTCGGCTGGCGTTCAGGGGCCCCTGGCGTCACCGTGGATCCGGTTGAAACCCTCCAGCATGCGATGCGCACCACCCGGACACCGGCAGGCGTTGACCGAGTCCTGATGGGACGTGGAGCAAGACTCATGCTCTCCGGCCAAGGCGCTCCATTCCAGTCCTTATGCCAGACCGATGACGCGGACTCCGAGCGGCAGTTCCGCGCTCAGGTCGCTCGTCGGGGATCCGGCCTTGGAAGCGTCCTCAGCTTCCCCGACTCAGCCGGCCTCCCCTGGGCTCTTCCTCTGCATCGGGCACTCTCGTCATTAGTTCATCCAGCACAATCTGACGATCGACGCCGAGCACCTCAGAGAAGCGACGAAGGTCCTCATGCTCCTCCCGAGAAGGACACCGTCAGCCATCGCCACGGAGACCAAGTCGGACATGTCATGGCGATGGATCTGCGCAGCCTGTTGGGGCGTTAGGTTCCAGGAGCCCGCGAGTTCGCACAGCGCCTCGGCCTCTTCCGGGCCGACCATCCCGTCCTCGAGCACCCGGTCGAGTAGCTCGGTGTAAGCAACAACTGCCGACGGATTCGCACCTGGTGGGATGGCGGGGGGTGCCAATTTGCGAACCGTCCGCCCTAGGGGTGGTGCGTGCGCCTCCATCGCCGTCGGTCGATGGACACAGCGGCCGCATGGCTTTATCTGGGGAAGGCTGGGTCGTCCGACAGGGGAGGCAGGGGCACCGTGACCTCTCGGTCGTACGCGGCAGCCAGCAGTAAGACCAGGAGGCGGGCGGTAGCTCGAGCGTCGACGAGCGCGGCGTGGCCTTCGTCGTGAGCCACGCCGAGGTTCTCGCAGCAGGCTCGAAGCGAACGGGTTGAGTTGAACCCAAGCCGCCCGACGAGCTGCAGCGTGCAGAGCCACTCACACCCAACGTCGGCGCCAAGCCGTCGGAACTCCGCCTCGACGAAGGCCGCGTCGAAGCGGGCGTTGTGTGCGACGACAACGTTGTTCCCCAGCCGGTCGGCGATGTCGCCGGCGATCTCAGCGAAGACTGGTGAACCGCGGACGTTCTGGTTGTAGATGCCATGAATCTGACCGCCTCGCACAGGTCGGCCGGGGTCGACAAGCGTTGTCCACTCGTCGATGACCTCGCGGTCGTCGCCTAGCCGAACCACCGCGACCTCGATGATCCGATCGGAACCGCCAGGTCGCAAACCCGTCGTCTCAACGTCGAGCACCGCGAACACTCGGTGCGCGGCGCGCAGGCCGTTGGCGCGGTCTGCGCGCGTCGCAGCTCGACCGCCGGCCAGCCGGGCGGAGCCGTTGAGCGACGAGCAGCTGCCCACCGTGGCGGGCGAACGGCTCCTCCGCTTCGTCGGCGACGGTGTTGTGGGCATGGTCGCGAGGAGGGCGCCGCCACCGTCGCCTGGCACAACGGCGGCACCGGCGGCTTCGGTGGCTTCGGTGGCTTCGTCGCGATAGGACGCCGCCGGCAGGAGGTGGAGCCAGCGAACCGGGCTCGGTCTGACACTCGGTGGCGTCCGCGGCTTTCTCAGGTGCGACCCGGGGTAGTGTTGCACCGTCGTCGAACCTGATGACGGCTACCTCGATGCGCTTTCTGACCGATCCACCAAGTCCCCGCCGGGGGTCGGTCGCGGGCATAGTTCTCGGCGTTGTGGCGGTGCTGGTCTTGGCCATGAGCTGGGGTCCCAGCGATGCCGTTCCTAGAGAAGGGCCCGCTGGAGTCATTCTCGGAGCCGCAGTCGACGCCGATCATGCGACGGCCACCGCTGACGCCTACCGGTACCGGCGCAGCGACATCTCCCGTCGCCCGCCGCTGCCAGCCGCGCTGGCGGTGGTGGTGGTGCTCGTCGCCGATGCGATGGGTCGCCACCGCACTGCAATATCCCGAGCCGCACCGGCCCCGCTGCTGGGGTGGTACCCGGCATGGGGCAGCCGCGCGCCGCCACGCCTCCTCGTCTGAGGTCGGCGCCGCCGCACCCGGGCGGCCGGGGCCTATCGGGCCCCTCCCATCCCCGTCGTCTCATGAGGAGCACTGCCCGTGGAAGGCACCATGCCCCAGCTGCTGCTGGTGGCTGTACTCGTCCTGGCCAACGCTGCCTTCGCCGGCAGCGAGATGGCCCTCGTCTCCCTGCGCGAGGGACAGCTTCGACGCCTTGAGGCCCGTGGGGGCTCGGGGCAGGTCCTGGCCCACCTGGCCCGGGAGCCCAACCGGTTCCTCGCCACCATCCAGATTGGCATCACCCTGGCCGGCTTCTTGGCCTCGGCCACCGCCGCGGTGTCGCTGGCCGAACCGCTGGAGGCTCCCCTGGGATTCCTCGGCGAGGCGGCCCGGCCTGTCGCCATCGTGGTGGTCACCCTGTTGCTGGCCTACCTCACCCTGGTGTTCGGCGAGCTGGCCCCCAAGCGCGTGGCCATGCAGCGGGCCGAGCGCTGGGGCCTGCTCGCGGCCAGGCCGCTGGCCTTCCTGTCCGCCCTCACCCGCCCCGCGGTGTGGATGTTGTCGCATTCGACCAACCTGGCCGTACGCCTCATGGGCGGGGATCCCAAACGCCAGCGCGAGGAGGTCAGCGAGGAGGAGCTGCGGGACCTGGTCGGTACCCACCGGGCCTTTAGTCCCCAGCAGCGGGCCATCCTTTCGGGGGCCTTCGAGATCACCGAGCGCACGCTCGCCCAGGTGCTGCGGGCCCGCCGTGACGTGGTGGTGCTCACGGCGGCATCCAGCTCGGGCGATGCCCTCGAGCTGCTGGTGGCCAGCGGCCATTCCCGGGCCCCGGTGGCCGAGGGTGGTGACCTCGACCGCGTGGTCGGGGTGGTGCACCTGCGTGATCTGATCGGGGCAGGGGCGACGCCGGTGCGTGAGCGCGCCTCGGAGGCGGTCTTCCTCCCCGAGACGGCCCAGGTCCTCCACGCGCTTCGGGAGATGCAGGAGGCCCGCCAGCAGCTCGCCGTGGTCGTCGACGAGCACGGCGGCGGGGCCGGCATCGTCACTGTCGAGGACCTGCTGGAGGAACTCGTCGGGGAGATCTACGACGAGACCGACCGCGATGTGGCAGGCGTCGAGCACGAGCCCGACGGCTCGCTGGTGCTGGCCGGCAGCTTCCCGGTCCATGACCTCGCCGACCTCGCCGTCGAGCTACCCGACGGCGACTACGCCACCGTCGCCGGCCTGGTGCTGGCCGCTCTCGGGCGCATCCCGGAAAAGCCGGGCGACACGGTGGCCATCGACGGATGGACCGCCACCGTCCTCGCCGTCGACCACCACGCCATCACCCGTGTCCGCCTGCGCCGCCGCGTCAAGAACGCGCCGAGCGGCCACCGTCAGCCGGCTGGCGCCGGCGGAGAGGCCTGATCACATGCATTCGACCGCCAACACCTTCAAGACCTTCGTCCTGCTGGCCGGTATGGGCGGACTCATGGTCGCCATCGGCTCGCTCTTCGGCCGCGGCGGTGCGATTCTCGGCCTTGGCCTGGGGTTGGCCATCGTCGGCTTCTCCTACTGGAAATCCGACACCCTGGCCATCCGATCCGCCCGAGCGGTGCCGGCCGACGAGGCGCAGATGCCGGAGTACTTCCGCATCGTGCGGGAGCTGAGCGGGCGAGCGGGGATGCCCATGCCCCGGCTCTACGTCACCCCTGACCGCCAGCCCAACGCCTTCGCCACCGGGCGCAACCCCCAGCACGCAGCGGTGGCGGTGACCGCCGGCATCCTCGACATCCTGACCTGGGACGAGCTGCGAGGGGTGCTGGCCCATGAGCTGTCCCACGTGGGCAACCGTGACATCCTCATCGGCTCGGTGGCCGCCGCGGTGGCCACCGGAATCAGCTTCGTGGCCAACATGGCCATGTGGGGGGCCATGTTCGGTGGCTCCCGCGACGACGACCACGGGCCCAACCCCATCGCCCTCATCGCCACCGCCATGCTGGCCCCCCTCGCCGCCGGGCTGCTGCAGATGGCCCTGTCCCGCAGCCGGGAGTTCGAGGCCGATCGCACCGGCGCCGCGCTGATCGGCAATGGCGAGGCCCTGGCCCGAGCGCTGGAGAAGCTCGAGCAGGGTGCCCGGGCCGTGCCCATGGACGTGCAGCCGGCCCAGGCCACCAAGTACATCGTCAACCCCCTCACCGGCCGGCGGGTCAGCTTCGCCAAGCTGTTCCTTACCCACCCACCTACCTCCGAGCGGGTCGCCCGCCTCCGCAGCCGGTGATCGACGTCCGTCGACATTCGGCCTCGCGCCTCCGCGCCCGAGGAGCCCCATGATCTCGTCCCTGTTGGCCGTCGCCGCCTCCGACGGCGACCGCTTCGCCAGCTTCGACGTGCCCGGCTGGGTGTGGGCCGCGTTCGTGGCCGTCGTCGTGGTGCTCCTCGTCGGTGACCTGCTGCTCGTACACCGCAGCGCCCATGTCATCACCTTCCGTGCCGCGGCCGTGGAGTCCGCGGTGTGGATCGCCCTCGGCCTCTCCTTCGCCGTGGTCATGCTGTGGTGGCAGGGCGGCACGGCGGCGGGTGAGTACCTTGCCGGCTACCTCATCGAGAAGAGCCTGTCGGTCGACAACGTGTTCGTCTGGGCCGTGATCTTCAGCTACTTCGGGGTGCCCCGGAAGTACCAGTTCCGGGTGCTGTTCTGGGGCATCTTCGGCGCCTTGGTGCTGCGGGCCGTCTTCATCTTCGCGGGCGTGGCCCTCATCGAGTCCTTCGACTGGATCCTGTACGTCTTCGGGGCGTTCCTTCTCTACAGCGCGGTGAAGATCGCTCGCCACGGCGACGCCGAGGTCCATCCCGACAAGAACCCGGCCCTGCGCCTGGTGCGCAAGATGGTGCCCTCCACCGACGACTACGACGGCCAGAAGCTGTTCACCCGCCGCAACGGTGCGTTGCTGGCCACTCCGTTGTTCGCTGTGCTGGTGCTGATCGAGACCACCGACGTGGTCTTCGCTGTGGACTCCATCCCGGCCATCCTGGCGGTCAGCCGCCAGGAGTTCATCGTCTTCGCCTCCAACGCCTTCGCCATCCTAGGGCTGCGGGCCCTGTACTTCTGCCTGGCCGGGATGGCGGGCCGGTTCCGCTACCTCAACGTCGGGCTGGGTGCGGTCCTGGGCTTCGTCGGGGTCAAGATGCTCATCGCCGACCTCTACCACTTCCCCACCTGGGCCAGCCTGGCCGTCATCGTCGTCGTGCTGGCAGTGGCCATCGCCGCGTCGCTGCGCGCCGAGCGGCTAAGTCCCCTTGAGAGTGCATCGGCGCCCGGCGGGGACGATGCCCGCTAGTGCGGCCGGCGGACCGACCCGTTCGCCCGCCGCCGCAACGATCTCGGCTGGGATGGCTCCGCGGAGAACCACGCGCCCAGATGTCCGCCTCAGGCGGCTCTCGCGGCGATGTCCGCGCCGACATCCGCCCGCTTGCCCAGGGGCGATCGGGTACGAACCGCTGATTCTCTATTCAGAACAGGAAAGTGAGGCTCACGTGATCGGTTTCATCGTCTTCGGTCTGGTGGTCGGGGCAGTGGCCCGGCTTCTCCTTCCCGGCAAGCAGCATCTCAGCATCGTCGCCACGCTGATCATCGGAGTGCTGGGCTCGGTGGTGGGCGGCGTGATCGCCAACGCGCTGGGCACGGGGGACATCTTCGAGCTGAACATCTTGGGGTCGATCGTCGCGATCATCACCGCCGTTGTGCTCATCGTCGGCGCCGACCGCGCCGGCATCGGCCGACGCACGTAGGTCCCGTTAGACCTTCAATCCCGAATCGGAGGGTGACGCCCCCAAGGAGCCAGGGGTGGAGACGCGGCGCGAGGGCCAGGTGCGGTCGGTCAAGGTCCCTGTGATGCTGGCGGGGGCCGCGGCGTGGGGTGGCGTCTCCTTGTCATCGCAGCAGCCCTGTTCCTCACGGTCCTCGTCCTGATCCGGCTGTACGTCGTGGTCGTGCCGGTCGTCCTGGCGCTGTTCAGCGCCGGGCCGGCTCGTCGCCCTCTGACGTGGCGTCGGGATGCGGCACTTCGATGATGACGAGTGCCTCGATTCCCTCGAAGTGGTCCGGGTTGCACGTGTAGACGGCCAGATCGTTGGCTATGGCCGTGGCAGCGATCATGGCGTCGTAGGAACGCGCTGAGGTCTTGCGCCCGGCCCGTCGGAGTGAGGCGTTGGCGTAGGTAAGGGAAGATAAGAGCCTCACCGGCCGTTGCAAGTTGGGCTGCTCCTTATGACCGTAGTCCGTTTAGGCTCACTTAAGCGCAAACTAGGGAGAGCTAGGGAGAACTAGGACAGTCACAGTAGAGTAGGAGCGATGCCAACTGCCGAAGAGCGGCTGGACCGCATTCGCAACGAGTACCCGCCCATCGTGACCACCGCGCAGGTTGCCGAGCTCCTCGGGCTCAACCCACGCACCGTGCTGCTGATGGCGGCGGACGGGCGGCTTCCCGCCAGTCGCCTACCGGGGAGCCGGAAGTTCCACTTCTTTCTCGACGACGTGATCGACACCCTCAAGCAGCACATGATCACCCCGCCGGCACCTCCGCCGGCACGGCGCTCCCCGGTCAAGCGCGGCACCCCAGCTGCCGCCAAAGCGAAAGCCAGCAAGGCCACGAAGAAGCGCTCGCGATAGAGCGAGCCGGCGTGCGGCTCCAACGCTTGGCCGAACTTCTTGCGTCCTTTTCGTGTCCTGGCGGTGTCCTAGCGCCGTCCAAGCGACCGCCCGACGGCCAGAAAAACCGCCTGACCTGGACTTTTATGTGGAGGCGGCGACCGGAATCGAACCGGTGTACAGGGCTTTGCAGGCCCTTGCCTAAACCACTCGGCCACGCCGCCGGACCCAGGCGAATCGTAGACCCCGATCGCTGTGGCCCCAACCCGGCCGGGGGCCTGTCGGACGTAGTCGGGAGCCAGCACGCTCGAGACGGCGCAAAGGACCGCTTTGGGCCCCTGGCCTCGGTGGCTCGGGCCATCTGAGCCCATGACCTTGCCTACTGGGCTCATCGGCACTACATGTGTACCGAGCCCCCGTGGTCGCCCGCTCGACCGCGGGGCAGGAGCGAACATGAACACCGAGGTGGACCCTCGAACGCCCACCAGCCCCGCCGACGGTGGGCCTCCATCATCTGATACCGGGGACCCTCGCCGGAAACGGGTGCTGGCCGGCGCCCTGGCTTTCACCCTCGGCCTCCTGGTGCTCGCCGGTGCCCTCTGGTGGGTTCTGGGGCGCTCCGGCGTGCGGCTCAAGGCTGGGCCCAACCAGCCCGTGAACCAGGACGCCAGCATGGTCAGCGCCCACAACTCACCCACGATCGCCGTGAGTCCAACCGACCGTCGCTTCTTGGCGGTGGCGGGGCGGATCGACCGGCCCAACTACTCGGCGAGCGTCCACGTGTCCCAGGACGGCGGCCAGACCTGGTCCGACTCCAAGCTGGCCCTCCCTCCGGGCCAGTCCCGTCCGTTCGAGCCCCAGCCTGCCTTCGACGGCCAGGGCTCGCTCTTCGTGCTCTTCTCCACCCTGGAAGCTCAAGGTGTCATCCCCAACGGTCTCTGGCTCGAGCGCTCTGAGGACGGAGGCCGGACCTTCTCCCCGCCCGTGAAGGTGGCCGACCGATTCACCTACCAGCCTCGCCTGGTGATCAACCAGGCGTCGGGGAACGTCCACGTCACCTGGCTCCAGGCCAGCGAGGCGGTCGTACCCGAGGTGGCTGCGTCGCTAGACCAGACATCTTCGGAAAAGCCCGCGCCCGGGCTCGGGCCGCCGCCCAATCCCATCGTCATGGCCACCTCCCGTGACGGGGGCGCAACCTTCTCGGAACGGGCCCAGGTGAGCGATCCCCGCCGCGAGCGAGTGGGAGCGGCCTCGCCTGCGATCGCCCCCAACGGCGACCTCTACGTCCTCTATCAGGACTATGGCGCCGACGTCACGGATTTCCGCGGCCTGCCGGGCGGTGTCCATCGGGGGGCGTTCTCACTGGTCATGAGCCGCTCCACCAACACTGGCTCGAGCTTCTCCACCGCCGGGGTGGCGGAGAGCGCGGCGGTGCCCTTCGAACGGTTCCTGGTCTTCCTGCCCAAGTTCCCGAGCCTCGCAATCGATCCTCGTAACGGGACCTTGTACGTGGCCTGGTCCGACAACCGCAACGGCGACGCCGACGTGTTCGTGCGCCACTCCGACGACGGCGGCAGGACCTGGTCACGACTGGCCCGGGTAGACAACCACGAGGATGAACCCCGCCACCAGCAGTACCTACCCAAGGTTGACGTAGCTCCCAATGGCCGTGTGGACGTCCTGTTCCTCAACGGGAACGACAGGTCGGAACGCCTCCTCACCCTTGCCGTGCTGGCCAGCAGTGTCGACGGCGGCAGGACTTGGGAAGCGATAGCCGTCTCCAGCGATGCTTTCGATGCCCGCATCGGTCCTCACAACGGGCCCAGAGACGCCGATGGACGAGGGCAGGCCGATACGGGCACCACCCTCGGCTTGGTGTCCACCGACGATGCCGCTTATACCGTCTGGGCCGACAGTCGGCGGGGCACCACCGAAACGGGCAGCCAGGACCTGTTCTTCGCTCCCGTGCGCGTCACGCGTGAGTAGCCTCGAACCATGAGGGTGGCGTTCGTCGGAAAGGGTGGCGCCGGCAAGTCGGCCATCGCCGGGACCTTCGCCCGGGCCCTGGCCCGCCAGGGAGAGTCGGTGTTGGCCATCGACTCCGACCCGATGCCCGGCCTGGCCTTCTCTCTGGGCCTGGCTGTGACCGAGGCCCCCCCCATCCCCGACGACGCCGTGGTCGAGCGGGGAGAGGGCGAGCCGGGCCCCCGCTTCAAGCTCCGACCCGACCTCAGCGGCGCCGAAGCCGTGGAGCGCTACGCCGTCACCGGTCCCGACAACGTGCGCTTCCTCCAGTTCGGCAAGCTGCGGGGCCACGTCGGTCCCCTGGTCCGGGCCCAGTTCGCCTTCCGCCAGATCGTGAACGACCTCCCCGAGGACCGATGGAGCCTGGTCGGCGATCTTCCCGGCGGTACCCGCCAGGCCTTCACCGGCTGGGGTGGTTACGCCCGGCGCTTCCTCGTGGTGGTCGAGCCCACGGCCAAGTCGCTCCTGTCGGCCCGCCGGCTGGCCCGCCTGGCCCTCACCGACGGCGGCTCTCACGAGGTCGTGGCCGTGGCCAACCGGGTCCGCGGCCCCGCCGACGTGGAGACGGTGCGCCAGCGCACGGGCCTGGAGGTCGTGGCCGCCGTGCCCTGGGACGAGGCCTTCGCCGAGGCCGAGCGGGGGGGCAAGGCGCCCATCGACGCGGCGCCGGAGTGCACCGCCGTTGGGGAGATAGAGTCGATGGCGTCCCGACTCGTCAACGAGCCGGTATGAGCAAGGAGCCTCTAATGGGATCGGCGCTTCGATGAGACTGGCAGTGGTCGGCAAGGGCGGCTCGGGCAAGACGACCACCTCCGCCGTCGTGGCTCGCACCTTGGCCCGCCAGGGTCTGCCCGTGGTGGCCCTCGACTGCGACTCCAACCCCAACCTCGGCATCTCCCTCGGGGTCGGTGACGACGAGACCGACCGCCTGGTGTCCATGCGCCAAGCCCTCGATGAGGGCGAGGAGGAGGCCCACGCCCCGAGCTGGGACGAGCTCATGGAGCGCTTCGGCTCCGATGCCCCCGACGGCGTCCGCCTGGCCGTGGTATCACGGATCGACAACCCCGAACCCGGCTGACTGTGATGTGGGCTCTCACCTGAGCAGTTGCTCGGGAGCGTTGAGTTCAAGGATTCGGCCGTGATCGCCGATCTCGAGGCCGGTATCGGCACCCTCACCCGCCTGGACAACGAGCGTGTCGATGCCGTCCTGGTGGTGGTCGAGCCCACACCCAAGTCCATCGAGGTAGGGACTCGGGCTGCGGCGGTGGCCGAGGAGAAGTCCCTCGGTCGGGTGGTGGTGGTGGCCAGCCGGGTGCGGGGCGAGGACGACCTCGCCGTTATCCGCTCCGCCTTCCCCGGGCACGAGGTGGTGGCCGTCCCCGACGACCCGGCCATCGTGGAGGCCGACCGCAACGGCCTGGCGCCCCTCGACGCCAGCCCCGAGGCGCCGGCGGTGAAGGCCCTGGTGGCGTTGGCCCAGAGCCTGCTCCCCGCGGCCTAGGTCGGCCCGGAGCCGCTCGAGTCTCTGGGCCGTCCGTGACAACGCCCGACGCCGGTCATGGGTCCGGGGTGGCGACGAGTGATTTCTCCTTCATCACCGTGCCCGAACGCATTGACGACTGGCGCAAGCTGCTCCTGTACGAGGCGGCGTCGGAGGCGGGCGTCCTGGCGTCCCTCCCCGCCGCCGCCGCTGAGGTGGCCGATCTCCTGGGTCTGGATGGCCATGCCACGCGGGTGGTGCTCGACGCTCTGGCCGTGTGGCAGGTCGTGGAGGCGAGGGACGGCCGCTACCAGCTCGGCCCGGGCGCTCCAGCAGAAGGGGAGGCCGCGGTCTTCCGCCATCACGCACGATCGATCCAACGCTGGAGCGTCGAGCTCCACGACCGCCTACACGGACGGCCGAGGGAAGATCAGCGTGGCCGTCGCATGCAGCTCGACCTGTGGCTGGACGCCCTGGCCACCAACGCTCGCACCCTCGCCGGTCCGGTGGCGGACGCCTGCCTCGATCATTTCCCGAGCGCCCACCGCTTGCTCGACCTTGGGGGAGGGCACGGTGAGTACGCGCTCGAGTTCGCCCGGCGGGGGCTCGACGTCACCATGCAGGACCGTCCCGAGGTGGTGGAGATCGCCCAGCGCCGAGGGCGGCTGGGCGCCGCAGGGGTGCAGCTCTTCGCTGGTGACCTATTCGAGACGTTCCCCGACCGACGGTTCGACGTCGTCCTCTGCGCCGGCCTCACCCACACCTACGGCCAGGAGCCAAACCAGGACCTGTTCCAGCGGGTCAGGGCCATCACGTCGGCTGACGGCGGGGTGGCCATCGTCACCTTCCTCCGTGACCACGACCCCATGGTCGCCGTCTTCGCCGTTCAGATGTTGCTGGCTGCCAGCGGGGCCGACACCCACGCCGTCGAGGACTACGACCATTGGCTCGACCAAGCCGGCTTCTCCTCACCGGAGGTGATCGACATAGGGGAGCGGCCCCAGGCTCTCCTCCTCGCCGCTTCCCGCCCACGGTGAGCCGCGCCACCGCCGCCGCCCTCCGGGCGTCGAGCCGGAAGCCTCTGAGGGGCCGTACTCCGCTGGAGCACCTATTGCCGATTGACCAACGATGCGGCGTGGGCAAGACTGCCCGCGATCGAGCGGGTGGGGCGGCCGCTCGCTCCGCCATCGGCATCCGGAGGGGTACGACCATGCACGTGTCCCATGTGGCGGTGCTGTCATGGGGTCCTTGCGGCCGGCGCCCAGGACCGGCCGAGGAGCCCGCTTGACCCCACCGGCTAGCGACGTCCAGTCCTCCCGGACCGTCGAAGGGGTGCCAGCTCCAGGGACTCTCGAGCAGACCTGGCGCCCGGGGGAGTCGGAGATCTTCGCCGATGCCGACGTACAGGCCCGCCCCGCGGTGGACAAGGAAGGCCTCCGGAGGCGGCGCCTCCTCCTCTCCTACGTGGTGACCGTCTTCCTCCTCGTCACGCTGAACTTCTTCCTGCCCCGCGCCCTGCCCGGCGACCCCATCTCGGCGCTCATCGAGCCGGGGGGACGGAGCTACGTGCACGACGACGCGCTGCGGGCCGAGCTGGAGTCGTACTACGGCCTGGACCGCCCACTGGCAGCGCAGTACCGCACCTATCTCGCCAATCTGGCCCAGGGCGATCTCGGTACCTCCATCCGTCACGAACGGCCGGTGTCGCAGCTGGTGGAGGAGCGCCTGCCCTGGACGGGCCTCCTGGTGGTATCGGCGATGGGCGTGGCCATGGCCGTTGGATGGCTCGCCGGCATCCACTCCGGTTGGCGCCGGGGGCAGCGGGTCGACCGGGGCCTCCTGGCCCTGTGCTCGCTGATCGACGGGTTCCCCGTCTTCTTCGTCGGCTCCCTGGCCCTGCTGATCTTCGCCGTCAAGCTGCGATGGTTCCCATTGGCAGGGGCCAGCACGCCTTTCTCGGGCTCGACGAGCCTTCCGACACGGGTGGCCGACGTGGCTCATCACCTCGTCCTGCCCGCGGTGGTCATGGGCCTTCACTTCGCCGCCAGCGAGTACCGGCTCCTTCGGGGCAGCATGGTCGCCGAGCTCGGCTCCGACTACCTCGTGCTGGGACGGGCCAAGGGGTTGCGGGAACGGCGGCTGAAATATCGCTACACGGCTCGCAACGCCCTCCTCCCCGTCGTGAGCCAGACCGCCGTGCACTTCGCCTTCGCCCTGACGTGGGCCACCGTCCTCGTGGAAGCGGTGTTCGCCTACCGAGGCATGGGCGGTCTCACCGCCGAATCGGTCGCCTTCCGTGACTACCCGGCGCTCCAAGGTTGCTTCCTGGTGCTCAGCCTGGTGGTGGTGAGCGCAAACTTCGTGGCCGACGTGCTCTACCGCCGCCTCGACCCGAGGACGGCCTCGTGAGGACCCTGCGCTCACCGGCGCTATTGGGCGGCGCAGGGATCGTGGTCCTCCTCGTGCTGGTGGCCCTGCTGGCTCCGGCCGTGGCTCCGTACGACCCATTGGGCCTGTCCGGTGACGCTCTCGAGCAGCCGTCGTCGAGCCACCTCTTCGGCACCAACAACATCGGCCAGGACATCTGGTCCCAGGTCCTGTGGGGCACCCGGGCCTCGCTGACGGTGGCCGTGGGGGCGGCCACCCTGGCCGTGCTGCTCGGTTTGCTGGTCGGTGCCGGAGGCGCCCTGGTGGGCGGCGGGGCCGACCTGGTGGCCAGCCGGCTCGTCGACGTCTCCCTGGCCGTGCCCCGCCTTCCCCTGCTGCTCCTCGCCTCGGCTCTGATGGGCCCCAGCCGGTTGAACGTGACCGTCCTTATCGGGCTCCTGACATGGCCCATCATGGCCCGAATTCTTCGCAGCCAGACGCTGAGCCTGCGCCAGCGCGGCTTCGTGGCCTCGGCCCGGGGGTTCGGCGGAGGGACCCTCTACACCCTCCGCCGTCACGTGGCGCCGGCCCTGAGCCCCATGGTGGTAGCCGGCCTGGTCACGGTCGCAGCCCGGGCCATCCTTCTCGAGGCCAGCCTGGCCTTCCTTGGCCTCGCCGATCCCACCAGCGTGAGCTGGGGCCTTATGCTGAACAAGGCCCTCGCCCATCCCGGGATCTACTTCACACCCATGTGGCCCTGGTGGATCCTCCCCGCCGGCTTCGCCATCACCCTGGCCGTCGTGGGATTCACCTTCCTGGGGATGGGCCTCGAGCCGGTCCTCAACCCGCGTTGGAGGAGAACGCTGTCGTGAGCGCCTTGCTCGAGCCCGGCGTCCACCAGCAAGCCCTTGTCAGCTCGCAGAGCAAAGGAGCAACGCAATGAACATGGACCGTAGGACCTTCCTGCGTCTGGCCGCAGGGACCACCGGAGCACTGTACCTGGGGGCCTGCCGTGGGGATGAGGACACCTCCGGAGGGGGGCAGAAGGCCGGCGAGCTGCCTCCGGCGCCTCGACCCACCATCAGGCTGGCGGGAGGGGACCAGGGTTTCCCGTCGCCGTTCACCTACCGGCGGGGGCCCGGGTACGTGCAGATGAGCTACCTCTACGACACGCTGCTGTGGACCGACTCCACCGGCAACTTCATCCCGTGGCTTGCCAGCAGCCATCAGCGGTCGCCTGACGGCCGCCGCCACACCTTCGAGCTCCGCCAGGGGGTGAAGTGGCACGACGGGCGCGACCTCACGGCCGACGACGTCGCCTTCACCTTCGAGTACTTCCAGTCCCACAGGCTGTCGCCTCAGGTGATCGTCCAGCCCGAGGTCGAGGGGGGAAGGATGGAGGTGCGGGCCACCGGGCCGCGCAGCGTGGAGTTCAACCTTCCCCAGCCCACCGTCAACTTCATCGACTTCGTGGCCGCCGCCGTTCCCATCGTGCCCAGGCACGTCTGGTCACAGGTCCAGAACCCGGCCACGGCCACCGACCCCAACCTCTTGGTGGGCACGGGTCCCTATCGCCTGGAGTCCTACTCCCAGGGACAAGGGGCCTACGCCTACAACGCCAACGACGACTACTTCCTCGGACGCCCCTTCGTGAGGCGCCTCGAGAACCGCCCGGTCGGCGATCCGCTGACGGCCCTGCAGGCCGGCGAGCTCGACGCCGCAGGCCGCCCAGGACTGCGGCCGGAGGCGCTGGCGTCGTTCAACGCCGACCCGAGCTTCGAGCTGCTGAAGGGCCACGTGGGGGACATGATGACCGCGCTGTACTGGAACTTGGCCAGGGGAGGCGCCCTGGCCGACGTCAGGTTCCGCCAAGCGTGCGCCAAGGCCATCGACAGGGAGGACCTGGTGAAGCGCCTGTTCGGGGGCAACGGCACGCCGGGAAACCCGGGCTGGATCCCGCCCACCGACGGCTTCTACGCCCCCGTCGAGCAGTACCGGTTCGACCTGGCCGCCGCCAACCGCATGCTCGATGACGCCGGCTACAGGAGGCCGACTCCCGATGGCGTGCGCCAGGGCCCCGACGGGCGCCCGCTGCGCTTCGGGCTCCTGATGAGCAACGACCCCGGGCCGCCCATAGGGGACCTCCTGGTGCGGCTCTTGCGACCGATCGGGGTGGAGCTGGTTCCCCAGCCCGTGGACACGCCCACTCTCAACCAGCGGGTGATCAGGGGTGACACCGAGATGTCCATCATCGGGTCGGGGGGCCTGCACGGCTACCCCGACTACCTACGCCGGTCCTATTCGTCCAGGACCCAGAACACCCAGCACGCCCAGGGCTACGTCAATGCCGAAGTCGACTCTCTGGCCGACCAGCAGCTCGTGACCCTCGACGAGGCGGAGCGCAAGCGGATCGTCGGCCGCATCCAGGAGATCATCGCTCGTGACGTTCCGCTCCTCCCGCTCTACTACCCGGACAACCTCTACATCTTCAAGAAGCCGGTGTTCGACCAGTGGTACTTCACGCCCGGAGGCTTCGCCGGCAACATCCCCGTTGCCACCAACAAGCAAGCCTTCGTGACAGGGGTGAAGACCGGCGTGGAGGTGCGCAAGAGCCAGTGAGCCAGGGCCGCGGTGGGGACCTCACACGGGCCCGTCAGTCGTTGTCCTCCAGCCAGTAGTCCCCGGACTGCTTGGCCTGGCGGAAGAGCGCCGGCAGGTCGTAGGTAACGAGCTCGTCCTCTTCCCAGACGGCCCCCATGGCCTCGGCCTCGTCGGGATCGGTGAGCTCTTCGGGCTCCTGTCCGGTCCACTGGAACCCGACCCAGGTGCTGTCGTCCTTACGGCCGAGGACAACGCGCTCGTCGGTTGCAGCGCCCTCGGCCACGGCTAGGAATCGGCTCGCTCCGGGACGTCGCCGTAGGCGCCCTCCTCGAGACGCGGCTCTTGGTGATGTCCTCCCCAGCGAGGGTGACCAGATCAGCTTGCTCATTTGCCCCCCTTCCTGGAGGTGGCCGAGGGCGAGTCCGTCCACCAGGCCGCGGCCTGGCTGTTCGTCACGTCGGCCGCGGTGGCGTCCCTGCAGCGGGAGGTGGGCACCACGCTGGTGTCCGGGCGTGGGCTGCGCCTGACGGAGGCCGGGCGCGTGTTCGCTCCCTACGTCGCCGGGTGCTCGGCCTGCTCGACGAGGCCACGGCGGCGGCGGTGGGACAGGCCCACCCCGAAGCCGGCCGCCTGCGGGTCGCCGCCGTCACACCGCCGGCGAGCGTCTCCTCCCCCGGTACTTCGCCACGTTCCGCTCTCGATACCCCGAAACCGAGGTGCGCCTGGAAGTGGGTAACCGAGCTCGGGTGTGGGACCTGCTCGACAATCACGAGGTCGACCTCATCGGGGGACGGCCGAGCAACGACGGGCGGTTCGTCACCCTGGCCACCCGTCCCAACACGCTGATAGTCGTGGCCGCCCCTACTGGCCGCAGAGGAGGGGCCCGGCCGTTGGCCCGCAGCGTCACCGTCGCCGAGCTGGCGTCGAAGGTGTGGCTGCTCCGGGAGCCGGGCTCGGGCACCAGATCGACCACCGAGGAGGTCTTCGACGAGCTCGGGATCGCGCCTCGCACGCTGACCTTGGGCTCCAACGGAGCCATCCGGGCGTCGGCCCAGGTGAGCCTGGGCATCACCCTCATCTCGCGGGACGCCGTGGCACGCGAGCTCGCCGAGGGCCACCTCGAGGAGTGGCGGGGCGAGGGCCTGTGCCGGCAGCGGCTGTGGCACCTGGTGAGCCGGGCCGGTGAGCAGCTTCCCCCACCGCTTCGCTGTTCGTCGCCCACCTCGTGACCTCGAGCACGCCCGGGGCAAAGCCCTTCCAGGCGGCCTGAGACGGACCGTGGCGCCCGAGGGAACTACCCTTCGACGAGCCGCTCGAGGGTGCCGAGGCCCAAGATGCCGTCGGACCCTGTGGCGTGGGGATCGGCAACCACTCGGGCTGGGGCCGTCTCTTCGCCAAAGCCGTCCAGCACCAGGTCGGCGCCGTCCAGGTCGTGCTCGGCGGTGTAGCCGTTCACCACCACCACGCACGCCAGGTGAGCGGCTTTGGCCGACCTCAGGCCCTCCTCCGAGTCCTCCACAGCCACGGCCTGAGCCGCGTCCAGGCCCAGGCGCTCCAGAGCCACCTCGTAGGCCTCCGGATCGGGCTTGCGCTCGCTCACGTCGTCACCGAACACCATCACGGGGAAGCGGACGTCGGGGACGACCTGCTCCAGCAGGGCCTCGACCCAGTCGCCGCTGCCGGTGGTGACCACGGCCAAGGCGCGATCGGCCTCCTGGATCTCGCTCAGCAGCCGGACGACCCCGGGGCGGACCTCGAGCTCGCCGTCTCCAACCAGCTCCTTGAAGATCTCCGACTTGCGGGCGTGGAGGTCGGGCACGAGGCGCTCGCGTTCGTCCTCGTCGAGACCCTGCTCCTTCAGGTACTCGTGGAGGCGCCGCTGGCCGCCGGTGACCCGCAGCAACTCGCCGTACTCCTCCTCGCTCCAGCGGTAGGGGAGGTCGAACTCCTCGAAGGCCCGGTTGAAGGCCGGACGATGACCGTGGCGCTCACTGTCCACGAGGGTGCCATCGACATCGAAGATCACCCCCCGGAGGCGGCGATGCTCTGGGACTTGCTGAGTGGGGCCCGAATCACTCACCGATCGGTGGGCCGAAGGGGTCACCTACGGCGGCCGTTCGCAGCGCCGCGAAGGACTCGTCGATGTCGCGCCCCCACAGATCCCAGCTCGACGCCCGCAGCGCCAGCCACTGCACGGCCACGGGGGTGGCGAGCAGTGTCTCCTCGTCGAGCAGCGTCATGCCCTTGTCGGAGAGGACCTCCTCGATCAAGCGCTTATGGTCCTGGGCGTCGGCCGGGACGTCCAACCGCACCAGCACCGTGTCGGGCCCGATGCGCATGCCCATGGCCAGGTCGAAGCCGGCCACCAGCACCGAGCCCTCGACGTGGAACCGCTCGGAGTGACCCGCAGGTTGCCCCAAGGCGAACGCCGACACCACGTCGGCATCACCGGTGGCGGGGCCGCTTGCGTCTCCGAACGGCGGGAGCAGCCCCTCGCTCATGGCGACAGCGGCTCAGCGCCGGGCGAGGCTCTCCGCCTGTGATGCAGCCTGGTCCAGCCGGCCGACCACCTCCGACAAGCCGCCGTTGATACGGTCGGTGGTGGGCCCGATGACCGCGCACTGGGTCTCGACGGCCCGTACGCCGAAGGTGATCTTTCCGCACGTGGCGGCGATGGACACCAGGAGTCTGGCGATGCGAGCCAGGAACCATGCGAGGACCAGCACCAGCAGGGCGATCTCCACCACGGTCAAGATTATGCGAAGGGTCATCGGCGTCTCCGGCCTCGTGTGGTTCGTCCCCCACCAGAGAGGGCTTGCACGTGCCTGTCGACCTCCGTGCTCAGGTCCTCGACCCGGGTGGCGGTCTGTTGCAGCATCCACGTGGTGGCGGTGTTGGCGGCCAAGCGCGTGGCGGTGTCCCACGTCTCTCGTACATTGGTGTCGATGTCCTTCACCAGGGCCACGAGAAGCGACAGCAGCACGATGACGGCGATCACCACCACCAGACCCAACCCCAGGGTGGTCCACCAGATGGTGACGTGCTCTTCTTGGAGGCCCAGCATCTACCTCGCACCCCCCAACCTGGAACGGGCCCCTTCGGCGTGGACCATCGTCTGGCGGATCGACTCGTTCACCTTGTCCACGTCCCAAAGGGCAAGCGTGTTGACCCGAGCCTGGTTCAGTGCCCCGGTGATGGATCGCGCCTGCACGCTGATGCGGCGGGCCAAGCCGAGGATGATGGCCACAAGGACCACCACGACGGCGATGACCACGGCACCGATGGCCAGGCCGACATACCAACCAGTGAGCACGGCTCCCTGT
>JALZKD010000201.1 GCA_030859405.1 Actinomycetota bacterium | reverse complement strand
CACGTCATAGGTGGGGTCCTCGGCTATCACCTCTTCACCGGGGCCGCCCAGGTCCATGCGCACCAGACGTCCGGCGTTGGCCCCCTCGGAGGTGATGACGTGCAGCCCTCCGCCGTCGGCTGTGAAGCCGACCACGCCGGTCGTGAGCGCATCCTCCTGGGTCACCTGGAGCAACGTCCGCCAGTCGTCCGACTCGTCGTCGCGCACCATCACGTTCATGCCGCCCTCCGGAGTGGGGGCCGATCCGCAGCGCACTTGGAGGTCGGCGTCGGCCACCCAGCCCAGAAACCCGGGGTTCTCCACCACCTTTGCGAGCTCACCACTCGCCAGCTCCAGGCGGTACACGTCGTGCAGCTCGGGGTTGTCCTTGTTGAGGCCCACGAGGATCCGGTCGGGGTGATGCTTGGACGCGTCCACCACCTGAGCCTGAACCTCGTCGAAGGGCGTGAGGTCGCGAACGGCACCGGTGTCGAGATCGACGGCATAGAGTCGCCAGTTCTCGTCCCCGCCCTTGTCCTGCAGGTAGAGCAGGTGACGGTCGTCGTGGGCCCAGAAGTACTGACGGATGCCGCGGTCGCGGTCCTCGGTGACCGGCTGGAACTCATCCCCTCCGAGGTCGCCCACCCACACGTTGAGCACGCCGTCGACGGGGGCGATGTAGGCCAGCCGCCGCCCGTCGGGCGAGATCCTCGGTTGTACCCGCTCGGGGTTTCCAAACAGCACGTCGCGGGGGATGAGCTCCTCGGTCCTGGTCATGGCCCCAAGCTAGAGTGCTGGGCGCTGAGCGAGAGGAGGCTGGCGTGGCGGTATCTGCCTACGTGCTCATCCAGGCCGAGGTGGGCAAGTCGGCCCAGGTGGCGAAGGAGATCCAGGGCATCGACGGCATCGTCTCCGCCGAGAACGTGACCGGGCCCTACGATGTCATCGTGAGAGCCGAGGCCGACTCGGTGGACGAGCTCGGACGCATGGTGGTGTCCCAGATGCAGCTCATCGATGGCATCACCCGCACCACCACTTGCCAGGTCGTGCATCTCTAGACCTCAGCGAAGCATCAGGGCCCGGATGCCGAGCCCCATCACGAACAGGCCACCGAAGCCGTACAGCAGGTACTGGCGGTCGCGCAGCTGCTGGCGGTACGAGTAGATGATTCCGACGGCGATGATGGCCATGAACCCGTAGAACATGTGGAACCGGTCGGCCTCGATCTTCTGGCCCGCCACGAGCATCACACCCAGCGCGGCCTGGACGAACACTGACATCTGCACCACCACGGTGAACCTCCACAGCCCCCGGGTGCGCAGCCGGTGCACCCAGTGGGCGGCCAGAGCCCACACCCCGGCCAGACCGTTGCCGACGATCATGAACCAAGCCCAGCCGGTGTGGACGTCGAGGAGCGAGGCCAGAGCCAGAGTGTGTGGTGCTTCTAGGCGCCGGGGGTGCGCTGCTCGACGCTGAACGACCACAGCTCCGAGCCCGTGGCCACGGGCTGGCTCGACCCCTGCGCCTTGGCATGACCCTGCTGGAAGGCCTGCGAGCTGGCCCAGGCCTCGAAAGCCGCCTCGTCCCTCCATCGGGTGTAGACGAGCCATGTCTCCCGATCGTCGGTGGGTCGCAGCAGCTGGAACTCCTCGAAGCCGTCGCTCTGCTCCACCTGGCCGGCTCGAGCCGCGAAGCGGCCTGCGAGCTCGTCGCCTCGACCCGGAGGCACCGTGATGGCGTTGATCCGCACGATGGACATGCGTGATCTTGGCACGCCGGGTGGCCGGCAAGGGACCGTTCCCGTCGGCCTACCGATCAGCCCGGGCGGCATTGGCGACGATGGCGTCGACGACCCGTGGCCAGACCCCGGACGGCAGGTCGTGTCCCATGCCTTCGATCATCAACAGCTCCGCTCCGGCGATGGCCTTGGCCGTTGCCTCGCCTCCGCTGGGCTGGATCAACTCGTCCTCGGTGCCGTGGACGACGAGCGTGGGGGCGGTGACCCTGGCCAGGCTCGGGGTGCGGTCGCCGGAGGCAAGGATGGCGCAGAGCTGACGAGCGGCGCCCTGCGGGTTGAAGCCGCGGTCGTACTTGTGGGCCGCCTGGGCCCGCATCTCGGCCTCGTCCGTCGGGTACAGGCGCGATCCCAGCACCAAGTGGGACTCAACGTCGGCTTCCACGTACTCCTCCCGGGTGGTGACCGGTGGCCGGGCCAGGAGCTCGAAGGCGTCGGCCGTGGGCTGGCCCACCGAGCTCTCGCCGGTGGTGGAGCTGATCGAGCAGAGGCTGAGGGTCCTCGACGGGTGTCGGGCCGCGACGGTCTGGGCGATCATGCCTCCCATCGAGATGCCCACCAGGTGGGCGGCGCCGAGGCCGAGGGCGTCCATCAGCCCGCCGGTGTCATCGGCCATGTCCTCCAGCGTGTAGGACACCGACGAGCGATCACCGAGGTACACGGCCATGGGGTCGGCGACCGGCCCACCCTCGATCGCGGTCGACAGTCCTGCGTCGCGGTTGTCGAAGCGCACCACGAAGAAGCCCCGGGCCGCGAGGTCGGCGCAGAACCTCTCCGGCCACCCCGTGAGCTGTCCCCC
>JALZKD010000200.1 GCA_030859405.1 Actinomycetota bacterium | reverse complement strand
CCCTCGAAGAGCTCCTCCACGCCCTCGCCCGTGACCAGGTCGGCGTTGCGGTAGTCAGCGGCCTCGGGTAGCGGGTCCGGTCGCGAGCTCCGCCCGCAGGCCCGCACCTCCCACCCGGCGTCCAGGAGCGCCGGCGCCAATCGGGTGGCGATGAACCCCGATCCGCCCGTGATCAGCGCCGACCGTGCCATGGGCAACCTCCTGCTCGCCTGACCTCGGCAGGATACCCGGGCAACTCTGCCTCGGCGTGGGGGTTACGGTCGGCGCGTGAACCATCCCCGGGTCGCCCTCGAGTACCACCAGCTCACGGTGCACGACACCAATGGCGCCCAGGGCGACGACCCTCGCCTGGTGCGCGGCTACCGGCCTCTCCAGTGGGACCGTAAGCCACCTCAGTTCAAGACCTATCCCGGCCTCGAGGTCACCCTCCTGCCCGAGGAGCTGTCGTCGGCGCCCGCCGGCGAGCTGAACGTGCAGGCCCTGTCCCGGCTGCTGTTCCTCTCCGCCGGCGTGGTGAGGACCCGCGCCGTGGCCGGAGAGGAGATGTACTTCCGGGCCGCCGGGTCGGCCGGCAACCTCTCGCCCATCGAGGTGTACGTCCTGACCGGCGATCTTCCCGGGCTCGGTGCCGGCCTGTACCACTACCAACCCGTCGAGCACGGGCTGGTCCGCCTGGCCGGCGCGCCGGCCCGAACGCCCCCGGCCCTCGTCCTCACCGGTGTTCCGTGGCGGACGGCGTGGAAGTACCGGGAGCGCGGCTTCCGCCATCTCTACTGGGACGCCGGCACCATGCTGGCCCACGCCTTGGCTCTGACCGAGGAGGCCGAGCTGGCGGCCCGCGTGGAGCTGGGCTTCGTCGACCGTGCGGTGGCCGCCTTGGTGGGGGCGGACGGCGTGCAGGAGGTGCCCTTGGCGGTGGTTGGCCTCGACGGAGACAGCGCACTTCCCGAAGCTGGGCCAGAGGAGGCGCCGGCCGGCCACTTGGCCGCCAACCCCGTCGAGTTCCCGCTCATCACCGAGGCCCAGAGAGCGGGAGAGCTGGCCTCCGCTGACGACGTGCGGGAATGGCGGGAGGCGGCGGGGGCCTTCGACACGTTGTTCACCGATGGTGCTTCGGGTGCCGTGGGAGCCGGGTTGCAGGGTTCGTTGGAGGCGGTGATCCGTCACCGGGGTTCCTGCAGGCGGTTCGATGGGGGACGAAGGGCGCCGAGTGACCTGTTGCACGGCGCCATGGCCTGGGCCGCCCGGCCTTTGCGGGCCGACTTCGTGGCCGAGGGCGCCACGTTGCTCGATCACCACCTGGCGGTGCACGCCGTTGAGGACGTGGAGCCGGGTGCCTACCGCTGGCGGGCCGGAGACCTGGAGCAGCTGCGGACGGGCCAGGTTCGTGACGTCGCCCGCTTTCTCTGCCTCGGCCAGGACCTGGGCGGGAGCGGCGCCTACACAGCCTTCCACTGTGCACGCCTCGCCGATGTGGTGGGCGCTCTGGGCAGCCGGGGCTACCGAGCGGCTCAGCTGGAGGCGGGCATCGTAGAGGGCCGCCTCCACCTCTTCGCCTACGACCGGGGTTTCGGCGCCACCGGGCTCACCTTCTTCGATCACGAAGTGAGCGCCTTCTTCGAGACGGAGGCTCTTCCCATGCTGGTGACGGCGGTAGGCGCCCCCGCCTACGAGTCGAGGCCCGGCGGCCACCCCCGCCAGCCGGTTCGCATGGGCCCGGCCTGAGCACCATCGGGCAGAACACGGGCCCGCACCGTAGGGTTGGGCGCCCGACGGGAAAGGGAGGGATCCACGGTGGAATGCGAGGTCTGCGGCCACGAGAGTGAAGATGCCTTCGAGGTCGTCCGACATGTGGGTCGCCACACGTTCGACACCTTCGAGTGCGCGATCTACGCCATGGCCCCCCGATGTGCGCACTGCGGCGTCCGGATCATCGGGCACGGGGTCGAGGATGGCGACCACGCCTTCTGCTGCGCCCACTGCGCCGAAGCGGGGCCTGCGGAGCAGGAGCACGCCAGCGAGGAAGAGGCGTCCGCCGCCGGCAACGACGACTCCAAGGACGAAGAGGAAGAGGACTCGGACGACTCGAACCCGGGCGACTCGAACCCGGGCGACTCGAACCCGGGCGACTCGAACGAGGACGATTCCGACGAGGGCGACGAGGACTCGGACGACTCGAACCCGGGCGACTCGGACGAGGACGATTCCGACGACGAGGAGGACGACGACGAAGAGTCCGACGACTCCGACGACGAGGAGGACGACGACGAAGAGTCCGACGACTCCGACGACGAAGAGGACGAGGACGAGGACGACGACGAGGACGACGAGGATCGCCAGCTGGAGAAGCTCAACCAGCGAATCGACCAGGCCAGGCAGAGCTCCGATGACCTGCTGAGCGGCCCCGAGGACGAAGTGGACCAGCAGGAAGGGGAGGGGGGCGAGGAGGACGAAGATGGCGGCACAGGCGACGACAGCGACAGCGATGACAACGACAACGACGATGACGAGAAGAGTTGATGACTGACGTCTCCATCACCTCCATGGGCTCGCACGAGTTCGGGGTACAGGTCCGCGAGG
>JALZKD010000002.1:4536-48246 GCA_030859405.1 Actinomycetota bacterium | reverse complement strand
TGGCCCTTGTCCTTCAGGATGCCTTCCACGTTCATGATCGGTTCGCTCCCGTCCTCGCCTCTGGGCCATCATCCGCCATCGACCGCCCGCGGACAAGTGGTTGCCGTCAGGTCGTGGACGCGGTGACGAGCTCCACTACGTCTTCCAGCCGCCCGGAGCGGACGAAGACCTCACGCTGGCGAGCGGCGCCGTTGCCCCCGTGGAGGGTCTGGGCGACGAGCCCTGACACCTCGTCCCAGTCACCTTGGTCTTCGAGGGCCGGACGCACCAGCGCCAGCAGAGCCTGGACGAGCTCGGATGCGGGAACAGCCCGGCGGCCCACCACGTCTATGAGGTCGGCCCCCAAGCCGTAGCGGGCCGCCCGCCACTTGGCGGCCCGGAGCAGCTCGTGACGGGGCCGGGCAGCGGGATCACCTCGGAGGGCGTGTTGGTGACAGGTGATGGCCAGGGCCCGGCACAGGCCGGCGACCATGACCGCCTCGTCCACCGTGGGGCAGACGTCGGTGACCCGCAGCTCGACGGTGGGGAACCGGGCCGAGAGTCGCACGTCCCAGTAGATCCGGGCCGGGTCGTCGATGGCGCCGGTGACGAGCAGCGTCTCCACCACGTCGTCGTACTCGGCCCGCGAGGCGAAGTGCCCGGGTATGCCGGCCATGGGCCAGCGGGTCCACGCCTGAGTGCGAAAGCTGGCGTAACCGGTGTCCCGGCCCAACCAGAACGGTGAGTTGGCGGAGAGAGCGAGGAGGGGCCACAGCCACGGGCGCATGCGGTTCATCATGTGGACGGCGGCCTCGGCGTCACTGACTCCAACGTGCACGTGACTGCCGCAGACCAACTGCTCCCGAGCCACCTGCTGGTAGTCCCGCTCCAGTCCCAGGTAGGCCGGCTTGGGCGTGATGCGGTCCTCCTCCCAGTGCGAGAAGGGATGGGTGCCCAACGCCGCCAGGCGGCCGCCCTCGGCTTCTGCGGCACTACCCAGCTCCCGGCGCAGGCGGGAGAGGTGGTGGCGCAGCTCAGCGAGGGTGGGGCACACGGGCGTAAGGGTCTCCACCTGCGAGAGCTGGAGCTCGTGGTCGGCCCGGTCGCCGACGGCCTCCCGGGCCCGCGCCATCACCGGGTCGGAGCGGGGGCGGAGGGCGCCCGTGTCGGCGTCGACCAGGAAGAACTCCTCCTCCATGCCGATGGTGAAGTCATCGGTCGCCTCGAACGCCATCCGCTCATTGTCTCCACCGCGCCGGGAACCAACCCACCCGCGCGCCCAGGGGCTCGGGCCCGCATCCTCCACGACGACGGCACCTACGATGGTCGATGGCGGCAGAGGCCGAGGAGACCTGATGCGACTGCGCACCTTGGGAAGCGACGGCCTGTGGGTGTCCGCTCTGGGCCTCGGGTGCATGGGAATGAGCCAGTCCTACGGAAGGTCCGACCAGGACGAGGCGGTGGCCACCATTCACCGGGCCCTCGACCTGGGCGTGAACTTCCTCGACACCGCCGACGCGTACGGGCCCTTCACCAACGAGGAGCTCGTGGGCCGGGCCATCGCCGGGCGGAGGGAGGAGGTGGTACTTGCCACCAAGTTCGGCATCGAGCGTCGCCCCGACGGCACCTCGGTGGGCGTCAACGGCCATCCCCACTACGTGCGCCGAGCCTGCGACGCATCACTCCGGCGCCTCGGGGTGGACCACGTCGATCTCTACTACCAGCACCGGGTGGACACCACCGTGGCCGTAGAGGACACGTGGGGGGCCATGAGCGAGCTGGTGGAGGCCGGAAAGGTACGCCACCTCGGCATCTCCGAGGCGTCACCGGCCACGGTGCGCCGGGCCCACGGCGTGCACCCGGTCACGGCCGGGCAGTACGAGTACTCCCTGTTCAGCAGAGACCACGAGGACGAGCTGCTCCCCACCCTGCGGGAGCTGGGCATCGGCCTGGTGGCCTACAGCCCGCTCGGTCGTGGCTTCCTCTCAGGGGAGATCACCAGCCCGGACCAGTTCGAGGCCGACGACTTCCGCCGCAACTCCCCCCGATTCCAGGGCGACAACTTCAACCGCAACCTGGCCGTGGTGGAGCGGGTCAGGGACCTGGCTGCGGCCAAGGCCGTCACGCCCGCCCAGCTGGCCCTGGCCTGGGTCCTGGCCCGGGGCGACGACGTGGTCCCCATCCCCGGCACCAAGCGGCGTTCCTACCTGGAGCAGAACGTGGCCGCTCTGGATGTCGAGCTGGACGCCGACGACCTGGCCGCCATCGAGGAGGTGGCTCCCGTGGGGGTGGCTGCCGGTGACCGCTACAACCCGGAGCTCATGGCCCGAGTCAACGTCTGATCACACAATGTCTGATCAGAAGGTCTGGTCTGATCAGAAGGTCTGGTCAAACCTTGATGTAGACGGGCTGGGGCAGTACCTCTACCGTGGCGGGGGTCGTCCCCAGCACCTCGCCGTCGGCCTCGATCACGAACGGCCGATCCGACTCGAGGCGGAAATGGCGGCCCTTCATCTCCACCACGTGGGCGTGGGGCAGGTGGCGGCCCCTGTAGACCCGGGGAAGCATGGTGAACGAGTCTGACTTCGGACCGGTGAAGACCAGGACCTCGAGCGTGCCGTCGTGGGGTTCGGAGCGGGGAGATACCTGCATGCCACCGCCGAAGAACCGACAATTGGCGACCACCACGTTCACGGCTCTTCCCTCGTAGCGCGCCCCGTCGTCCGTCTCGATCTGCATGGAGCCGGGCCCGTACCGGGGCAGGGTCATCCAGAAGCCGAGGAAGTAACGGCTGATACCCAGCCAGCGCGGAAGGCGCGCCGCCAGGGCGGCTGTCGAACCGCCCAGGCCAGCCTCGGCGATGTTTACGAAGTACCGCACCGCCCGGCGGCCGTCGGGATCGACGTAGCTGAGCTTGGCCACGTCCAGCGGACGGACGTTTGCGCCCGCCAGGCGGCTCACGGCGGCGGCAGCCTGGGCGGGGATCGAGAACGTGCGGATGAGGTCACAGCCGGAGCCAGCGGCCACCACGCCGAGGACAGGGGCGGGCTCGGATGGACGGTCGTGGTCGAACATGCCGTTCACCACCTCGTGCACCGTCCCGTCCCCGCCTACCGCCACCAGGAAGCGGCTCCCGTCCACCAGGGCCCGCCGGGCGAGCCGGGTGGCATCTCCCGGGCCCTCCGTGAGGCGAAGGTCGTGCTCGAGGCCCAGCTCGCACAAGCCCCGTTCCAGGGTGGCCAGGGTGGATCGCAACCGTCGCCTTCCGGCTCTGGGGTTGGCGATCACCGTGAGACGACCGAAGGGACTGGCCACCCCCGAAGCTTCGCGGCTTCCTCACAGCATTCACAGGCCCTTCTTCGCCGAGACTCCACCTTTGGCTTTCCTCGACGTGACGTTCCGGCAACCCGAGCTTCATCCTGCCCTGGGACGGTGGTGGCCTCGTCTGCGCACCCCCGGGAGGAACGTGCAATGAGCCCCGAGGCCAACTGGTCCCGCACCCCCGTCAGCCGCCGTCAGTTCGTGGGCTGGGCGTCGCTGGGGGCGGAGCACTCACCCTGGCGGCCAGCGGCGTGCGCACGGGACGGGCACTGGCCCAGCCCTTCTTCTCCGGCAACCCGTTCAGCCTGGGAGTCGCCTCGGGGGACCCCCTGCCCGACGGCGTGGTGCTGTGGACGCGCCTGGCCCCCGACCCGTTGGCCGAGGACGGCAGCGGCGGCCTCCCGCCCGAGACCTACGGCGTTCGCTGGGAGGTGGCCGAGGACGAGGCCTTTGCCAAGGTGGTGCGCCGGGGAGCGGTCGAGGCCGGGCCCGAGCTCGGCCACTCGGTGCACGTCGAGGTCGACGGGCTCCAGCCGGGCCGCGGGTACTTCTACCGGTTCAGGGCGGGCCCCGAGATCAGCCCCGTCGGCCGCACCAAGACGGCGCCGGCGCCCAACGCGCCCCTGAGCAAGCTGTCCTTTGCCCTGGCGTCGTGCCAGGCGTGGGCGGGCGGACGCTACGCCGCCTACCGCAACATGGCCCAAGAGGACCTGGATCTCGTGGTCCACGTCGGCGACTACATCTACGAGGGCAGGACCACCAGGTCACTGGCCGACTTCCGCAAGCTCCACGCCCGGTACAAGACATCGCCGGACCTCCAGGCCGCTCATGCCGCCTTCCCGTTCGTCGCCACCTTCGACGACCACGAAGTGGACAACAACTGGGCCGGGGACATCCCCCAGGACAACACGGCCAACTTCCTGGAGCTTCGGGCCAACGCCTTCCAGGCCTACTACGAGCACCTGCCGCTGAGGACGGCTTCGAAGCCCCAAGGGCCGGACATCGCCCTCTACCGGCGGTTGACCTTCGGTGACCTGGCCGAGTTCAACGTGTTGGACACCCGCCAGTACCGTTCGGATCAGGCCGACGGCAGGTTCATAGCGCCCCGGGACCCGGACTCCCTCGCCCCCTCCCAAACCATGACCGGCGAGGAGCAGCAACGATGGCTTTTCGACAACCTCGATCGATCCACTGCCCGCTGGAACATCCTGGCCCAGCAGACCATCGTGGCGCAGTACGACTACGACACCGGCGAGGGGGTGAGCATCAACCACGACCAGTGGGACGGCTACGTAGCGGCGCGCAAGGACCTGTTGGGCTTCCTCCAGAGGAAGCGACCGTCGAACCCAGTGGTGGTGAGCGGCGACTGGCACTCCAACTGGGTCAACGACCTCAAGGTGAACTTCGACGATCCCGGCTCCGAGACCGTGGCCACTGAGTTCGTGGGCACATCCGTAAGCTCTGGATGCGGCTGGCGGGGCCAGGTCGAAGCCGCCCTCGAAGAGAACCCGCACGTGAAGTTCTTCAACGGCGAGTACCGGGGCTATGTGCGTTGCACGCTCACTCCCGAGAGCTGGCAGTCGGACCTCCGGGTGGTGACGAGCGCCGCCGACCCGTCTGGACCGGCCTACACCCTGGCCACGTTCGCGGTGGCGAACGGGGTGGCGGGGGCGCGCCGCCTGGACGGCGGGGGCGACGGTATCGTCGGCACGGTCACCGACAAGCAGAGGCAAGAGCCGCTCGCTGGCGTCGCCGTCGAAGCCCGCCGCCCCAGTGGGGAAATGGTGGTCACCACCACCACGGATGGCTCCGGCCAGTACCGGCTGCTGGTGCAGCCCGGGACCTACCAGGTCGTCGCCATGGCTGGGAGCTACCGGACGGCCAGCCAGACCGTGGAGGTGAGTGACGACTCTGTGAGCGGCGCCGACTTCGCCTTGGAGCCGGTGGTGGTGGCGGCGGGCACGGGCAAGAGGATCGGAGGCCCCGTCTCCCAAGGCTCCACCGAGGACATCGTGATGGAGAACGCCATGCTGGCCATGACCTTGGCCGCGGTGAGCGAGGACGGGCAGCTCCCAGGCGCCACCAAGGGCAAGCCCATCGACATGGCCATCCGCGGTCGGGGCGACCAGGTCGACTGGATCAACCTGCCCTACGCCTCGGCGGCCCAGCCCCAGGGGACCGAGTCCTGGCAGCAGCTCACGGTGAGGAACGACGACGTCCGAGTGGTGGAGGTGACCCCGGAGCGGGCCGTGGTACGGACCAGCGGGTCGTCGACCGACTTCCCGCAGGTGGCTGTGACCACCACCTACACGGTCCGGCCCGACCAGGAGTGGGTCACCGCCGAGAGCGTGTACGTGAACGGCGGCTCGGAGAGCGTGGCCGTCTGGGTGGGCGACGCCCTCGATCACGACGGCGCCGGCCAGCGCAGCGGCGTGGCCGGGCACGGCACCATCACCACCCCGTACGGCAGTCCCCGGGAGTACGTGCCCAGCGAGCCCTGGATGGGCATGACCGGCAACGACGCCCAGACCTACGGCTTGATATACGACGATGGCTACACCGGTCTGACCGCCTACGGAAACGGCAACTACATCATGAGCCGTCTCAGCGTCGAGCTGCCAGCGGGCGGGAGCTGCGTTCTGAGACGGGGCATCGTGGCCGTGGACAACGGCGGCGCATCGGATCCTTTCCGCGTGCTGGCCGACCTCTACCGGCGCACTCGCTGAGTCGCGGGCGCGGCCCTAGACCGGCTGGACGCCGGGGCGGCCGTGGGTCTTCATGGGGCGTGCAAGGCTCGCCAAAGTTCTTGTCGCAGATGGACTTGTGTGCGGGCGCACGCATCTTGTACGCTCGTCTTATGGCTTGCGGTGTCAGGAGGTGGACATGAAGGTCGCGCTCACCGAGGTTTCCGCCATCCCCGAAGAAGGTGCTGTGGCGGTGGACTTCTTCGGGCGTGAGGCCTTGGTCCTCAACCTTGATGGCCGCCCCCGAGCGGTCATGAACGTCTGCATGCATCTCGGTGGACCGCTCGCGTGTCAGGGCGACCGGTTCGTGTGCGCCTGGCACCAGGCCGAGTTCGACCTCCACGGGCGGCAGCTGAAGGGACCGGCCAGGGCCGACAGCCGTCTCATGTTTCTTCCCACCCGCGTGGAGGACGGAACCCTGTACTACGTCTACGGCCCCGACGAGTCCGGTGCGTCATGACCGTTGGGCCGAAACTTTCGGCCCGGCGGACCGATCCGCTGCGAGCGTCGTAGGCGCCCGCATTCGACATCCCGCCTTCGACATCCCGCGGTCGACCACGACGATTGTCCGCTGACACAAGGAGATAGCAGTGGCTGAAACCATCACGCTGGAGGAATTGAAGAGCGCCCTCGACGAGGGGTCGGTTGTGGTCCTGGAAGCGCTTCCGCCGGAGTACTTCGAGAAGGAGCACATCGTCGGCGCCCACAACCTGCCGCTCGACGACATCGATACCCTCGCTCCGGAGCTCGTGCCCGACAAGGAGCAGGCCATCGTGACGTATTGCTCCAACACCTCGTGCAACAACTCGACGGTGGCTGCGGAGCGACTGCACTCGCTCGGCTACCGCAATGTCCGCACGTTCGCGGGCGGGAAAGAGGAGTGGACCGGTGCCGGGCTCCCGCTGAGCCACGGCTGAGCCCACCGGGGCGCGAAGAGCCGCGCTCGGGCAGCTCCGCGGCGTAGTCCCAAGGGTACAATGCTGCGCATCACCGCATCGGACGGGGCTCGAAGAACCACGCTCAGCCTGAGCAGCGGCGCGGACGAAGACGACGACATCGAGGCTTGGCGCTTGTTTCTGGTCGCCCATGCGGCAGCGGTCCGGATGATCGAGCAAGATGTCGGACGGGTCGGGATTCCTTTGACGTGGTACGACGTGTTGCTCGAGCTCAACGCGGCGACGGACGGCCAGCTCCGCATGCAGGAGTTGTCTGACCGGGTCGTGCTGAGCCGTACACGGGTCAGTCGCCTAGTCGACGAGATGGCCTTGCATGGTCTGGTGCGAAAACGGCCCGACGATCACGACCGTCGCTCGACTTGGGCCGTGATCACACCCGAGGGGCGGACTGCACTCCACGAGACGGCACCGGTGTACATGACGGGGATCCGGGAGCACTTCAACCAGTACCTCACCAAGGCTGAAAAGCGAGCGCTGGTTCGCGCCCTGAGCAAGGTGGTCGCCGCACACTCCTTGGCCGAGAGCGTGGTGCGCTCCAACTAGCGGAGCACGCCTGATTCGCCTCTCCCGGAGGCCACGTGTTCACACTGTGTCTCGGGTGCCGGCGATCCCTGAGGCCGGCATCGGCAGCATCCCTTTGGGCGGGGTGTCCGGCGCGCCGGGATGGACGGGGGGCATCGTCGGCAGGGTCACCGACGCCAAGAGGCAAGAGTCCCTCTCGAACGTCGCCGTCGAAGGGCGCCGCCGCGCGCGGGGAGGTGGTGACCACCACGACGGACCGCTCTGGTCACTAGCGGGTGCTGCGCCTTCTCGAGGGCTCCACTGAGAACTCGCCTTGGAGAACGCCGGCGGCTACCTGCACAACCTTCATCGTCGCTGCCTCCTGATGTGGTGGCCTGGTCGTGGGCCGTACCCGGGGAAGCTAAGTGGTGGCGGCGGCCGCTGGGGTGGCATCCGATGGCCGCATCCCCACCATCAGGTGAACGGTCGGGGTGTCGCTACACCCCCGACCGATCTTTGCTTCCAGTACACCCGGCCTTCGCCGTGGCGTGGTTCCGGCGTCACCAGCCATCCCTATGGTCGCCCGTCGAACGGGAAGCAACCGGCTTGGAGGCTAGGCATGCGCAGTCCACGCTCAGGCGCCGCAGGTTGGCGGGCGAAGGTGTCGGTGACGGCCACCGCGTTGGCATTCCTCGTCACCGTGGCCTTGGGAGGCGCCGGGGAGGCAGCTTCGGGCCGACCCGAGAACAAGGGCCGACCCGAGAACAAGGGGAGGCCGCCGGGCCAGCTCGTCGACGTGCAGCTGTTGGCCCTGAACGACTTCCACGGCAACCTCGAGCCACCGGGCGGCCCCATCGCCGGCACTCCGGCGGGCGGCGCAGAGTACCTGGCCAGCCACGTCCGCCAGCTCGAGGCCACCAACCGCAACACCATGGTCGTGTCGGCCGGTGACCTCATCGGGGCCAGCCCCCTCCTGTCGGCGCTGTTCCACGACGAGCCCACCATCGAGGCCATGAATCGCATCGGTCTGGACCTCAACGCCGTGGGCAACCACGAGTTCGACGAGGGGGCCGCCGAGCTGCTGCGCATGCAGCAAGGGGGATGCCACCCGGTCGACGGCTGCCTCGACGGCGACGGGTTCGCCGGGGCCGACTTCCAGTTCCTGGCCGCCAACGTTGTGAGGTCCGATACCGGCCAGACGCTGCTGCCGCCCTACCAGATCCGCAAGTTCCAGGGCGCCAAGGTGGCCTTCATCGGCATGACCCTCGAAGGCACGCCGTCGATCGTCACGCCCTCGGGCGTGGCCGGACTGGAGTTCCGTGACGAGGCCGAGACGGTCAACGCCCTGGTTCCCGAGCTGCAGCGGCGCGGCGTCGAGAGCATCGTGGTGCTGCTGCACGAGGGCGGCCTGCAGGCCGGGGGCATCGACCAGTGCAACGGGATCTCCGGCCCCGTCGTCGACATCGTCGAGCGCATGAGCGACGCCGTCGACGTGGTCGTCAGCGGCCACACTCACCAGGCCTACAACTGCCAGATCGACGGCAAGCTCGTGACCAGCGCCAGCTCGTTCGGCCGGGTGCTGACCGACATCGACCTCACCATCGACAAGCGCAGCGGCGACGTGGTCGTGGCCCGGGCCGACAACCTGGTCGTCACCCGAGACGTCCCCAAGGCCACTGACGTCACCGAGCTCCTCGACAAGTACCGCCGGCTGGCGGAGCCGCTCGCCAACCGGGTGATCGGTAGCGTCACCGCCGACGTCACCCGGGCTGCCAACGCCGCCGGCGAGTCCGCCCTGGGCGACGTCATCGCCGACGCCCAGCTGGCCGCCACCGACGGACCCGGAGAGGGCGGGGCGGCCGTGGCCTTCATGAACCCCGGTGGCATCCGGGCCGACCTTTCCCACGCCCCGAGCGGCGGCGAGAGACCGGGAGAGGTCACCTACGGAGAAGCGTTCACCGTCCAACCCTTTGGTAACACGCTGGTGACCATGACCCTCACCGGGGCCCAGCTCGACACCCTGCTCGAACAGCAGTGGTGCGGCCAGTCCTTCCCGCGGGTCCTGCAGGTGTCGGCCGGCTTCACCTACACGTGGGACGCCAACAGGCCGGCCTGCGACCGGGTGGACCCCTCGACCATCAAGGTGAACGGCGTCGCCGTCGACCCGAACGGCAGGTACCGGATCACGGTCAACAGCTTCCTGGCTGACGGCGGCGACAACTTCAGGGTGCTCACTCAGGGCACCGACCGCCTCGGAGGCCCGCTCGACCTGGATGCCCTCGAGGCCTACTTCCAGGCCACGTCCCCCGTAGCCCCAGGGCCCCGTAACCGCATTGCCCGGGTGGGCTGACCCCACCGCCAATCGGGACCCAACCGAGAGCCAACCCCAGAGAAGGAGATCGACACCACCATGAAGATTTTGCGCCGCCTTGCCTTGCTGGGTCTGGCCGCGGCCCTGGTAGCCGGGACCGCCCTCCCCGCCCAGGCGAAGCCGAAGAGCAACGAGGACGACCGGGAGGGCGCCAAGACCTACACGGGGCGCCAGCCCAAGCACGTGGTGCTCATCGACTGGGACGGCTTCGACCCCGACTTCCTGGGACGGGCGCCCACCCCCAACCTCGACGCCCTCGTCGCCAGGGGCAGCATGAGCATCGCCCGCAGCACCTTCCAGACGGTGTCCAACCCGGCCCGGGCTTCGATGTCCACGGGCGCCTACCCCGACGTGCACGAGAACGCCGCCTATTACTTCGACCCCGCCGCCAACGTGGCAAGGGGCCAGGAGCGCTTTCTCGCCGCCGAGACCATCGCCGAGGTCCTGGCCGCCGAGGGCCGGACTCTGGCGTCGGTGCAGTGGTACATGGTGCAGAACCACGGCGCCACCTACGGCGACCCCGAGCACCTCTACGTCCAGCCCGGGGGCTCGTTCGAGAACCGGGTGAACGTGGCCATCGACATCCTCAACCGGCGCCCTGTCGACTCGGGCGGCCAGGCCGTCACCGTTCCCGAGATCCCCGACTTCCTCGCCGTCTACAGCGACGCCTTCGACGCCCTCGCTCACCGGGAGGGGACCGAGAGCCCCAACATCGCCGTGCTGCTGGCCGAGATGGACCGCCAGCTCGGACGGCTGGTGCAGGCCACCAAGGACGTGGGGATCTACGGCCAGACCGCCTTCATCCTCACCACCGACCACGGCATGACGAGCTGGAACCAGACCCTCACCCCCCAGGTGCTGGAGGCCATCGCCGCCAAGGGCTACCGCCCCGAGATCGTGACACCCGGGCGCTCCCCCGCCCCCGAGACCGAGGTGATCATCGTGCCCAACGCCGTCCGCTACGGCGACATCACCCTTCGGGGCCGGGCGGCCACGCCCGAGGGCCGGGCCCAGGTGATCGAGGCGCTCCGGTCCCTCTCGCCCACCTACATCAGCCAGGTGATCGACGAGGCCGGGCTCGAGGCGCTGCGGGCCAGCGACAAGCTCGGTGACCTCATCGCCGAAGCGCAGCCTCCCTACGGGTTCGCCCAATCCGTGCCTCCTCCGGGCGAGTGGCGGGCCTCCCACGGCAGTACTGCGGAGATGCCCATCCCGCTCGTGCTCTCGGGGGCCGGCTTCCGGCGAGGCGTCGCCCCCCAGGACCCGGTGCTGGTGGACGTGGCCCCCACCATCGCCGCCCTGCTCGGTGTGCGAGCGCCGGCGCAGGCCCAGGGACGGCCCCTTGTCGAGTCCATGGGACCGCCCTCGCCGAACGCCCGGGCGCCCAAGTTCAAGGAGCCCGAGTCCGAGGCCGCCAAGTCCACCAAGTCCAAGGTGGGGGCCGGCTCGTGATGACGAGAACGAGGTTCTCGGCCCGGGCCCTGGTGGTGGTGCTGGCCGTGGCCACGTCCCTGACCACCTTCGTGGTCGCCGGCGCACCACCAGCTGAGGCCCGCCCCATGCGGGGCACGGCGGTGGTCCAGCGGAACGGGCGACCGGTCACGATGTCGTTCACAACGGCGCGCGCCGGTGAGGGCCTGGTCGAGCTCACGGCCTCGGCCGGCGGTGTCGACTGGGGCCGGCCCGGCGCTGAATCGGCGGTGGTGTCCGTGTGGGTGGACGGAACCTACGCCAGCGACCTGGTCATCTTCTCCGAGGAGCCCACGGTGCGGCGACTGGCCCTCGGCCACCTCGGCGCCGGCCAGCACACCCTCGAGCTGCGCTTCGCCGCCGACCGTTCGCCGGCGGGAGCCAGGAGGGCCAAGCTGCGCGCCCTGTCGGTGGACGTCGTCGCCCCCACCGACGAAGCCGCCCTGGCGCTGCGTCACGCCCCGGTGCTTTACGGCCGCTCCATCGCCGTGGCCAACGCCGAGGGCTCGGGAACCACCTACGCCGGCCCCTTCCAGAACGCCGTGACCGACACTCCGCTGCTGGCCTGGCACGAGGTCCGCCCCGCGGCCATTCCCGGCAATCGCATCCTCGAGTACTCGGTGGTCTGGAGCAACGAGGACGGGGGCACCAACAGCCCTGCCCTCATGGCCCGCTGGGGCCGGACCACCGACATCGAGTGGATCTACCGGGTGGAGGTGGACGCGGCCGGTAACCGCGTGCCGGGCACGGCCGTGTACCAGGGCCCGAACCACCTGACCCTGCCCTTCGACGGTACCTACGAGGACGACCACCCGCTGCTCCAGACGTGCACGGCCAACAACATGGTCTGCGACGACCTGGTGGACGCCCGGATGCGCTTCTTCCTGGCCGCCGACGCCTCCCGGCCGGCGAACCGGGCCAGGGAGGTGCTCATGGACCGCAACCCCTGGACCTACCCGGTCATGGCCAAGGAGATGGTGAGGGAGGGAAGGATCGAGCCCGCCCCCAGCCCGACCACCCCCGCCCTGGGCGACCAGCGCAGCTACCTGTACCTCGAGGTGGACAAGGACACCGTCCCGCCCAACCCTCCCACCGGGCCGTGGGTGGGCCTGGCCGTGCAGGTCCGTCTGGCCGGTGATGCCAACGTCTACCGCTCCGACCACTTCGTCCCTGACTGGTCGATCAAGCGAGACGTGCCCGCCGCCACCACCGTGGAGCTCCCGCTCGGGACCACAGCCGACGATGTGGTGGAGATCATCGCCCACCGCGTGGTGGTGGGCCCCCCCGACCCGGGCTCGAGCATCACCGTCACCGATGTGAACCGGGCCTTCTTCCTGGACAGCTCCTACCTTCCCCAGCCCTCGTTCATCGACTGGCACGGTTCGGTGACGCTGTCCCCGGCCCAGCCGGCGGCCAGCCTCTGGACTCGGCAGGCGGGAGTATGAGCCGGCCCGGGTTCAGGCGACTGGCCATAGGGGCGCTGGCTCTGGTCCTGTCATTGGGCCCCGGACCCATCGACGGGGCCAGCGGAGGCCCGTCCGGGGGTGAGCTGCCGCTGGGCCGCCCCAGCCTTACCGAGACCCGGACCCGCACCGAGGTGGCGCCCGGCGTGACCCATACCCGCATAGTGCGAGGTGAGGCGTCCAAGCACGACGCCTGGTTCGTCGACGTCGCCTTTGCGGCGACCAAGCAGGAGGCCAAGGACCTCGATCGCCGCCTTCGGGCCGGCGGGTTCCGGGCCCGGGTCGAACGGGTGAAGGAAAGGGCGCCCGACGATGCCGAGCGAGGACCTCTGGGCTGGCTGGTCCGCGTCGGCCCCGTCCCTTCGGAGGCCGAGGCCAACCAGGTCCGAGACCGTCTGGCCGCGGCCGCCTACCGCGGGCTGAGGGTCGTCTACAGCGCCGAGGACGGCGGTCGCAGCACCGGGCCCTGGGTCGTGAACGTGCTGGAGATCGCCCCCGAGCGCTTCGAGGGAGCCCTGGCGCCGGTACTGGCCACGGGCGTGGTGCCCGGGCTGGAGCGGCTGACGAGCATCTCGGCCCGGACCGCGGCCCTGGCCGCCATCAACGGCGGCTACTTCGTCATCGGGCCCTCTGACGGGACGCCGGGCGACTTGGCCGGCATCTCCGTGCTGGACGCCAGCCTGGTGAGTGAGGCCGTGAACGGCCGGACGAGCCTGGTGCTGCCCAGCGGCGACGGCGCCGGCGCAGCCGTGACCGCCCTCTCCACGCGGCAGGTGGCGAGGTCCTCCGACGGGGCGGAGCGGCTGGTGGACGGCATCAACCGCAAGCCCGGCCTGGTCCGGGGCTGCGGTGGCGCCGGAGGGGACCTGCCCACCGAGGAGCCCAAGCACGACTTCACCTGCACCGACGCCAGCGAGCTGATCCTGTTCACGCCCGCCTTCGGTCCGTCCACCGAGCCCGGCGAGGGCGCGGAGGTCGCCCTCGACGGCAGCGGGAACGTCCTCGAGGTGCGGGACCGGCGCGGCGGCGCCATCCCGCCCGGTGGCTCGGCGCTGTCGGGCACGGGCGAGGGTGCCGACTGGCTGCGGGCCCACGCCCGGACCGGTACGACGGTCGGCGTCAGCACCCAGGTCATGGCGGACGGGGCCCCCGTGGACACCACCAGCGGGCTGGGCGTGGTCAACGGTGGCCCCCGCCTGCTGCGCGGGGGTGCGGTGGACATCACGGCCGCCGAGGAGGGCTTCCACTGGGAGGAGCGTCCTGAGTTCTACTACCGCTTCGGCGTGCGCCGGAACCCCCGCACACTCGCCGGCGTCACGGCCGAGGGCCATGTCCTCCTCGTCACCGTGGACGGGCGTCAGCCGGGGTGGAGCGTGGGCGCCAGCTTCCAGGAGAGCGCGCTCATCATGCAGGCCCTGGGCGCCACCAACGCCGTCAACCTCGACGGGGGTGGCTCCACGACCATGACGGTGGGCTCCCAACTGATGACGCTGCCCTCCGACCGCACCGGTGAGCGCCCCATCGCCGACGCCATCGTCGTCGGCGGAGCCAACCCATGAGGAAGCGCTCGTTGTTCAAGACCAGGAAGGAGGCCATTCATGGCCGACAAGGAAAGTAGCGAGGAAAGTAGCGAGCTCGATCGACGCACCTTCCTCAAGGGCGCCGGGGCTGTGCTCGCCGCCGGCGCGGCTCCTCCGTTTCTTCGGCCACAGACGGGACGGCCCGAGTGGAGCAGAGGCGCGGGCCGAGGCCAAGCCGATCGTTCCATCGCCGTCACCCACGGCGTGGCCGTCGGGGACGTGAGCGCGGAGCGGGCCTTGATCTGGTGCCGCGGCAGTGGCGAGGGCCGCATGCAGGTGGTCTTCGGTGACGATGCGCAGAGGGTGGCGGCGGGACGGTCCCGGCACAGCCGGTCCATACCGCTCACTGCGGAGCGGGACTTCATCGGCCAGCTGCAGCTCGAGGGCCTCGAGCCCGGCCGCCGCCACCACTACCGGGTCCTGCTCAAGAACCGTGGCGCCAAGGCCGCCAGCGTGCCCGCCTCCTTCACGACCCCTCCCCCACCCGACCGGTCGGCGAGCGTGCGCTTCGCATGGGGAGGCGACACCGGGCAGGGGATGGCCAACCGGCCACCCTTCCCGGCGTTCTCCTCCATCGCCGACGAGTCCCCCGCGTTCTTCGTCTTCAATGGCGACACGATCTACGCCGACAGCACCACACCGGTGGGCGGAGCGGCCAAGACCGTCCCGCAGTACTGGGCCAAGTACAAGGAGAATCGCGTCGATCCCCACCTGCAGCGGCTGCTGGCCACCACTCCGGTCGTGGCCAACTGGGACGATCACGAGGTGACCAACGACTTCCGGGGCCCCACGGAGCCGCTCATGCCGTTGGGCAATCGCGCCTTCCACGACTATTGGCCCCTCTCGGTCGGCCCCGAGCGCATCTACCGCTCGCTGCGTTGGGGACGCGAGGTCGAGGTCTTCGTGCTGGACACCCGCCAGTACGCCGACCCGCTGGAGGCCCCCGATGGGCCGGCCAAGAGCCTGCTCGGCGAGGAGCAGCGGGCGTGGCTGGCCAAGGGTGTGGCCGATTCGGACGCCACGTGGAAGGTGCTAGTCACCTCCAGTCCCCTCTCCATCATCCGTTCCGACGATCCCCATCAGGACGACTGGGTCGCCTACGAGCACGAGCTGGGCACTTTGCTGTCGGGCTGGAGGGCGGCGGGGGTGAACAACCTGGTGTGGCTGACGTGCGACGTCCATTGGGCGCAGTCCATCAGCTACCCGGAGTGGGGCATGTGGGAGTTCGTCGGCTGCCCCATCGGAGCCAATCCCCGGCGGGCGCCCCGACCGCTGTCGCCCACCTTCGGGCCCCGGGAGAGGTTCCTCGGCTTGAACCAGCGCTATTACGGGAGCGTGGCCGTCGACGCGCCGGCACGGACCATGACCGTGGATCTGAAGCTGCAGGACGGCACGCTCATGCACCGGGAGGTCATCGCCGCCGTCTGAGGCGCTGATCAGACCGCTGTTGATCAGGCGGCTGGTGTCGGCTCCCTGAAGTGGACCCAGCGGGGGTCGAGGCGCTCGCCGCTCGGGTGCGACCAGCTCCCGGTGATGGTTATGCCCTCGGGTGGCGCCGGGCGGCCACAGCCGGTGAGGCGCCGGCCCGAAGTGTCGCTGAACACCATCCCTTCGGGATCGTCGGCGTGGCCTTCGATCCCGAGGCGTCCCAGGTGGTGGAGGCGGTGGTGGCGGCTGCACAGGGCCACCAGGTTGGCGGTGTCGGTGCCGCCCCCATCCTCCCAGTGCGTGACGTGGTGGACCTGCAGCCGCCGGGTGCGCTCGCAACCGGGCACCCGACAGCTCCCGTCACGCTCCTCCACGGCCATGCGGGTGCGCTCGGGCACGATGCGTTGCGTCCTACCCACACTGAGGGCCGCGCCGCCCACCTCGACCAGCGGGCGCACCCGCCCGTCGCAGCCCAGCAGGCGGCGAAGAGCATCGGGCAGGGGTGGGCCGCCATGAAGGTGGGCCCTGGCGCCATCGTCGTCACCTCGCAGGTGCACCACCACCAGGTGACGGGCCCAGTGGGGCCGGGTGGTGGCCTCGGCTCCGAGGCAGCGGTCGGCCATGGCCAGCAGGGCATCGGCCCAGGTGGGCCGCTCACCCTCATCGGACAGACCCTGGCGGGCGCACTCCAGGGCCCGCTCGACCACGGCCCCCTCGTCGGGGGCCAGCAACGCCGAGAGCCGCCAGGCCCCTTCCTCGGTGGTGGCGAACTCCACCCGGCGGGCCTCGGGCTCGCCGGGTTCTTCTGACTTGGCCTCCTCTCCGTGGCCGGGGTCGGGAGCCCAGCTGTAGCGACGGAGGGTGCGGCTCAGTTGGGACACGGTGGTCTGGGCAGCCAAGGTGGCCACCTCGGCGTCGGCGTATGGCGGGGCGTGGCGGCACAGAACCGCCACCTGGTCCTCTGACAGCTCGCCGGCCTGGAGGGCGCAGGCGGCTCGGGGAAGTTCGGGGAGGCGCCGGGCCATGGCCACCAGCCGCCGAGCTCGACCCCGTGAGAGGCCGCACTTCCAGGCCACCCACTGCTCGGGGGAGTGAACGCCGGTGCCCTCGCAGGCTCCGGTCTGCAGCGCCCGGGCGATCAGCGAGACCAGACGGCCGGTTGCGGCGTTGAGGGCCCCGCACACCCGGGCCATCTCGTCCTCGACGACGCTGGCCTCTGCTTCGCAGCTCTGGCGGTGCTGGCTCTCGGCCCCCGTGGACATGGTGTTATTCTAGTCGAACGCATGTTCGAAGCGCGAGCATTTCCAACCCGGTCGCCCTCCGAGCTCTGGTCGCCATGGCCATCATTTCGACTGGTCTACGCTGCGACGGTGACGGCGGGTGACCGCAAACCGCCAGTGACACCGGGCTGAGTCCGGGACGGCCACCACCGATGCTGATGGTCCACCGCTCCGAGCGAGCCGACGCGCTGGTCGAGGCGCTGGGCGACGTCCTGAGCGACGGCCTACCCGACCCCATGGAGGCGGAGGTGATCTCCGTGCCCACCCGGGGCGTGGAGCGATGGCTCACCCAGCGGCTCTCGGGCCGCCTGGGGACGTCCCCCGGTCGGTCGGACGGCGTCTGCGCCAACGTCGAGTTCCCGTTCCCGGGCCGGCTGGTCGGTGGAGCGGTGGCGGCCGCCTCCGGAGTGGACCGCGAAGCCGACCCATGGCTGGCCGAGCGAGCGGTCTGGCCCCTGCTGGACCTGCTCGACCAGTGTGTGGGAGAGCCGTGGCTCGCCACCGTGGCCGGCCACCTGGGCGCCACCACCAGCGGCATCGACGACCACCGCCGATCCCGCCGGTTCAGCACCGCTCGCCACATCACTGACCTCTACGACCGCTACGCCGTCCACCGGCCCGTGATGCTCCGGTCCTGGGCGGCCGGCGCCGACGTGGACGGCGCCGGCCTTCCCCTGGCCGACGACACCGCCTGGCAGGCCGAGCTCTGGCGCCGCCTGCGGGAGCGGATCGCCACGCCCGGGCCGTCCGAGCGGCTGGACGAGGCGTGCGCACGGCTGGGCGCCGATCCCTCCCTCGCGGCGCTGCCCCGGCGCCTGTCGCTGTTCGGCCTCACCCGCCTCCCGGCGAGCTACCTCCAGGTCCTCCGCTCACTGGGCGCCCACCGGAACGTGCATCTGTTCCTGCTCCACCCCTCGCCCGCGCTCTGGGACCGGGCCGCCGAGCGCATCGAAGGGATCGCCGGCTTCGTCCGCCGCAGCGACGATCCGACGGCCGGCCTTCCCCGCAACCCCCTCCTCGCCCCCTGGGGCCGGGACGCCCGCGAGATGCAGCTGGTGCTCACCGGAGGCGACCGGACCCTCGTCCACGAGCCCGCCTTTGACCACCACGAACCGCTCCCCGCCGGGTCGCCCGACACCCTCCTCGCCAACATCCAGCACGGGATCCGGGCTGACACCGCGCCGCCCGGCGAACCGCTTCCCGGATGCGACGACCAACGGGCGGTCCTCGATCCATCGGACCGCAGCCTCCAGGTCCACGCCTGCCACGGCCGGGCCCGGCAGGTGGAGGTGGTGCGCGACGCCATCCTCCACCTGCTGGTCGAGGACCCGTCCCTCGAGGCCCGGGACGTGATCGTCATGTGCCCGGACATCGAGGCCTTCGCGCCGCTGATCCACGCCACCTTCGGCGCCGGCGAGGCCTTCGACCCCGAGGACGAGGAGCTGCCGGCCGACGCCGCTCGCCCCGTCGACCTCCGGGTCCGGCTGGCCGACCGCTCGCTGCGCCAGACCAACTCAGTTCTGGGCGCGGTGTCCAACCTCCTTGCCCTGGCGGACGCACGGGTGACGGCCTCACAGGTCCTCGACTTCGCCGGCCGGGACCCCGTCCGCCGGCGCTTCGGCCTGGACGACGACGACCTGGCCCGCATCCAGGAATGGGTAGCTGCCACCGGCATCCGCTGGGGCCTCGACGGCCCCCATCGGGCCCCGTTCAAGCTCGAGGGCGTCGAGGAGAACACCTGGCGAGCGGGGCTCGACCGGGTGCTTCTGGGCGTGACCATGGCCGAGGAGGATCAGCGGCTGGTCGGTGGCGTGCTCCCCCTCGACGATGTCGACAGCAGCGCCATCGAGCTGGCAGGGCGCTTCGCCGAGGTGGTCGACCGGCTCCACGCCGCGCTGCGGTCGCTGGCCGGGCCCATGGCCGTCACCGGGTGGGCCGAGGCCATCGCCGCCGCCACCGATACCCTCACCGCCACGGCCGAGGACGACGCCTGGCAGCGGGCCCAGCTGGAGCGCCTCCTCGACGACGTGGTGGCCGAGGCCAGCGCCCACGGGACTCCCAGCGCCGCCGAGCTGCACCTGTCCGAGGTCCGGTCCCTGCTCGCCGACCGCCTGCGGGGACGGCCCACCACGGCCAACTTCAGGACCGGCCACCTCACCATCTGCACGCTGGTGCCGATGCGATCGGTGCCCCACCGGGTCGTGTGCCTGCTGGGCCTCGACGACGACGCCTTCCCCCGCAAGGCCGAACGCGACGGCGATGACCTGGTCCTGGCCGATCCCCACGTCGGCGACCGGGACGGCCGCAGCGAGGACCGCCAGCTGCTGCTCGACGCCGTCCTCGCCGCCACCGAGCGCCTCGTCATCACCTACGCCGGCCGTGACGAGCGCACCAACGCCGAGCGGCCGCCGGCAGTGCCGGTGGGAGAGCTGCTCGACGTCGTCGACCAGACGGTGCGAGTAGAGGGACCCACCGCTCGGGCCCGGGAGCGCATCGTGGCTCACCACCCGCTACAGCCCTTCGACGAGCGCAACTTCATCCCCGGGAGACTGGCTCCGGCCCGGCCGTGGAGCTTCGACGCCGTGACGCTGGAGGGTGCCCGGGCTCTGGCCGGTGAGCGCAGAGGGAGCACCCCGTTCCTCGCCTCCAGTCTCCCTCCCGCCCGCTCCGACATCGTGGAGCTGGACCGACTCATCCGGTTCGTCCAGCACCCTGTCAGGGCGTTCCTCCGCCAGCGCCTCGGCATCTCCGTCGGCGACTGGTCCGAGGAGATCCACGACGCCCTCCCGGTCGAGCTCGACGGGCTGGAGCAGTGGGGCGTGGGCCAGCGAATTCTCGACGCCCGCCTCGCCGGCGCCCACGCCGACGCCTGCATCGCCGCCGAGCGGGCCCGCGGGCTCCTCCCCCCCGGCGCCCTGGCCCAGCCGGTGGTGGATGAGATCAGGGCCAGGGTCGACTGCATCGTCTCCGCTGCGCTGGCCCTCGTGGAGGATGGGTCCGAGCCCGACGTGGTGGAGGTGAGCATCCCACTGGCCGACGGCCGCCTTCTGGTCGGGACCGTGTCGGGCGTGGTCGCCAACCTGGTCCTGGGGGTCACCTACAGCAGGGTCGCTCCCAAACACCGCCTTCCGGCCTGGGTGAACTTCCTCGCCCTCACCGCCGCCCGCCCCGAGGCCGGTCTCGAGGTCGTGACCGTCGGTCGCCGCCGCGCCGGCGGGAGGGGGAAGTGCAACGTCACGGTGGCTCGTCTGGCGCCGTTCGGCGGCGACGCGTCGCTACGTCGCCACCTCGCCATGGGACATCTGCAGGATCTCGTGGCCCTCTACGACCGGGGCATGTGCGAGCCGCTGCCCATCTATTGCGCCACGTCGGCTGCCTACGCCTCCGCTCTGCAGAGGGGCAGGGACGCCGCCGCCGACGCTCGCAAGGCCTGGCAGTCGGACAGGTTCGACGGCGAGGACAGGGACCTCGAGCACGAGCTGGTGCTGGACGGCGTGCGCTCCTTCGACGACCTCCTCGAGCCGCCGCCGTGTGACGACGAGGAGGGCGAGGGATGGGAGGCGTCCGAGGTGACCCGCTTCGGTCGCTACGCCCGTCGGCTGTGGGACGGCCTGCTCGCGGCCGAGACGGTGGTGGACCAGTGACGGTCACCGTCGCCGCCCAACCCTTCAACCTGTGCGACCCCTTGCCCGCCGGCGTGACCCTGCTCGAGGCCAGCGCCGGCACGGGCAAGACCTTCACCATCGCCGCCCTTGCCACCCGCTACGTGGCCGACGGCCTCCCCCTCGAGAACCTGCTCCTCGTCACCTTCACCCGCATGGCCACCAGCGAGCTGCGGGACCGTGTCCGGGAGCAGATGGTCTCCGCCGAGCAGGGCCTCACCCGTGCCCTCGCCGGGGCCGAGTCCGATGCCGCCGAACAGGTCGTGGGCCTGCTCGCCTCCGGGAGCACCGAGGAGATCACCCGCCGCCGCGACCACCTCGCCGCCGCCCTGTCCGACTTCGACGCCGCCACCATTGCCACGACCCACGGCTTCTGCCAGCACGTGTTGAGCGGTCTGGGCGTGGCCGGCGACGTCGGCCGCGACGTGACCTTCGTCGAGGATCCCCGCGACCTCGTCGACGAGGTGGTCGCCGACCTCTACGTCCGCAAGTTCCACCGCGGCGGCGACCCGCCGTTCACGCTGGCCGTGGCCAGGAAGGTCGGCGAAAAGGCCATGTCCAACCCCGACGCCGTCCTGGAGCCCTCGCACGCCCCGCCCGACAGCCCCGCCAACCTGCGCTGGCGCCTGGCGTGCAAGGTCCGGGAAGAGGTCGACCGTCGTCGCCGGCTGGCCGGCGTCCTCACCTACGACGACCTCCTCACCCGCCTGAAGGAGACGCTCGCCGATCCCGAGCGGGGCCAGGCCGCCCGCCGGCGGCTGCGGACCCGCCACAAGGTGGCGCTGGTGGACGAGTTCCAGGACACCGATCCCATCCAGTGGGAGATCATGAGCCGGGCCTTCGCCGAGCCCGGCGCGGGCGCCACCCTCGTCCTCATCGGCGACCCCAAGCAGGCGATCTACTCCTTCCGCGGCGCCGACGTCTTTGCCTACCTGGACGCCGCGACGTTGGCCGGCACCAAAGCGACGCTGCAGCTCAACTGGCGCAGCCACCAGGGGCTGCTCGACGCCTACGACGCGTTGTTCGCCGGCGCCAGGCTCGGCCACGAGGGCATCGTCTACCGCGACGTGGGCGCCGCCGAAGCCAACCGGGCCCGCCCGATGACAGGGGCGCCGGTCGGTGCGCCCCTGCGGGTTCGCCTGCTCCATCGCCAGGACCGCCTCGTCAAGCTCACGCCCAAGGGCTACCTCAACGCTGCCGGCGCCCGCGAGCGCGTGGCCGACGACCTCGCCGCCGACGTCGTGCGCCTGCTGTCATCGCCGGCCGAGATCGCCACGTCGCCCGGCGAGGAACCGGGCACACCCAGGACCCCCATCCGCCCCGGCCACGTCGCGGTCCTCGTCCACCGCAACCGGGACGCCATCGCAGTGCACGACGCCCTCGGCGCGGTGGGCGTGCGGGCGGTCCTCAACGGCGCCGGCAGCGTGTTCGACACGCCGGCAGCGAGGGCGTGGCTCCGGCTCCTGGACGCGCTGGAGCGCCCGAGCTCGCCCAACGCGGCAAAGACGGCGGCGCTGACCCCGTTCCTCGGCTGGACGGCGGAGAGGGTGGCCACCGCCGGCGAGGGCCAATGGGAGGAGCTCCACGCCCGGCTCCACGGCTGGGCGGCCATGCTGCGCCGTCTGGGGGTGGCGGCCCTCCTCGAGACCATCAGCGTCAGGGAGGGGCTGGCACGCCGGGTGCTGGGCCGATCTGACGGCGAGCGCCAGCTCACCGACATTGGCCACCTCGGTCAGCTCCTCCACGCCGTGGCCACGGCGGAGCAGCTGGGCGTCACCGCGCTCGCCGGCTGGCTTCGCCAGCGCATGGCCGAAGCCGGCGAGGAGGTCGAGGCCGAGGACCGGAGCCGGCGCCTCGAGTCCGACGCCGACGCCGTGCAGGTGCTCACCATCTACCGCAGCAAGGGCCTCGAGTTCCCCGTCGTCTACTGCCCCTACCTGTGGGATCCGGGATGGATACCCGACGACAACCTGCCGGTGTTCCACGACACCACCGCCGGCTACCGGCGCACCATCGACGTGGGCGGTGAGACCGACAAGTGGACGGGCACGGGGTGGCAGCACGTCGTCGAGAGCCGAGGCGAGGACCTGCGCCTGGCCTACGTCGCCCTCACCCGGGCCAGGCACCAAGCCGTGGTGTGGTGGGCACCTACGTGGGACAGCCGCGACTCGGCGCTGTGCCGGTTGCTGTTCTTCGCCGACGAAGACGGCAACGTCTCCCCCACCGGCTCCCGAGTGCCCACCGACGATGAGGCGGTCGAACGCTTCACCGAGCTGGCCGAGCGGGCGCCGGGCTGCATCAGCATCGAGAGGGTAAGCGGTGGCCACGGCGCGGAGTGGGTCCCGGAGGAGCGGGAGGCGGTGGAGCTGTCGGCCAGCCGGTTCGACCGCACCCTCGACCCCCGGTGGCGGCGCACGTCCTACAGCGGGATCACCTCTGCCGCCCACGAGGCGAGGGTGGCCAGCGAGGCCGAGGAGCCCGGCGTCTCGGACGAGGTCTTGCCCGACTCCTCCGCCGGCGGCCCCGTCCCTCTCGATCAGGAGCCCGATGAGGACGGACTGCGGGCCGTACCCTCGCTGCTGGCGGCCATGCCTGGGGGCGCCGACGTGGGCACCGTCGTCCATGGCGTGCTCGAGGACGCCGACTTCGCTGCCGCCGACCTGGACGGTGAGCTGATGGCCGCACTGGGAAGGGCCGGCGGGCCCCGGATGGTCGACGTCGGCGACCGTGCCCACGTCGTGGCCGGGCTCGCGGCCGCCATCGAGACCCCGCTCGGCCCGGTGGTAGGCGACGTCCGGCTCCGTGACATCGGCCGCTCGGACCGGGTCGACGAGCTTGGCTTCGAGTTGCCGCTGGTCGGAGGCGACACGCCGATGGGCGATCTCGCCGTGGACCACATCGGCCTGCTGCTGGGAGAGCACCTCCCGGCCGGCGACCCCCTCTCCGGATACGCCCGGCACCTGCGCGACCCGGCCTTGCAAACGGGGCTGCGGGGCTACCTCTCCGGCAGCCTGGACGTGGTGCTCCGGGTCGCCCACCACCGCTATGCCGTGGTCGACTACAAGACCAACTGGCTGGGTGCCGATGGCGAGCCACTCAGCGCTTGGCACTACCGGCCGGCGGCGCTGGCGGAGGCCATGTACCGGGCCCACTACCCGCTTCAGGCCCTGCTGTACACCGTCGCCCTCCACCGCTACCTCCGCTGGCGGCTGCCCGGCTACAGCCCAGAGCGGAACCTGGCGGGCGTCCTCTACCTCTTCGTGCGAGGAATGGTTGGGGCGAGCACGCCCCGTGTGCACGGACAGCCGTGCGGGGTCTTCGGGTGGCGGCCCCCGGCGGCGCTGGTGGAGGCGCTGAGCGACCTCCTCGACCGGGGGAAGGTGGCGGCGTGACGGCCGTCGGAACCGACCACGGCCACGGCGGCGACGGTGGTGGTGGTGGTGGCGACGAGGTCGTCCAGCTCGACCCCTTCGATGCCCGGCTGGCGCTGGGCGCGGTCGGGCTCCTGCGGGCGTTCAACCACGTCGGTGCCCTGGCTGGGTCCGACGTACACGTCGCGCTGCGTCTCGGCCGCCTCGGGGGGGAGGCCGACGAGCGCGTCCTGCTGGCGGCCGCGTTCGCCGTCCGTGCCCTTCGACTGGGTCACGTGTGCACAGATGTGGCCACCATCGGCCACACCATCACCGTGGACGCCGACGTGGCAGTGGATCTGCGGGCGCTGCCATGGCCCGAAGGAGGGCAATGGGTGGACGCTCTGTCCTCCAGCCCCCTCGTGGCCATGGGACTCGACGACCCTGACGAGCGGCCGCTGCGCCTCGTCGGCACCCGGCTCTACCTCGACCGCTACTGGCGGGAGGAGCGCCAGGTCGCTTCCGCCCTTCGGGCTCGGGCGGCGGCGGTGGCTCCCGACGTCGACCTCGCCGTTCTGGCCGGGGGCCTGTCACGGCTCTTCGACGGGCCCGAGCCCGACCGCCAGCGGCTCGCCGCCGCCTCCGCCGTGCTGCGCCGCTTCGCCGTGGTGGCCGGCGGGCCGGGAACCGGCAAGACCACCACCGTGGCGCGGATCCTGGCCCTGGTCCACGACCAGGCCAGGGCCGCCGGCACGCCCCCGCCGCTCGTCGCCCTGGCCGCCCCCACGGGCAAGGCCGCGGCCCGGCTCGAGGAGGCGGTGCACCAGGAAGCGGCACGCCTCGACGTCAGCCCCGAGGTGCGCAAGTGCCTGCTGGCGGTGTCGGCCTCCACCCTGCACCGCCTGCTCGGGCGGCGGCCCGGTAACCGGGCCCGCTTCCGTCACCACCGCGGCAACCGGCTCCCGCACGAGGTCGTCGTGGTCGACGAGACGTCGATGGTGTCGCTTTCGCTCATGGCCAGCCTGGTGGAGGCCGTCCGGCCCCGCGCCCGCCTGGTGCTCGTGGGTGACCCCGAGCAGCTGGCCTCGGTGGAGGCCGGCGCCGTCCTCGGCGACATCGTCGGCCCCGCCGCCGGTCAGCTCCTGATGAGCCCCTCGGCGCGTGCCGACCTAGCCGAGGTGAGCGGCCAGGAGGTGCCGGCGTCCGATCCACCGGCAGGAGCACACGTAGCCGACGGCATCGTGGTGCTCAGGGACGTCCACCGCTTCGGTGGCGCCATCGCCGAGCTCGCCGAAGCCGTGCAGCGAGGTGATGGCGATGCGGCCATCGCCGTGCTGGCCGATGGGCACGGCGACGTCACGTGGCTGCCCGACGACGTGGCCGGCGACGAAGGCGGTGACGGGGGCGGCGCCCTCCACCCGATCCGCCGGAGCGCAGTGGCCGCCGGCCGTGCCGTCACCGACGCAGCTCACGCCGGCCGGGGACGCGAAGCGCTGGAGGCCCTCGGCGGCTTCCGCCTTCTCTGCGCCCACCGCCGCGGCCCGTACGGGGTGTCCCACTGGACCGGTCGCGTCGAGCGATGGATCGGCGCTGGCCTCGAGGACTTCGCCGGTGGTGGAGGCTGGTACGTGGGACGCCCGCTGCTGGTGACCGAGAACGACTACGGCCTCCGCCTGTACAACGGGGACACCGGCGTGGTGATGGCCGGCAGCGACGGGGAAGCCGTGCGGGCCGTGTTCGAGCGGCGGGGAGAGCTCATCGAGCTCAGCCCCCATCGGCTCGGCGCCGTCGACACCGTCTATGCCATGACCGTCCACAAGGCCCAGGGCTCGCAGTTCGACGAGGTCGCCGTGCTCCTCCCCGACCCTACGTCGCCGATCCTCACTCGGGAGCTGCTGTACACGGCGGTGACGCGGGCCCGCCGGCGGTTGATCCTCGCCGGCACGGAGGAAACGGTGCGGGCTGCGCTGGAGCGCCCCATCGCCCGAGCCTCGGGCCTGCGGGAGTGGCTGTGGGAAGAGGGGCGTCGCTGACCGAACGCAGCTGCGCTGTACTGGTCCCATGTTCGCCACCACGCCCGAACCGCCCTACACGGCCGTGATCTTCACCTCGCGGCGGACCGCCGGGGACGAGGACCAATACGGTCTCATGGCCGAGCGGATGGAGGAGCTGGCGGCCAGCCGGCGCGGCTACCTCGGCATCGAATCCGCACGAGATCCCCATGACCGGTTCGGCATCACGGTCTCTTACTGGGCGAGCGAGACCGATGCCAAGGCCTGGAAGCAGGTTGCCGAGCACCTTGAAGCCCAGAGGCGGGGCAGGGCCAGTTGGTATGAAGGCTACGAGGTGCGGATTGCCACGGTTACCCGCGCCTACGGCCACGTGACCACCGAGGAACGAGGACTGCCATGACCGGCCTGGTGAAACTCAGGCCGGGCGGGCGTGCTGGAGGTGGTCGCTGAGAGCCTTGATCATGGGGACGAGCCGAGCCCGGGAGGGAACGAGCGGCCTGAGCACACCTTCGTCGATGGCCCCTTCAGCACACACCGGGCCGACGCAGGCCGCGACCACCCCATCGTTGAGGACCTGGCGAAGCTCGCCGTCCAGCCCGATGTCCCTCGCCAGCACGAACAGGTTGTGGACGGCCGGCGCGATGACGAACGTGACCGCCGCCAGCTCGTGGGCGCAGGCCGCCCTGATGAGGTCCCGGGCAGGGCTCGGATCGGCGGGCAGGCTGAGCCGGTAGGCATCGACCTCGATGACCTCGGCTCCGGCCTCGACGAGCCGGGCGACGGCGTCCGGGTCGGCGACCCCGTGGAGCTGCAGCACCACACGGCAGCCGGCGAGGGGCTCGGCCGCCACCCGCTCGACCAGTTCCTCGAAGCGCTCCTGGGGGGCCCGCCACCACTCGAGCAGACCCGCGCCTGCGTTGGCCGAGGCCGCCTTTGCTCCCCGGTTGGCCACCCGGGCATGGCCGAGGGCCGCTACCAGCTCGTCGCGCATGCCCCACGACTCAGCCGCGGCCAGCCAGGTGCGCATGCCAAAACCGGTGGACGCGAGGAGATAGTCGGGTGGACGGGCCACCACGTCAGCCGTGATCGCCTTCAACTCCTCGTCCTCGTCCAGAGAGAAGACCCGCAGAGTGGGCCCGTGGAGGACCTCGGCGCCCCGATCCCGGAGTAGGTCGGCCTGCTGCGCGGCCCGACGCTCGGCGGTGACGCCGATCCTCATCCCTTCGAGCGGACCGCCGGGCACGACTGCATTGTCGCGCCGGGAGCGGCGGTCGTGTAGCTACGCGGTATCCCCCTCGGCTGGCACCGGGTGTGCCTGTACGTCGGATCGCCGGCTGAGCCGCTCGAGCCGACTAGCGGTCTCTCGGTACCGAACTCCTGGGACGAGGTGAACACCATCGAAGGCACCGCTCTCGGCGATCGAGTGGGCCAGCTCGCACCCCAGCTCCATGCCGGCACTGGGGTCTCGCTCGATGGCGTCCAGCCAAGGTGCCGGCACCGTGATCTCGGGGATTTTGGCGACGAGCTTGCGAGCCATCGAGGCGCTGGGGAGCACCATGACGCCGGCGTAGACGTTGCCGTCGAAAAGGACGGTATCGCGCCAGGCGAGAAGATCCTCCAAGTCGAAGGACACCTGGACGAACAAGAAGTCGGCCGCTCGCTTCCAGCCGGGAAGCGGCCTCAGACGTGTCGTGACCCCAGCCTTGAACCCGCGGGCGCGGCTCTGGTGCTCGTCGCTGAATCCCCTCAGGTAATCGATCATCGAGTTGACCGTGAGTTGGCCGGTCCGAGCGCCGGAGGCGGGCTCGTCGCCGTACACGAACAGGAACTCATCGACGCCGTAGGCGGCGGCGGTGAGGAGGTCCCGTCCAAAGCCCAGCGCGTTGCGGTCCCGGGCGTTCAGACAGGCGATCGACCGTCCGCCCATCCGGTCGACCTCGTGAGCCACGGCGACGCTGGAAACGGTTGCCCGTCCCAGATGGTTATCGGGGATCAGGTAGGCGGAGGCCACCTTGCTCAGTACGCCGATCTGGTGGCGGACATGCATGAGGTCCGGCTTGATGGGTGGCTCGATCTCGCATATCCACTCGAAAGCTGGGGAGGTCACCTTCGCTCACCCTATTCGCCGGCATTCGTCAAGGCCCCCCACTCGCCGGCTTGCGTCAAGGCCCCGCACTCGCCTCCGCTTACCAGTCTCGAGAGGTGCGCCCACTGACCGCGAGGCCGAGACCGACCATGGCCACGCCAAGACCGAGATGCAGAACGTTGTCGGCTCCGTTCAGCGGCACGAAGTTGGCAGCGCTGGCGTGATCGATGACAACTCCGTAGGCGGTGAGGGCGAGGTAGACGATGCCGCCGCCGATCAGGAAGGCCACCGACGTACGACTGGTGCGGGCAACGATGAGTCCGACCACACCGAAGAGCGTGTGGACGATGTTGTGAAGGATGCTCACCTGGAACAGCCCGAGCAGCTCGGCGCCCGACTCATGGCCCATGAAGGTGATGTCCTGGAGGTTCGACGTGATTCCGGGCACGAAGCCGAGAATGCCCACGGCCAGGAAGACAACTCCAAACGCAGTGGCGGCCAGTCGAGCCGGTGATGCAGCAATCGACGTGCGGGGCGCGCTGGGGGAACGGGTGGCACTGGTCAAAACGGCTCCTTTGTGGTCAGGATGTCGAGGTGTTCTTCGGTCCTGCGCCCGTTCGCGGATGAGATCCCCCCAGGCCCTCTGGCCTTCCTCGTGATCCCCTCGTCTGAGTGACGACGGCGGCAAGGTCGTGTACCTGAGAACCGCCCGCGTCCTCTTCGGCCCGCCATCGAGGCGGCCATAGCTTCCATGCTGCGCCAGCCACGGCGATGCCCAGGAGGCCACCGGCGAGAACGTCGGTCGGGTAGTGGCTGCGCTTACGCACAAGCGCCCAGTGCACGGCCATGGTGGCGCCCGACAGGGGAAGGAACAGTACCGGCAGCTCCTGAGAGGCTCCCAGCATGAAGGCCAGATCGCTCCCTGCGTGCCCCGAGGGGAACGAGGACGTGAACGGTCCCAGATGCAGAAGCGCTGCCCCCGGAGGGTGCCTCCTGCCCACGATGGCCTTGATCGGCAGGTGGGCAAGCGCCGCCGACAAGTAGCACACGCCGCCACGCAGCGCTGCTCGCCGGCCGGTGCGGCCGGTGGCGGAGATCAACAGCGCAATTGCTGCCCACGCTGGAGGGCGCTGAATGATGTCGCCAGCCCTGCTGAACCAGGTCGATCCCTTGCGCGACCCCTTCCCGATCAACCGTGTGACAAGGGCGTCCTCCGCTGATCGAGTGCGCAACATTTGGGGCTCCTCTCTGGACTACAGGCAACCAGGGTCGCACACCCTCCCGCTCGCGTTCTCAGGCCGAGGGTAAGAAGCGCGGTTGCCGGGTACAGCTGAGCGATGTTCATATGGACGAAGCGTTCGGGACAACGATCGAGCTTCCGGTTCTACTGGTGGCCCCTCGTGCTGTGCATCGTCATCTCCTTGGTGATCACCCTGGTCCTTCTCTAGGTAGAGCCATCGGATCCCACGCCGGAGGCGCGCCGATGTGTGGTTTCTTGTCGACGACGGCGGCGTGCTCACCCCGACCCCGACAAGGCGCGGATCCCCAGGTTTGCCGGCGCTACAGCACCGCCGGAGGGCAAGCGTCAGGGGCGCGGACCCAACTCTGGTTCGACCACGTCCATGGGCAGCCAGGGTCGAAGAAGAGCTCGACACTGCTGGTTGGCTCGATCATTGACCCGGTCATCCGTACATCTCTGCTCATGCCGGCTCTATGAGCTCGAGGCCGGGGTCGATGTTGACTGCGTCGCCGAGTCCACGCCGCCGAGCTCGAGGGCGAGCGTGAGCGGCGAGTTACATCGCCGATGCTGAGCTCACCGCGAGAGTCCAGTCTGGTGGCGTCAGCGTCGACTAACTGGTCTGATCGAGCAGGGGCGCCACACGCACCGTAGTCGCAGGTGCTGGCGGCGCTGGCCGGAGCTCTACGCGTCAGTGACGACCATCTCGACCACCTGCGCCAGCTGGCGGTCGGCAGCTAGAGGATCTCTAGGGGCTGCGGCTCGCCTGGCGGGGGGAAAGCCCGATCCAGCTCGGCCAGGTCCTCCTCGCTCAGGTGGAGGCTGAGCGCCGCTCGGTTCTCCCGCACATGTTCGGGCGTGCCCGCCTTGGGGATGGTGGTGACGCCTTCGTGGCGGAGCACCCAGGCCAGGGCCACCTGGGCCGGGGTGGCGCCGTGGCGTGCGGCCACGCTTCGCACCACAGGGTGACGGAGCAGGCGTCCCTGGTCGACCGGCGAGTAGGCCATCACCGGAACGCCTCGATGCTGGCACCAGGGCAGGAGGTCGGCCTCCATGCCGCGACGGGCCAGGCTGTAGACGACCTGGTCGCTGGCCACGGCGTCGCCTGCACGCAGATCCGCCAGCTCTGCCATGTCGGAGACGTCGAAGTTGCTGACGCCCCAGTGGCGGATCTTGCCCTCGTCGACCAGGCGGGTGAAGGCGTCGACGGTCCCTTCCAGCGGGGTGGAGCCCCGCCAGTGCAGGAGGTAGAGATCGAGGCGATCGGTGCCAAGCCGGCGCAGGCTGGCCTCGCAGGCCCGGATTGTGTCCGTGCATGCGGCATTGGAGGGGTGGACCTTGCTGACGACGAAGACCTCGTCCCGGCGTCCCTCGATGGCTTCCCCCACGAGCTCCTCAGCGGCGCCGTCGCCGTACAGCTCGGCGGTGTCGATGAGGACCATGCCGAGGTCGATGCCGAGGCGCAGGGCAGCCACCTCGTCCCTGCGGCGCAGGCGCCGCTCGGCCATACGCCACGTCCCCAGCCCGAGCACGGGGACGCTCTGGCCGGACGGGAGGGTGGTGGTACGGACATCGGTTTCGAGCATGTTCTCCCCTTTACCCACCGGCCATCCGGCTCGCACCTCCATCGGATCCCCCTTCCTCGGCATGGTCAGGCAGCGTCAAGAGCTTCCTCGTGGCGCCGTTTCCCGCTGGGGCCCCCGCGCCCGCCGTACGGTTGAGCCCAGGCCAACTCTGCGGACCGCCGAGCCTGGATCGACAAGAATGCGCGGCATGTACCTGGCCTACGTTGACGAGTCCGGTGAGGGTGAGCGCGGCGGCCGTTACGCCGTTGCCGTGGTGCTCGTGCCGCACGCGCAATGGCGATCGACGCTCGAGGAACTGGTCGGCTTCCGAGAGTGGGTGCGTCAGTTCTTCGGCATCCGGGTGAGGGAGGAGCTCAAAGCGCGCTACCTGCTCCACAACAGCGGCGCCAGCTTCCGGCAGTCAACCAACAGCATCAGCGAGGACGCACGCTTCGCCATCTACCGCCAGCACATGAGGGTCCAACCGAAGCTCGGCCTGGCCACCTTCGCGGTGGTCATACGCCAGCCGGAGATGTCCCAACTCCATCCGGGCAAGCATGCCCGCGACCTCGCCTGGCAGCTGCTGCTTGCCGAGCTCGGGCGGTTCACGACCCAGAAGCGGACGGAGACGGCCCTCATGCACGGCGGCGGATCGTCACTCCCCGTCGGGGGGGTGGCTCGCAGCGCCTACCGGGCCTCGACCACGAGCGACGCCTTGGCTCGGCCGGCGGAGCTGCTCCTCGACGCGGTCAGCGCCCCTGGCTGGATGAACTCGCTGTTCTTCCAGCTCGCGGACCTGAACGCCCACGCCGCCTTCCGGGCCGTGTACCCACCGCCCCCGCCCATCCGCAATCGCCGTCGGGTAGTGGCCCCCCACACCTGGAGCGAGCTAGGGACGGCTCGCTGGACGGCGAAGAGAACCGTTCCCGGTCCCGTCACAGGCATCACCGTCTCACCCTGAGCCCCCCGCCCCTGAGCCCGGGCACCCCCCGGCACGTCGCCGGGGAGAAGGGAGGGCCGTGCGCCCATCGCAGGGCGGTTAGCCCTCGCCCAAGATGCTAGCCCACCCAGCCAGGGAGCTCCCGCCTGGGCGGGCTATCGGCGAGGTGCAGCGACCCCGCACCTCCTCGACTTGTCAAGGCGTCGCTGGCGTCACCACGCCGTCGACGTCGGCACGGAGACCTGGATCCACCACTGGAAGCTTTTGGCCAGCATCCACAGCGACGGTCTCCGGCGGAGCCCACACCCGGTGACGCCCGCTGACCGTGTTCCATCCAATGCAACGGGAGCCCCCAATGTCGAGGTCTCGGACAGGAGCATCTGCGAGCCTGACGGGCGCTGCTCGAGGCGCTTGACCAGGACACCGGTGTCGCGGCGGGGACCGAGGTGGGCCCGGTCACTTAGCTTAGGTATTGCCCTGGGAACCGGGCTGATGTATAAGCGGACCTACGTCGAGTAGGAGGGAGCTTCTCATGGGAGAAGCGAGGCAGGTCATGGATCGGCTCACTGACGCCATCAACAGTGCGGATCTGGACGCGCTCGCCGGTTGCTATGCGGCGAACGCCATCGTGGTCGATCCGTTCGGCACCCACAGCGGTACCAACGAGATCGTCGAGTCGTGGAGGCAGCTGTTCGAAGGATTTCCCAACTCGATTGGCACTGCGGAGCACAAGTATGAGTCAGGCGACACCGCCATCGACGAGTGGAGCTTTGCGGGTACGAACAGCGGGCCCCTAACGATGCCGACGGGAGAGCAGGTGCCCGCTACCGGCAATCCGGTCAGCCTCCGTGGCGCTGACATCGCCACCGTGCAAGGCGGGGTCATCACGAGGCACCGGGTGTACTTCGACCAGATGGAGATGCTGGGCCAACTCGGGCTGTTGCCAGCCGCGGGCTGATTTGCCGGCGGGCCGCTCGACATCCGGCCTGTGGTCACGCGGATGGGGCATCCGCCATCTGGCGAAGATCAGCAGCCTCCGCCCCGACATGGCAAGACCAAATCGTTGACATGGGGGCCAGGCCAGGCAACAGCTGCCTGAGGTGATTCCGAGCGCCGATTGGGGCGTCGGTAAGCCCAGTCACGTGATGACGGCGCGCCTTTTCTCAACGCGACGGCGGATGCAGGAGCGCCATAGCGCTCACTCCTGGTGACTTCCCCCAGAACTCGCTCGACCCTCGAACGTCCAACCGAGCGGCTTGGGGTCGCCCTTTGCGTAGTAGGTGTCGACCTCTTGGATGGATAACCCACCTTCGGTGATTAGCGCCGGCATGTCCCGGTTGAGGTTGCAGCCGCCCGCCAATCGCCTGTTGAATGCATTGCACCGGTACTGCCACTTCTCCACACGCTCGTCGGGAGCGAGGCCGTGTTCGACGAAGTGGAGCGTGCCGCCGGGTCGAAGAATCCGGGCGATCTCGTGGATGGCCACGACCGGATCTTCAATACTGCAAAGCGTCCAGGTGGATAGGACGGCATCCGCGGTCCCGTCGGCGAGCGGGAGCTGCTGTCCGTCGAGCCCTACGAACTCCACGGGGAACTTTGCTTCGGCGACGCGAGCGGCGGCGAGCTCTCGGGCTCCCATGAGTGGCTCCACTGCCTGGAGCCGGGTGACGGCCGCAGGCATGAACGGAAGATTGTGGCCTGTCCCGAACCCGATCTCGACGACCTCGCCGCGCAGGGGTGCACACACACGCTCACGGATCTGGCGCGCCTCCTTGGTGTTCATCAAGACGTTCATGATCCGAGGGAAGACCCGCTCTCGGTAGATGCCCATGACGGGATTGTCGCGCCTAGGGCCATCTCACCTGAGCCCCGCTCCAGTTCGCCTCTAGCGCGGCACGACGTAGCTCCGCCCACCCCTTGACCAGGCGGGTCGCCGTTCTGGGCAGGGACCGGCCAAGAACGTCCCTTCCTCAATGCTCACCAATGCCTCGTCACCGGCTTACTAGCAGCGGGATTCGAACCCGTGTCTCCACCTTGAGAGGGTGACCAGGCCCGTGGCGGCTGGTGGCGTTGAGCGCGTTCTCCCAGCTCAGAGTGGGTTTCCAGGTCTACCTGGTAGCGCCCTGTACCACCGTTTGTCGTCGATTGGATTGGCAAAGGGATTGGCAACTCAGCAGCGTCGCCAACGACTAAGGCCCTCTCGACCCCGTTGACTCCACGTCGGGGCGCGAATATGGGCGCATCTTCTGAGCGCATCCATCCCGCCAGGACGAACGCGGAGCGGCAGTTCCGCGCTCGCGCATGATTCCGGATGTCTGCCCTTCACGCCAATGCGGCGGTCAGCGCCCGAGGCGCCTATCCGTCTGCTCCGTCCCTCCCCCGCAACGGTGAGCTTCTGTCGCGGCGTTCGGTGTTTCGCACGCCGCCTCGCATGAGCCGGCCGTCGTCGGCGTGTTATCGGGCGATCTACCTGCACACTGCGCCGGTTACCCTGCGCGGTGTCGCGTGCCCGACCGACTCGGTGGTCGGACATTCTCGGCCGGAGGAGGTACTTCTCGGCATGGGCCGGTACACGGCGGTCCCGAGCGGTTTGTATCGGACGCGCTCGACCAGAGCGAATCCTCCTTGTTGTCGCTTGCCACAGGGCAACCAGCCGCAGTGACGGGGCGCTCGCCGAGACGACGTTTCGGCCACACCTTCGTGGGCGCGTCAGAGGCTCAACCACCTAAACGGAAGCCTCCACGCTCAGGAGGAGGAGGGAAGCCCACAAGCGCCAGATCCACAGTTGAAGCGGCACCCCGCAATTCCGGCCAGTCGCTCAGCATCAGTGCCGCGACTTGACCACCCATCTGACGCCGCGGTCACCGGTGACCTCCGGCATCGGACCCCGCAACGACCGCTTCGCCAGCCCGATGGCCCTTCCGTCGTCGGGCGACGCAGCTAGGTACGCGGATGGTTGCGCCTAGGGCGGCCTAGGGTTGCGGCCTAGAGGCGAGTGACGCCGTCCGAGATATCGTGTCCGACGAGATGGAAGAGGGATCGATCGTGGGGATCCGCGAATCAGCCACTGCGACCATCAAGTCCGCCCCGGCCGACGTGTTCCGAACCGTCACAGACCTCAAGCGACTTCCGGAGTGGAACAAGGGCATCGTCGAGGTCGTCGAGCTTCCCGATCAGCTGCAAGAAGGGTCGCTCTGGAAGGTGCGCGTCCGCGCGATGGGCCAGTCGTGGGTGAGCAAGTCGACTCTCACTGAACTGGACCCGGAGTCGAGTCGGTTTGCCTACCGGTCGCAGTCCGACGACGGCAACCCGTCGTTTGCCGATTGGGCGTGGCACATCGAGCCTGATGGCGCCGGCTCGCGGGTGACCGTCACTGTCGATCTCAACCCGCTGACGTTCTGGCGTAAGAATCTACTCATCAAGATCCGGCGGACGAGTCTCCGGAAGGAGATGCACGAGTCACTAGCCGCCCTCCAGTCCGCCGTCGCCTCCTGAAGCCGGGTAAGGACGGGGCGGCCCCTTTCGGGCGATAGGCCGACAAGGGTCGGCGCGAAGTTCGGGGAGTCCTCCTGGGTTGGGCGTTACCGCTCACGCTGACGTTTTGAGATCTTGCCGCACCGGCGTTACTGCTCGGCGGTCGCTGTGGTCACGGGCCGGTTCGCCCTGACTCCACGGTCGGCAGTCCCGCTGAGCGAAGCGAAGGTCGACTGGGGCGAATTCGTCGCCTCGCACCCCGGCCAGTTCGCTGCCGCGGATGTGACGACGCGAGAAGGTGACGCCATCACCGTGGTGAGCCTCTACGGCATCTGGGACAAGCTCCCCGGAGACCGGCCAGCTCTTCGCCGACGCGACGCTGCATCGTGCGATCTCCGACCTTGCCGTCCTCTTCGACCAGCGGGGCGCGAACAAGGTGATCGTGGCCGGGGACCTCAACGTCTGGCACGCCTACGAGAACTCGGGGGAGCGCTGGGCGCAGCGGTTCCACACCGTGTTCGACCGGCTTGGCGCACACGGGCTTCTTTTGCTCGGGCCGTTCCGCTCCAACGACCGTCCGCCACTCGAGGGATGTACCTGTGGATCGGCGGCTTGCCGGCACGTGGACACCTTCCGGTACCAGCGGAATCCGGCGGCGACCCCGTACCAGAACGACTTCATGTTCGCCACGAATCAGCTCGAGAGTGTGCTTGCGGACAACGGCTGTTTCGCATGCGAGGATGACGACGTCTGGACCTACAGCGACCACCGCCCCGTGGTCCCCCGCTTTGAACTGGCCCGGTAGGGCTCGGCTTTCGGCAGTGCCCGGTAGGCGCTCGACTTCGGCACGTGACCAGCGCGAGGTAACGCGCCAGGCAGGGTGCTGCCAAGAGTTCCACCTACCCGCTCAGGCACGGTGCAAGGGCAACTGCATCCCACCATGCTGTCTGCATGGATCTACGGGTGTTGAAATTGAGGCGATGGTGGCTTCCTGAGCGACGCCTACGGGCCCAGACGGGCGGGCTTGAGTGGTTGTTCCATACTGGTCCGATGAAGCGCGCTGCCGTCGCCCTGGCCGCCGTCTTGACGATGTGTCTCAGCCTGGTGGCTAACGTCGGCTGGACCGAGCCGGTGACAGCCCCCGAGACGCTGGCCGACACCCGGCCCGTGAGCTCGGCGCCGGTCGAGCCGGAGTTTCGCATTGACTTCGTGGCGGTGACCTGGACGGGCTCGGGAGACGGCCACGAGGGCGCCGCGGTGAGGTTCCGCCACGGCGCGGTGTGGGGTGACTGGCAGGCTCTCGAGGAGGACGGCGCTCAGGCGGAGGGGCAGTTCGGGTCCGCGCTGGTGACAGCGGGGGACGCCGACGCCTACCAAGTGCGCGGCGTCCCCCTGGGGGCTGCACACCCGAAGGCAGTCGCTTTGAACACGACCGACGGTCCTCTGGTCGAGGCCGGACGGCGGCCGCGGGGAGCGGTGCACGCTGCACCATCATGCCGATCACGGGCTGACTGGGGCGCCGACGAGAGCCTGATGACCTGGTCCCCCGACTACTACGGCGTGCAGGTCCTCACCGTCCACCACACGGCCACGGCCAATAGCGATGCCGATCCGGCAGCCACCGTTCGGGCGATCTACCGCTATCACGCCGTCGACAGGGCTTGGGGTGACATCGGCTACCAGTTCCTGATCGACCAGGCCGGCGTCGTCTACGAAGGCCGTCACTCGGGCCCGTCGAGGTCGTGCCTCTCGTCGGGGGGGGACGGCTCCGACTTCGCCCACGACGATGCCGGCAAGGGCGTCACCGCGGCTCACGTTTCGGGGATGAACTCCGGGAACCTCGGGGCAGCGCTCCTCGGCAGCTACGGAAGCGTCTTGCCGCCGGTGGCTCAGCGGTCTGCCCTCGAGGATCAGCTGGCGATCTTGGCCGCTCGCCACGGGATCGAACCGGAGCGACTCGACTTCGGCTACGTGAACCCGGTGAACGGCGCCACGAAGACGGTCGCCACGATCAGCGGGCACCGCGACTGGCTGGCGACGGAGTGCCCCGGAAGCGAGCTGTATGCACAGCTGCCCTCCATCCGCTCGAACGTCAAGGGACGGATGGACTCCGCCACGACGACGACGACGTCAAGCTCAACAACGACCAGCTCAACAACGACCACCTCAACAACGACGTCGACTACGACGTCGACCGTGCCGGCCGGGATCGAGCTAGGCGCTACCGCCTACAAGGTGAAGGGGCTCCAGCACGTCGACCTGCGGTGGAGCGGCGCGACGACGACGGCTGTCGACGTGTTCCGCGACGGAGTTGTAGTTGCCGGAGGGACGGCGAACGACGGCGCCCATACCGACCCGGTAGGCAAGGGCAAAGGCACATACATCTATCGACTGTGCGAGCCAGCAAGCTCCAACTGCTCCCGCGACGTGAAGGTGACCTTTTCGTAATGTGCACTGGACACGCTGGAAGGAAGATGACGCTTCAAGCTCTGAATGCCCGCTGACGACTTGTAGACCTGCCCGATCGGCCCGTCAGCATTTCGAGGGCACGGGCCTCGGCGTCAGGACCGGTAGGGCCCTGCCTATGAGTAGACCGCCTCCCGTGACCAGGGAGCAAACAGCCCATGATGCCGGTCGGCCGATATCGGCACCGGTGCGGCGCGAGGTAACGCTCGTAATCCATCGAGCACGGTTGCCGCCGATCGAAGTCGTGGGGGAGGCATCACTCCATTTCACCCCTTCGTGGGCGCGGAGCGTGTCTCCCAGACCGGCGTTTCGGGGCACCCTACCTCCGAGGGCCTGCTGGACGTTATGGGGCGGTAGCGACGCGCTGGTTCGCATGATATGCGGGTGATCTTGAGGGGACTGTGACGTAGTCCCGGAAGGAGGTTCGCCCGTGCGTTGGGTGCCTAGGGTCAGCCGTTCGTTGGATCCAGCTGGGGAGTTGCAGGTAGCCGTCGGTCACCCGCTGGTCGACGAGTACCTGCAGTTCCTGAACGCTCGCGCTCGGCCCAACACCCGCTTGGCGGTGGCGTTCGACCTGAAGGTGTTCTTCACCATCGTGGACAAGACGCCGGTGCGGGTGACGAGCGCCGACGTGATGGCGTTCATCCGGGCTCAGCGCTCGAGCGAGCGCAACGTCGTGCGCATCGACGGCTCCGCCGGGTTGTCGACGCGGACCATCCGACGGCGGCTGTCGTCGGTGTCGGGTCTCTACGCGTACCTGCTCGCCCGGGGCGACACCTCGATGGCCCGCAACCCGGTGCCCCAGGGGCTCGCCACCCGGCGCGAGGGAGAACGGCGTCGGCGCCGCCCGCTGGTGCGAACCATCACCACCCTGCCGCGGGTCCTCAGCCCAGCCGAGGTGAATGCCCTCGTCGACGCTCTGCGCAGCGAGCGGGATCGGGCCATGGTCGACGCCATGGTGCTGGGCGGGCTGCGCCGCTGCGAGGTGCTCGGCCTTCGCCTGGAGGACATCCGACTCGGAGAGCGGCGGGTGTTCGTCGCCGATGGCAAGGGCGGCCGCCAGCGCCTCATCCCCGTGTCGGCACGGTGCTTCTCGTCGCTGGCCCGCTACCTCGACGACGAACGCCCGGCGGAGGCGGCCACCGACTCGGTGTTCGTGGTGCTGAAGGGGCCCCGGCGCGGGGAGCCCCTGTCGGCCTATGGACTCGACGAGGTCCTGCGCGGCGCCCGGGCCCGAGCCGGTATGTCGCATGGGACCTGCCACGAGCTGCGCCACACCTGCCTGACCCGGCTGCGCGAGGCCGGCATGTCGCTCGAGGCCCTCCAGGCCCAGGCCGGGCACGCCTCTATCGAGACCACCCGGGTCTACCTCCACCTGGCTGACGACTGGCTGGCGGGCGAGTACCGCAAGGCAGCCGCCGCCATCGAGGCGCAGGCCCTCGGGGTGGTGGGGCGGTGAGCACCCGCGGAGCGAGCATCGCCGTCTCCGATTTCGATCCGCCCGACGTGCCCGAAAAGTGGCTGGCCATCCACGCCGCCGCGCCGCAGCTGGCGGCCACCATGGCGGCCTACGTGGCGCAGATGGCCGTATCCATGCGCCATCGACGGCCAAGGCCATCGACACCGACCTTCGGATCTTCGCCGGCTTCCTGATCGACCACGACCGCGCCCTGGACGGCGTCGCCGACGTCGAGCGGTCCCACATCGAGGCGTTCAAGGTCTGGCAGTGGGCTCAGCCCGGCACCTCCGGTCGGCTGAAGCCGGCCACGTTCCGCCGGCGGATGGGCCAGCTGCGCACGTTCTTCGCCCGGATCATGGAGTGGGGGTGGCCCGACGCCCCCGTGCGAGTGCCGATCTTCTTCGGCGACGTCCCCAAGCGCGATGAGCCGTTGCCGAAGTTCTTGGACGACGCTCGTTTCGCCCAGTTCATGAGGTCCCTGGCCGCCGAGCCGGTGATCCGCCGACGGGTGGCCATCGAGGTGTTGGCCCGCACCGGCATGCGCGTCGGCGAGCTGTGCGGCCTGGAAGCCGACGCCGTCACCGTCATCGGCGACGGCCAGTGGCTGCGCGTTCCCCTCGGCAAGCTCCACAACGACCGCTACGTGCCCCTGCACCCCCACCTCGTCGAGCTCCTCGCCACCTATCGGGACACCTACGGCGTCCATCCCCATGGCCGGCTGCTCTCGGGCGAGCAGGGACCGCTCAACCGCTACGCCGTCCAGCGTTGGCTCACCACCATCGCCCGCCGGGCCGGCATCGGCCACGTCCATCCTCACCAGCTGCGCCACACCCTGGCCACCCAGGCATCAACCGGGGCATGTCCATCGAGGCCATCGCCGCCCTGCTGGGGCACCGCTCGCTGGACATGACGCTGCGCTACGCCCGCATCTCCAACCGGGTGGTCGCCGACGAGTACGACGCCGTGTCGGCCAAGGTCGAGGCCCTGTACTGCGACACCCTGCCTGCCGACGCCGAGGGGCCGAACATGCGGCGACTGCGCCAGGAGGTCCACCACCGGCTCTTGGGCAACGGATGGTGCCAGCGCCCTGCGGTCCTCGACTGCCACTTCGAGTCCCTCTGCGAGTCCTGCACCCACTTCGCCACCGACGCCACGTTCAAGCCCGTCCTACTGCGGCAGCGCGACCACGCCGCAGCCAACAAGCAGGCGGCACGGGCTGCCCTCTTCGACCGGCTTCTCGTCAGCGTCGACGAGAGAGCAGGGGGATGTACTTGACAGCGATCACCTACATATCGCCGGTTACCGGTGGCGGCAGCGTCCCCGACCGGACGCGAATTGGGGACTCGGTGGCTGTAGCTGCTCGGCCAACTGTCGGTGCTTGGCCCGCATGCGCACCCCGATGGTGGCCGACTCCAAGCTGGCGAAGGTGACCAGGATGCGCACCAGGGCCAAGCCGAGCTCGCTCGAGGTGTCGATGGGCTCGGTGACACTGGCCGGGATGGCATCGGCCTGCTCGCACACCGACCAAAAGCGCTCGAACTCCACCGGCCGGCGCACCAGGCGGTCCAGCTTCCAGCACAGCACTCCCTCGATGCGGCCTGCGGCCACGTCGGCGAGCATGGCCTCGTAGGCGGGGCGACGGATGCTGCGCTGGTAGGCGGAGACGTCGACGTCCTCGTAGACGCCCTCGACCCGCCACCCCCGGAGGCTGGCGAAGCCACGGCACGCCTCCTCCTGGCGTGTGGTGGCGGTCTGTTGTCCTGTGCGGTCGCTGCTGATGCGGGTGTAGATGCCAACGGAGTCAGTCATGCGCCGAGCCTGCACGGAGAACAGGCATCCCGTCTTGAGCCAGGGTTCAGCAATATCCCTTGGCGAATGGCGCTACGCCATCTCCGACGCCCCGCGGTGCCCAGCGTTCTACTCGTTGAACCACTTCATTGCAGCGTGTCGCGGTCTGCGCCCGGGGCAGTGGGAGCGCGCTCCTACGGCTCGCCCCCGCCGGCACCTTGGGATGGCCCTCCTCGATCGGACAAGGCGCGTTCTGGGACACGTCTCGACGGCGCGGATGACCGGCTCTCGAAGCGGCCTTCGTCGTGAGCACGTCATTCTGGCGCCTACTCGACATGCCCGAGCCGTCGGTATGGTCGGTGCTTGGGGCGGATAAGTGGACATTCTGTCGCGCCGTTCTTGCGTATCAAGCCGTTGCGAGCTCCTGTGGAAAGGCCGCCCGCAAGGCCGAGCGGGAGCGGCAGCACGCCGCTATCACGATGGGGTAACAGGTCCGTAACAACCACTCGGACCGTCGACAGCACCGCCCCGCGACTGCCGATCGAGTGCTGCCATCAAGCAAGGCGTAAACCGGGTGACAGCTCTTGACGCCGCTTGTGACCCAACGCGTCATCGAGGAGTTCGCCCGGGCCGTTCACCCCGTCTGGAGCCGCGGGCAGAGCTCCATCAGCTGATCGTTCGGGAGCTCGAGGCCCTTGGGCGCCGAGACCCTAAACCGCGCTTGGCGGCACGTCCTCGAGGGTGCCAATCACGACCAGGAGGAGGTGAAGCCTCGAGCCGACTTGGCGCGACCGGCTAGAACTTCAAACGGTTGGAGCGGGTGTCAGGCCGATCACTCCGGCAGTCAATGCCCTGGATGCTTGGCGGCGAGGAAGCGTTGAGGCATCATATGGCCGAGCTCTGTGCGACGAGGAGGCCTTGAAGACCGTGCGCAGATGGACGGCTAGGCATGCTCCCCTGCGTCTCGTCTTCCTGCTCTGCTCGGTCATGTTCGTGCTCGCCGCGGCGTGTGGCGAAGGCGACGACCCCGGGGAGAGCGCGAGCGAAACCACGACTTCCACGTCGCCCGACCCCCGTACGCAAGACCCCGGCGCCAGCGGCTCTGGCGGACCGTTGGGCCGCGGTGGCGGAGGCGCGACCGGGGCTCCGCTCAAGCTGCCCGCCATAGCCGCGAGGGGAGACCTCGACGCCGATCTACTCGAGAGGATACGAGGGGAAATCCGTGAAGCGTGCGGGGGCACCGTCTGCGTGACCCTCCGGCCCGTCGACCAGAGAGGGCGCAGCCTCACCGCTCCCAGAAGAGACTGCGACTTCGGAGGAGGGACCGACCCGCGGGCCGGAAGGGAGGTGCGTCGCGGCTCCGTGGTGAGGCTGCTCTTCACATGCGACGCTGGCGAGACACCCAGTGACACCTCGCAACGTCCAACCACGACGTCAGGTGAAGAGCCCTAGGGACCGGACCGTCGACGGCATCCCACGAGGGCAGGACGGGCGCTTCCTCTCCCCCCCGACTCGCCACGCATGACGGAAGCAGCACCATCACGGGTGGCCTCCTCCCAACGGTTGGACACCGCCGGTCCCGACCCTTCCCTCCAGGGCCCCGGCGAGTCACCAGATCGAATCCGGTCCCTGTTCCAGCTCGTCGGTTCGGTCCTCGCCCCCACGACCGTGTTGACTGCCCTTCTTTTCTACTTCGGCTGGGCTCACGCCTACTGGTTCTTTCGTCATTTCGGGCTCGACATCAGCCTCTTGGGGCTGACGACGCAGGACTACCTGATGCGAAGTGTGGACACCCTCTTCGTGCCCTTGACGGTGCTGCTGAGCGTGGGAGTCCTGCTGCTGGGGGCCCACCGCCGTGTGACGGCCTGGCTGCTTGCTGGTCCCGACGCAGGGAGACGTCTCCGATCGGCAGCCACCGCCGCGGCGATCTCCGGCCTCGTGCTCTTCGGCGCCGGACTGGCCGGCATTTTCGTGAAGGCGCTCCAGAGCACGGGGTACCACTTGGCCTTCCCCTTGAGCCTCGGCACGGGAGCGTTGCTCCTCTTGGCTGCTTCGCGGCTGTACCGGCGGTCCGAAGGTTCGGGTGCCGTGACCCCAGGCATGGGATCGGCCCCGTCGCTCGAAGCCATCGGAGCCTTCGTCTTGGTGGCTCTGAGCCTCTTCTGGGCAGCCACGAACTACGCGGCGGACGTCGGGGGCACACGGGCTCGCGAGTACGAGCGCACGTTCAGAGGCGAACCGGAAGCGATCCTCTACAGCAAGGAGAGGCTCCATCTGCAAGCCGCGGGAGTGCAAGAAGTGTCGTGCGCCGAGCCGGAGGGGGGCTACCGGTTCCGCTACCAGGGCTTGCGCCTCATGCTGCGCTCCGCCGACCAGTATTTCTTCTTGCCAGAGTCGTGGTCACGGTCGGATGGCGTCGCCATCGTCCTTCCGGGGGGCGACTCGGTGCGCGTCGAATTCGCCGTACCAGCAGGTGCGGAACGACGGCGGGCCAAGCAAGCAGCGGCCACATGCTGAAACGCTCGTGAATTGCGAGGCGGCGCCATTGGCGCCGCGGCAAGCGCGCCGGCGCGGGGGG
>JALZKD010000002.1:0-4526 GCA_030859405.1 Actinomycetota bacterium | reverse complement strand
AGTCTCCATCAGATCCAGGGCGGTTCAGCGCGCGGCTGCTCCGCAGCCGTCGATGCAAACAATGCGGCGCGAGGTGACGACAGCCGACGGCGCCGAGCCCGCCGCCACGAGGTCGGCGGGGCAGCCGCCCAGCCGCGCTAGTTACCGGGGCGGTCGAAGGTGTCTCTCAACCGGCGGTAGGGGACGTTGTTGCGTCCGCCGGACGCCGGCGTTATGGGGCGCGCAGGACGTGCCGCTATCGGGCGGTTCCCTAGGGCACGTCTGGGACACAACGGCTCTTAGAACAGGTCGAGCATGAGGCCGCCAAGCCGGACTGATGGAGTGACCGAAAGCGTCCGAGAACACTTCGACCGAGGCAGTTGTTTCGCTCCCTGTGGCTGCGGATGGCTGCCGGTTTCGCCAATGAGAACTCGGCGCCCCCAGGGGCTCACGCCGGCGGCTCGTTTGCCTGAGGCCCCTCATCCGCCAGACGGCGAGCGAAGTCACGCAGTCGTGCGACTGGGAGCGACGAGACGTCTCGATCCATGCGGCCCACCGAGTCCTTGATGCGGGCGTAGACCTCGGCTTCGAGCCCGCAGCGCCTGCAGGCGTCGAGGTGGCGGGCCACCCGGCGGGCGCTCAGCTCGTCCACCTGGCCGTCGAGGTAGGCCTGCAAGACCCGCGACACCTCCCGGCAGCTGGCTTCGTCGCTGCGGCGGCGCAACCTCATGTGCTTCTCCTGGCGACGTTGGTCACGGCAAGGTCCTCCCTGATGCGCGCTCGGGCGCGATGTAGGCGGCTCATTACTGTGCCGACGGGCACCCCGAGGGCTGCCGCGGCCTCTTGGTAGCTCAGGCCATCGATGTCGACCAGCTGCAGGACGCTGCGCATCTTGTCGGACAGTGCCTGGACGGCCTGCACCACGGCGGCGTCAAAGGATGCGTCAACCACCATGGCCTCGGGGCCGGGCGCTTCGTCCGCTTCTCCTCCCTCGGGGCCGGAGTCAGGTTCTCGGAGCAGTCCAGGTCGACGGCGCCGAAAGCGGTTCAGGTGGGCGTTGCGCAAGATGGTGAGCAGCCACGCCCGTGGGTGTCGCCCGTCGAAGGACGAAAGACCGCGGTAGGCCCGCAACAGGGTGTCTTGGACCAGGTCCTCGGCATCGGCAGGCGAGTCGACCAGGCTCAAGGCCACTCGGTACAGCACGTCTATCTCGGGCAGCACGTAGCGACCGAAGGCGGCCTTGCGGTTTTCCTCGGCTGCGGGCGCGGAGCGGTCCACGACGGTGGGAACCCGCTCGGGGCGTGCGCCATTCCACCTGGTGACGACCGAAACGGAATTATCCCGGCCCCGAGCGGGTTTCGGTCACGTCCATCCGAGGATGGCAAGCAGCTACCGCCAACGACAGGGAGGCATGCATGACCGAACGTCAAACGACGGGGACCAACTGGTCGCGTTGGCTGATCCGGGGCGGGCTCGGGGGTATCGGCGCCGGCGGCGTGTTCGTGGCGCTCACCATGTGGTTCGCCACCAGCGTGGGTGATCCGGCCAAGGGACCGCTGCTCATGATCTCAACCATCGTCAAGGGCGACGACGCCATGGCGAACGGCACCGCCAGCGTGGGCGTAGGTCTCGCTCTCCACCTCGGGCTCTCGGCTCTCTTCGGGCTGGTGTTCGCCGTGTTGGCCTCGCGCCTGAGGACGAACGGCTCGCTGGCCACTGCCGGCGCCCTCTATGGCGCCGGTCTGTACCTGCTCAACTTCAAGGTTCTCACCCCGCTCGCCTTCCCAGTGTTCAAGATGGCCAACCAGCCCTTCGAGCTCGTCGTGCACGTCGTCTTCGGGACACTGCTCTCATTCGCCTTGTTCCATGTGTCGGTCTTCCATCGAGCCCCGTCGCTGCCGACGCCAAAGGCGCCGGCTGGGGTCGCGGCCGGAGCGAGACCGGCGTGAGCGGCTGGCGGGATGCACCGGGGGGCTCGCTGGACTGCCGCCCGGAAGGGCACTGTCGCCCAACGTCGAAGACACGCCCGAGCCGGCAGGATCTGGATTGCGTGCCGACTGGCGAGCTATACGTGGAGGACTGTCATGCCCACTGCCGTTGACCGCGCCGCGCTGCGCCGCCTGGTGGCGGAGGAGAGAGCGCAGCTCGCCGAAGTCCTTCCCCGAGACGAGTACGACGACGAGCATCTCCCCGACGCCTTGCACCTTCCCCTGAAGCAACTCGACGCCGACACAGCCAGCGCTCTGAACCGCTCCCGACCGGTCATCGTCTACTGCTGGGACGCGCTCTGAGACATGAGCCCCCGAGCCGCGTGGCGGCTCGAACGACTCGGCTATGGACCCGTCTACGACTACGTGGGGGGCAAGGTGGACTGGATGGCGGCCGGACTTCCCACCGTGCGCGCCGGCGACGCCGAGCGACGGGCCGTTGACGGTGCTGATCGCGACCCGCCAAGCGTCGCCGCTGACCACCGTCTCGGGGGCTTGATGGGCCCAGAGGATCGGGGCGTCATCGTGGTCAATGAGCAGCGGATCGTGCTCGGACGCATCCCCCCGACACGTCTCGGCGAGGCTGGCGACCGCCTGGCCGAAGCGGTCATGGACGTCGGACCTACCACGGTGCGAGCCCACGAGCCTCTCGATCCGCTGCTGGAGCGGATGGCGAGGCGGAACGTCGACGAAATAGTGGTGACGACGCCCGAGGGCGAGCTGTTGGGTGTGGTCCGCCGTTCGGATGCGGCCTAGCCATGAACCCAAGCTCGGGTGTCTGCCACCGCCAGGCTGGCGGGAGCGGTTTGGGCAGTCCCGGGATAAGGTCTCCGGCGCTTCCAGGTTAGATGAATGAAATGAAGGGGCGGCACCGTGAAAGACCACGCCATCGGCGGACCATGTTTCTCCATCAACGGCTCCGGGCGGGCGTTCTCAGTGCGCTGCAACTGCGGATGGCAGAGTGAGGACTTCTCTAGTCCCGTCTTGGCGGAGGCGGCGGGCGAACAACATGTCTACCTCCAGAGAACTTCGGAGTCATCGAGCCGCTGATGGCTACGAGGCCGCGCCAAGATGGGAGCGAGTTACTCGATCAGGCCGAGCTGGCTGAGGAACTCCATCTGGTCGAAGTAGAACCGGTGGCTCGTGATCACGCCACCCTCGACGGTGACGATGTCGCAGTCGCGGATGCGTATGGCCCTCCCAGTGGGTGGGATGGTCTCACCCGTCGGCGTGGGCAGTGGGCCGGTGTGCGTTCCGACGAGGTAGCCCTCGTCAATCGCGTGATTACCCGACTCGTACATGTACGAGAAGTCGAAGCGCATGTCCGAAAAGGCCTCGACGAACGGCCTCAGGTACTCCCTGATCCCCTCACGGCCCTGAATCTCGCCTTGATCGGGTGTCACCGCGACCGCGTTCTCCGCGTAGCAGGCCGCTGCCGCGTCGAGATCACCGTTGAGGAGCGCGCCGTTGAAGCGATCGAAGACCTCGCGAGCCTCTCCCATGTCTCACTCCCTCCCTCGCATCCCGAGCTTGATGGTAGGAGAAGTCGGCGTTGGCGTGCCTGCGGCGGTCGGTGACCTTGATCTGATGGCAGGCGTTACCGTCGCCCGCCCGATAACAATCCATGTATGAGGGCGGTGTGTGCGCAGGGTGAGTCAGAGCGTTGTGGGGTGAGGCTGCTCGTACGAGGAAAGCCCTTCTTTCCTCCACGTCAATTATTCGTCGCCCGACCGATCCAGCAGGGACGGCGTCAAGCGCCGGTCGCACCTGGACGGTGGCGACGGCGTGTCGGTCGGTCTGCTCCCTTGACCGCTTGACCCCGACCGCCGCGGAGATGGCGCAGCTGACGGGTGGGACCTCCTCGGCAACCATTGGGCTGTTCAGCTGTCCCGACTGCAGCAAGGAGGTCCCTGATGAGCATGGTATGTGGGTTGGATCTGCATCGCGGCCAGATCACCTTCGACGCCTTGGAGGTGGAATCTGGCGAGGTGTGGCGAGGCCGTATCTGGCAGCCGGACCGGGCTCGGTTCCGGCGCTGGTTGAACGAGGATCTGGCGACCCGGGCCGGGGACGGCGCCGTGGCGGTGGCGGTGGAGGGCTGCACCGGATGGCCTGCGTGACCGAGGAGATCGTCGCCGCCGGCTTCGAGGCCCATGTGGGCGAGCCGGCCGACACTCAGGCGGCCCGGGGACGCAAGAAGCACGCCAAGACCGATCGCAGCGATGCCAGGCTGCTGCGCGAGCTACTGCAGAGCGGCGATCTGCCCGAGTCCTGGATCCCACCGGAGGCGGTGCTGGAGTGGCGGGAGCGGGTCCGCCTCTACAAGACCCTGCTCGACGAGCGTCGGATGTGGATCCAGCGCATCCACGCCGAGTTGTTCCAGCACGGTGTGAGCGTGCCCGAGGCCCGGATCCACTCCCCCGAGACGCGGGAGTGGTTGAGCAGCGACACGGTGCAGCTGAGCGCGGCCGCCCGCCAGCGCATCGCGGTTGGCTATCACATCATCGACGCCATCGACGCCATCGACGCCATCGACGCCATCGACGCCATCGACGCCAT
>JALZKD010000085.1 GCA_030859405.1 Actinomycetota bacterium | reverse complement strand
GACGGCATCGACCCCCACGCCGTCGCCGAGGCGGCCGCGCCACGCCGGCGGGGTCGTCCATCCCGATGAGCCAGCGCGGAGTCGTCGATCCCGATTGGCCAGACCGAGTCGGGCAACCCGATCGGAATTTGACGGAACCATGGCGCGGCATACTGGATAACCGGCGGAAATCCGTGGTGGTTCGCACGAGTTCACTCGAACTTGGCTTGCGGTGGAAGCCGAGCGTTACCTCGCGCCACACCGGTGCCGATGCCGGGTGGGGCAGCGCGCCTGGACTCAGTCGATCTCCAGAACGCCCACTTCGTAGCGCTCGACCACGGGCGTGGGGAACCCAGGTCGGAGGCCGCTTGGCCGCGAAGGCGGTTTCCCGCCTCCTCGCTGGCCCGCATGGCCTCTTCGTTCTCCCAGAGCGTGAAGCTGAAGATGTTTCCTCCGTCACGGTCGACGAGCGCCACCCCTCCCTTGAAACCCGTGAGCTCACGCGCCTGGGGAAGCACCGCGCTGCGGTAGTACTCGTTGGCGTCGTCGATCCGGCCCGGCTCTACGGTGACTCGGCGGATCGTTACCGAGCGCAGCTGTCGTGCCGTTCTCGGGCGTTTTGGGCGTCGCGGCGGGCGGATAAGACGGTCCGTCGCCGTTGGGGCCGTCGTATCGTGAAGACTTGGATCTGAGGACCGCCCTGAGCTCTTCGAAAGTGGGCTCTTCTTCTATCGACGGCTCGGTATCGACCTTCATGCGACGAGGCGACACCTCCCGCCGGTTCGCGGATCGAGAAGCGCACCTCGCTGTCATCATCGACCGCACTACGCGCACGACCGCCTGGCCGTAGCAGTTGCGAGCGAACAGGCCGTCCGGTGCAGCGCGTCGCCATGAGGACTCATCGAAAAGTGAACAAGCCTGCCGGGGTGGACGGGCCACTATCGCCGCCGTGCACCCGTTCGCCATGCCCCCTGGGCGCGGAAGGAGGATGTGTCTCAACAAGGAGCCGGAGCGCGATGATGCCGCTGACAGCCGTCAGGGCTCCGATGATGGCCACTGCTCCCCGAAGGCCGATGAGGTCGGCGCTTATGCCCGCCACGAGCGCGCCGATGGCGTACCCGCCGTCCCTCCAGAGCCGGTAGACGCCCACGGCGGAGGCTCGCCAGTTGGGATGGGCGATGTCGGCGATGGTCGCCAGCAGGGTTGGATAGACAAGGGCGGTGCCAATCCCGAGGCCGACGGCGGCGAACCCCCACGGAACCATGCCGGTGCCAACGGCGAACACCCCGAGGGCCGCCGCCTGGGTCAACATGCCGGCCAGTATGAGCGGCTTGCGACCGACACGGTCGGAGAGCGCTCCGGTGATGAGCTGGCCCGCACCCCACACCGCCGGGTAGAGGGCGGCGAGCAGGCCGACGTCGCCGACGCTGAGGTCATCGGCGGCGAAGAGGACCGGGAGGATGCCCCAGGCCAGGCCATCGTTGAGGTTGTTCACCAGACCGGCCTGGTTGACGGCCAGCAGGCGCCGGTCCTCCAGCGAGGTGTGGGTGAGAACCCTCCGCAGGCCAAGCCGCTGGCGAGCGCTGGGGTAAGCGTCCGCCTCGTGCTGGGCATGGCCTCGGGTCTCGCGGACGAACAGGCTCGACAGACCCAGGCCGAGGGCGATGTAGGCGGCACCGAGCAGGAACGGTCCGGGGCGCAGGCCGTGGTTTGCAGCGATCCAGCCTGTCGCCGCCGCCGTGATCGCCACGGCACCATAGCCAGCGGCCTCGTTGAGGCCCATGGCCAGGCCTCGGCGCTCGGGGCCCGTCAGGTCAATCTTCATGATCACGGTGGCGGACCAGGTGAGGCCCTGGTTGATGCCGAGCAGCACGTTGGCCACGATGACCCAGGTCCAGCTGGGCGCCCAGATGAGTAGTGCCGGCACCGGGACGGCGACCACCCAGCCCGCAATTAGGACCGGCTTCCGCCCGAGCCGGTCCGACAGGGCACCTGCCACGAGGTTGGTGACGGCCTTGGTGGCCCCGAAGGCGAGGATGAACGTGAGCCCGGCGGTGTAGGCCCGAAGCCCGAACTCGCGCTCCGCCAGCAAGGGCAGGACAGCGCGCTCCTGGCCGATGGTGCCGCCGACGAGGGCGTTGACGGCTACGAGCAGGCTGAACTGGGCCAGGTTGGCCCGTAGTCCGAGGCGCCGGGCCCCGCCCCGAGGCGCCGGCGGCGAAGGAACGGTCCTCAACGGCGCGAGAGCGGCCTGCCAGTGCCGGCGGCCCAGTCGTCGGGCCCTCCCACCACCACCGCGACGCCCGGCCTGCCGGCGCGCTCGAGAAGGCTGGCCGCCGTGGCGGCGCGCTCCCCGTGCGCGCACATGACCGCATCCGCGGGCTCGATCTCGGCCGCCGCCGAGGCAAGTCGCCCGAGCTCCACATGCACTGATCCGGGCACGTGGCCTGTGGCGTACTCGCTGTCCTGGCGAACGTCGAGAACCCGGCCGGCGATACTGTCGGCGTCGACCACGGGCGTGCGTCGCAGCTCCAGGCCGGCCGCCACCCAGGCGGTGATGCCACCGGCCAGCTCGCCCGCCAGCTCGTCGTAGCCGATCTGGTGGCACTGGCGGACAAGCTCGACTCGATCCTGGTCGGCGCCGACGAGGAACACCAGAGGCTGGTCGCGCTCGACGAGCCAGCCCAGCCACGAGGCGAACTGGTCCCGCAACGGGATGGCGATCGACCCGGGGATGTGGCCCCCCGTCCAGATCTCGACAGGGCGGGCGTCGATCAGCACCGCGCCCTCGTGGAGGCGCCGCCGGAACGCTTCCACATCCAGCGCCTCCAGCACCGGCTGGCGAGCTCCGAGCACCGCCGGACCGGCCCGGTTCACCTCGCGCAGGTGACGAAAGTAGGACGGGTAGGTCCCGAAACTGTCCAGCAGCGTGGACACGAACGCGTCCTCGTCGGGCGCGCCGAGCATCGGGTTGCTCCGCCGTTCGTCGCCGATGGTGGTCCATCGCCGAGCGTCGCCCGGCGCCGAGCAGAAACTACCGGCACCATGGGTTGGGAAGACGACGATGTCGTCGGGCAGGACGAGAAGCTGGTCGCGCAAGGATCGCCACAGCGCCCGGGCGAGGTCCTCGGTCGCCTCGGGGGCGATCAGGTCGGTTCGGGCAACGGTACCGACAAGCAGCGAGCCCCCACTGAACACGGCCACCGGTCGTTGTCCGTCAGAGAGCACGTAGGCGAGGTGTTCGGGGGTGTGCCCGGGGGTGGCCAGCGCTGCCAGGATGAGACCGCCGAAATCGACAGCGTCGCCCCCGGCGAGGGGTCGGTGCGGCCAGCCCAAGCCAGCGCCTGCCGGCGCCACGACGGTGGCACCAGAGGCGGCCAGTTCCCGGCTTCCCGTCACGAAATCGGCATGCAAGTGGGTCTCGACGCTGAAGGCGATGCGAGCCCCTCGGCGCTCGGACTCCGCCAGGAAGGGCCCTGGGTGGCGGCCGGGGTCGATCACGGCAAGGCGACGGTCGCCGAGATCGACGACATAGGACGAGTTGCCGAGTCCGTGGTCGATGATGGGGATGATCGGCACGGACAGGCACTGCATGGCGCGCTCGGCGCTGTGGGGCCCGGCCTCGTGCACCCCCGAAGGACACCATGGGCCCGAGGCAGTTGTCAAGTATTCGATCGAGTTCTTGACAATAGGCTCTGTTCTGTGTTCTGCTCGTGGCCGTGGGAGACCGCGCTGCCAAGAATGCTCTCTACGACGGCTTCGCCGAGGTGGCCAAGGCGTTGGGCAGCGGCCGCCGGGCCGAGATCGTCGACGTCCTGGCGCAAGGCGAGCGATCGGTGGACGATCTCGCCGCTGAAATCGGGCAGAGCGTGGCCAACACGTCGCAGCACCTCCGGTCGATGGCCCGCGTCGGGCTGTTGGGCACCCGGCGCTCCGGCACCCGGGTGTTCTACCGGCTGGCCAGCGACCGGGTCGGCGACCTGTGGTCGGCGCTTCGCGACGTGGCCACCGCGCACGTGGCCGGCTTGGAGCGCCTGGCCGGCGCCTATATCGGGGAGCGCCAGGGCATCGATCTCGTCGACCGCGACGAGCTGGCGGCCCGGCTGGCGAAGGGTGGCGTCTTCGTGCTCGACGTGCGACCGGCGGCCGAGTTCACCGCCGGCCACATCGCCGGCGCCCGATCCACGCCCGTCGCCGAGCTGCGCCGCCACCTGCGGGCGCTTCCCAAGGGTGCCGAGGTGGTGGCCTACTGCCGTGGGCCGTACTGCGTGTACGCCGATGATGCCGTGCGGGAGCTGAACCGTCGTGGGTTCCGGGCCCGGCGCCTGATCGACGGTTTTCCCGAGTGGAAGCGAGCCGGCCTGCCGGTGGCGGCCGGAGGAGGGTGACCCCGTGGATCTGCTCGTAGAGCCCGAGGAGCTGCGAAAGCAGGTGCGGGACAAGTACCGCGAGGTGGCCACGGAGCCACAGCGACGCTTCCACTTCCACACCGGCCGGGCCCTGGCCGCCCGGCTCGGCTACGACGCCTCCTCCGTCGACGCGCTCCCCGAGCGCGCCGTCGAGTCCTTCGCCGGCGTCGGCAACCCGTTCTCGCTGCGACGGCTGGAAGCGGGCGAGCACGTCGTCGACGTCGGGTCCGGTGCTGGCTTCGACAGCTTCATCGCCGCCTCTCAGGTGGGCACGGACGGCAAGGTCGTCGGCGTCGACATGACGCCGGAGATGCTCGAGAAGGCCACCGCCACCGCCGCCTCCCTCCGGGCCAGTCAGGTGGAGTTCCGCGAGGGACTGGCCGAGGCACTGCCAGTCGAGGAGGCCTGGGCCGACGTGGTGATCTCCAACGGCGTGATCAACCTCTGCGCCGACAAATGGGCCGCCTTCACGGAGATCCGACGCGTGCTGCGCCCGGGCGGGTGGCTGCAGTTCGCCGACATCGCCAACGGACGGCTGGTTCCGCCCGAGGCGCTGCGGGACATCGACCTGTGGACAGGCTGAATCGCCGGCGGCCTGCCCCGTGAGGGCTGGGTGCAGATGCTCGAGGAGGCCGGCTTCGTCGACGTCACCGTGGGGCCGGCGGTCGACACGTTCGGCGGCGCTGGCGGCGAGAAGAACGCTCGGGCCTACGAGGTGTACGGCTACGCCTTCCTCGCCCACCGCTCGAGCTGAGTCAAGATTACCGACCACGTCCGATGAACCAAGGGAGACCCTGAGATGCCTGGCAAAGCAGTCGTGAGCCTGACCACCGGCCTGGAGGACACCGAGAAGGTGACGGTGGCGTTCCTGGTCGCCGTCGGCGCCGCCGAGTCGGCTCGGCCCACGCTGATCTTCCTCACCAAGGAGGCGGTCCGCCTCGCCGTCGAGGGCGTCGCCGTGGGAGTGGCCTGCGACGGTTGTCCGCCGCTCGCGACATTGCTGGAGCGCTACGCGGCAGCGGGTGGGCGGTACTTCGTGTGCCCCATCTGCTTCGACGCCAAGAAGCTCGACAAGGCGGGCTTGATCGCCAACGCCGAGATCGCCGGGACGGTGCCGATGTGGGAGTGGATCGGCGACGAGGGGGCCACGACCTTCAGCTACTGAACCGGAATTCTCGGTAGGGCGGTTCATTCCCCGTCGGGGCCCGTCGGGCCGGCCTGACCGGCGTGGTGGCGGACGGCTGGAGCATCAACACGGCATCTGATTGGTGGCGGCGATCACGGCCGGGCAGGCTGGATCACCGACGGCAGGCGCGTGAGAAAGCCGTCCACTGCCGGAATTGGCGGACGAATGAGGTTGCAACTCTCTTGTGGCGCGACCAGTCGCACGGCGATGTCAGGCTGGATACAGCTTAGGCAAGTATGCGGCGACGAGCGAGGTGCCGAGGTAGGAGGGAGGGTGGATTGAGGCGTGACCAGCTCCAGGCGCTTCAGGCTCCTCTGAAGGAGCGCTACCGCCACGAGCCGGCGGCGGCCCTCATCACACTGAGGGCCGAGGGATCTCTCGGTGCGGGAATCAGTTGTTCGGTGGCAACCGGCCGGGCAATCGCGGAGGCGGGACTCCACCCTGCCACGGGCGGCGACGGTGCTTCACTGTGCTCGGGAGACATGCTCTTGGAGGCGCTGGTCGCCTGCGCAGGCGTGACCTTTCGTGCAGTCGCCACCTCTCTCGACGTTCCCATCGAAGGAGGAACCGTGTACGCCGAGGGAGACCTCGACTTCAGGGGAACGCTTGCTGTAGCCAAGGACGTACCAGCCGGCTTCACCGCCATCCGCCTCCGGTTCGAGCTCGAATCAGACGCGAACGAAGAGCAACTCGACACCCTGATTCGCCTAACCGAGCGCTACTGCGTCGTCTACCAGACCTTGGTGGGTGGACCGACGCTTTCGGTAACCTGGGAGAGCGCATAGCTGCCTGGATCCGAGCGCCCCACGGAGTAGTTGGGCAACCCGGACGCTGCGGCGCAGGAAGTCGATCCTGTCGACGGTCAGCCCGAACGCCTCACCCGGTCGGAGGGCCATGCCGGCGGCGAAGACGATGAGGGCCCGGTAGCGGTTTGGGACGGCGCTGGCCATGGCCGCGACCTGGGCCACTCCAGCGGCAGCACTCCTTCTGGTCCGGCTTAGGTAGGGCGATGCGGATACACGGAGAGGCCGGGATCAGCCGGTCGCCCACGGCAGCCTTGAAGATGGTGGCCACCCATCGGTAGACGACCTCGACCGAGCCGGGGGCCAGCGTGGCGCTGATCCTCCTCACCCACCCCTGAATCTCGCTTCGGCGGATGACGCCGAGGGGCCGGTGGCCGAGGGTGGGGTAGGCGTGGTTCCGCAGGTAGGTCTCGGCCTGCTCGGCGGTGGAGCGCCGGTGGATCTGAGCCGCCCGCCACTCCTCGGCGTACTCCCGGAACGGGATCAGGCCCCCGGCCGGGTCGATGTAGGTGTCGTGGGCCAAGTCGCCGCGGATGGCGTCGAGGAAGCGCTCGGCGTCGCGCTTGGGGTCGAAGTGGCGGGTCTTCTGGGCCACCGGGGTACTCCCGCCAGCGGGCCCGGTAGCGACCGCTGGGCCGCCTGTCGATGCTCGCCATGCCCTCTCGAGCCTCTCCTCAGAGGGCACTCTAAGCCCGACGGGCAGGAGGGTGACGGTGAGCCGGCCTATAGGCGGGGCACGACGAAAAAGTGCCCTCTGACCTGGCCTTTCGCCGGCCAAGAATTTTCTCGATCCTCAGTTCGGACCCACACTTGGCCGGGCGCCACGGTGCCTGGCGGACAAGTAATTGCCACCATGGGCGTAGGAAGATCGCGGACGCTGGCGTTCACCTTCCGGCGTGGGATCATGGCCGCATGGCTACGGAGCTGCTCGAGCTCATCGAGGTGGATCCGTCCGTCGTGCACGGCCAGGCTCGGTTGCGCGGCACGCGGATTCCAGTGAGCGTGGTGCTCGACTGTCTAGCGGCCGAGATGTCGGAAGCGGAGATCCACGAGCAGTACCCAACGCTCCCGATGGGTGCTGTGCGAGCCGCGCTCGCCTACGCAGCGATGCTCGCTCGTGAGGAGCTGTATCCGCTCGAGCCCGCCCCTCGGTGAGGCTGAAGCTCGACGAGAACCTTCCCGCCTCCGCCCGCCTGGCCGCAGCCACGCTCGGCCATGACGTCGACACCGTCCTCGACGAAGCCCTCGGCGGTGCGGCCGATCCCGAGGTCCTCGCTGCAGCGATCCGACACGACCGGTTCCTGGTTACCCTCGACAGAGGGTTCGGTGACGTTCGTCGCTATCCGCCGGGCACCCACCCAGGCATTGCGGTCCTCAGGGTCGAGGCACAGGACGCGA
>JALZKD010000084.1 GCA_030859405.1 Actinomycetota bacterium | reverse complement strand
CCGGCGGTGGCGGCTCCGACCGTGGCCAGGCCCACCGCCTCGTCCACGCCGGCGTGACCCGGCTTGAGCTGTGACGCCGGCTGCCCGGCCACGTCACCCCAGCACCTCCAGGTGACCTGCCCGCTCCCGCACTGGCGCAGAACGCCGAGCCGGTCGGGCCATACCGCCAGGACGAGTGGTGAGCGGGCCAGTACGGGCCCGGTCTCCAGTTGGGTCTCCAGCCCGCCCCGCTGGCGGGCGGCCCGCACCATGTCGGGCCAGGGCGAGGGCACCAGCCAGCCGTCGAGGCTGGCCGGGCCTTCGGCACCCTCCTTGGCCAGGCGGTCGGCCGTCACCCCGGCCGGCTCCACCGAGACCTCCGCCATCCCATCGAGCGCCTGGCACACGGCGGCCAGCTCGCTGGCGCACACCAGGCGCATGTCACCGCCACTGTCACCACCACCCCCGCCACCACCCTCGTCGAGGCGTGAGCGCACTGCGAGGGACCCAACCACCATGACGACGGCGGCGAACAGCGCCAGCACTCGGGCGGCCATGTCCACGAGCGTAAGGGACCGGGTCGTCGCCCATGCCTCACGACCGGGGCACGGGGCGCGGCCAGCTAGCCTTTTCCCGTGACCGTGCTCCAAGATCTGGGTCAGCGCGCCAAGCGGGCAGCAAGGGAGTTGGCCGGCGCGTCCACCGCGGTCAAGGACGCCGCCCTCGAGGCTGGCGCCGACCTTCTGGTGCAGAGGGCGGGCGACGTCGTGGCCGCCAACGCCGAGGACGTGGCCCGGGCCGAGGGGGCTGGGACGTCAGCCACTGTCGTCGATCGCCTCCGTCTGGACACGGCCCGCGTGGAGGCCATGGCCGACGGCCTTCGACAGGTGGCGGCCCTGCCCGACCCGGTGGGCGAGGTGGTGGCCGGCTGGGCCCGACCCAACGGCCTGCGCATCAGCCAGGTCCGGGTTCCCCTCGGTGTGGTGGGCATCATCTACGAGAACCGCCCCAACGTCACCAGCGACGCGGCCGGCCTGTGCCTCAAGTCCGGCAACGCCGCCTTCCTGCGCGGCTCGTCGGCCGCCATCTCCTCGAACCGGGCCATCGCCCAGGTACTGCGAGAGGGGGCGGCCAAGGCCGACCTGCCCGAGGACGCAGTGCTGCTCGTGGAGGAGGTGAGCCGGGAGTCGGCCGTGGCCTTCATGCGCCTGCGGGGCGTCATCGACTGCCTCGTCCCCCGGGGCGGCCACTCGCTCATTCAGGCCGTCCTCGACAACGCCACCGTCCCCTACGTGATCGACGGGGACGGCAACTGCCACGTCTACGTAGACGAGTTCGCCGACCTCGACATGGCCCTCTCCATCCTCGTCAACGCCAAGACCCAACGGCCTTCGGTCTGCAACGCCGCCGAGTCCCTCGTGGTGCACGAGGCCGTGGCCGAGAGCTTCCTGCCGCGGGCCGCCGAGGCCCTCCAGGGCGTTGAGCTCGTCGGCGACGTACGGGCCCGACAGATCCTCCCCGAGATCGGTGTCGCCGACGACCTGGCCTTCGGCGCCGAGTTCCTGGACCTCAAGCTGTCGGTCGCCGTGGTGGCCTCCCTGGACGGGGCCATCGACCACGTGCGCCGCTACGGCTCTGGTCACAGCGAGGCCATCGTCACCGCCGACCTGGCCGCGGCACGGCGCTTCGTGAACGAGGTCGATGCCGCCGCCGTGGTCGTCAACGCGTCCACTCGCTTCATCGACGGCGAGCAGTTCGGCTTCGGCGCCGAGATCGGCATCAGCACCCAGAAGCTGCACGCCCGAGGCCCCATGGGCCTGCGCGAGCTCACCACCGTCAAGTACGTGGTCGAGGGCAACGGCCACATCCGCACGTGACCAGTCGCCCGTGACAGCAGCAAGCTTCGCCTCCGGAGCCGAGGTGCGAGAGGGCCTGGCCGGGGTCGGCTACCTGGCCGACGAGGCCATCGCCGGCGTGGTGTACCTGGCCCAGCGCCTGGGCAAGCCGGTGCTGGTGGAGGGGCCTGCCGGGGTGGGCAAGACGCAGCTGGCCAAGTCGGTGGCGGACATGGCCGGCGCCCGGCTCATCCGACTCCAGTGCTACGAGGGCCTCGACGAGGCCAAGGCCCTCTACGAGTGGAACTACAAGAAGCAGCTGTTGCGCATCCAGGCTCAGCGACAGACAGGCGAGATGGCCATGGAGGGCGCCGAAGCTGCCTGGAGCCGGATCGAGGAGGACATCTTCAGCGAGGAGTTCCTCCTCACCCGGCCCCTGCTCGAAGCCATCCGGGCCGTCGACCCGGTGGTGCTGCTCGTTGACGAGGTGGACCGGGTCGAGGTGGAGACCGAGGCCCTGCTGCTGGAGGTCCTCTCCGACTACCAGGTCTCCATCCCCGAGCTGGGCACGGTGGTGGCCACCCAGGTCCCCATGGTCTTCCTCACGTCCAACAACAGCCGGGAGCTGTCCGAGGCCCTCAAGCGCCGCTGCCTCTTCCTGCACGTGGACTACCCGGACCCGGAGCGGGAGAAGGCGATCGTGCGAAGCCGGGTGCCTGGCATCTCGGAGCACCTGGCCGACCAGGTGGTGCGCATCGTGCGCCTCATCCGCCAGCTGGACCTGAAGAAGGCTCCGTCGGTGTCGGAGACTCTGGACTGGGCCGGGACACTCATGCTCCTCGGGGCCGAGAGCGTGGACGCCGAGACGGCGCGCCAGACCCTTCACATCCTCCTCAAGCACCAGGCCGACATCGTCAAGGCAGGGCGAGAGTTGACCGTCGTCGGGAGCTGAGCAGGACCGATGTTCGACATGCTGTCCCGGTTCATCGTCGAGTTGCGAGCCGCGGGCCTGCCAGTGAGCCTCACCGAGGACATCGACGCCATGGAGGCCGTCCGCCACGTGCCCCTCGAGGACCGCCAGGCCTTCAAGCACGCCCTCGGCGCCACCCTGGTCAAGTCCCACTCACATCGCAAGGCCTTCGACGCCATCTTCGACGTCTACTTCTCTCCTCACCACTTCGGGCCGCGTCCGGCGACCGACGACCCAGAGGAGCTGGAACAGTGCTTGGAGCGGGCCTTCGTCGTCGACGACGACGCCGCCATGGAGGCAGTCATCAGGGCGGCGGCGGCCCATGCCGTCACCCGGTTCGCAGGCATGGAGGAAGGGCGGCCGGTGGGGGCGAGGTACTACCTGCACCGCACCCTGCGTCACCTCGACCTCGACGGGCGCGTGGCCCGCCTCCTGGGGTCGAGCCGGCACCTGAGCGGAGACGGGCTCTCCGAGCTGGAGGAGCGGCTCCTGGCCGACGAGCACCGGGTTCGGGTGGAACGGCTCCGCTCTGAGGTCGAGGGGGAGATCCGCCGGCGCCTGGTGGCCGACCGGGGCCCCGAGGCGCTGGCCAGGACCATGCGGGTGCCACTCCCCGAGGATGTCGATTTCATGCACGCCAGCGCCGAGGATCTGGCCGCCCTGCGGCGTGCCCTTCACCCACTGACCCGCAAGCTGGCTGCTCGCCTGGGCCGGCGTCGTCGTCACCGCCGGCGGGGATCGCTGCACTTCCGCCAGACGGTGCGTCACTCGCTCTCCTACGGCGGCGTCCCGGCCGAGCTGAGGTTCCGCCATCCCCACCCGTCCAAGCCAGAGATCCTGGTGATCGCCGATGTGTCGGGTTCGGTGGCCTCCTTCTCCCGCTTCACCCTGGAGCTCGTGCACGCCATGTCCTCGCAGTTCTCCAAGGTGCGCAGCTTCGTCTTCGTGGACGGGATCGACGAGGTGACGCATTTCTTCGAGGACAGCCAGGACCTCAGCGAGGCCGTGCGCAGGGTCAACACCGAGGCCGACGTCATCTGGGCCGACGGCCACTCCGACTACGGCCGTGCGCTGGACGCCTTCTGGCAGCGTTGGGGCGGGGAGATCTCAGCGAGGACGACGGTCATCGTCCTCGGCGACGCAAGGAACAATTACCACGCGGCCCAGGCGTGGGTGATGGCCGAGGTGGCCAAGGTGGCCCGTCGCGTTTACTGGCTGAACCCCGAGCCGCGCTCGTACTGGGACACCGGCGACTCGGTCATCGACCAGTATGCACCCCATTGTGACGGCACCTTCGAGTGCCGCAACCTGAAGCAGTTGGCCCGCTTCGTGGACCACCTGTCGTGAGTGACGTGACTCGCTTGGTCCTCGTGCGCCACGGCGAGGCCCGTGCCGCCCTGGACCGGGTGGTGGGGGGGGAGCGCGGTTGCACGGGCTTGAGCGAGCTGGGCCGGCACCAGGCGAGGATGTTGCGGGACCGCCTCGCTCGCACCGGCGAGCTCGTGGCCGACGTGCTGGCCTCGAGCACCCTGCCTCGGGCCATCGAGACTGCGGAGATCATCGCCCCCGCCCTCACCAGCTCGGTTGGTGGCAGGCCTGAGATGGTGCGGGACTGCGAGCTGTGTGAGCTCCACCCGGGGGAGTGCGACACCCTCGATTGGGACCAGTACGCCGAGCGTTACGGCGTGGACATGAGCAGCCGTCCGTACGAGCCCATGTCCCCGGGCGGCGAGAGCCTGGCCGAGTTCAACGTGCGGGTGGGACGGACCCTCACCCGCCTCACCGACGAGCACCAGGGCCGGAGCGTGGTGGTGGCGTGCCATGGCGGGGTGGTCATCGGCTCGATGAGGTGCTTTCTCGGCCTGCCCACCCTGCCCTCGCCCAGCGTCGACCTCCTGGTGACCAACACCTCGGTCACCGAGTGGGAACGGCGCAACGGACAGGGGGGCGACAACCAATGGCGGCTGGTGCGCTACAACGATGCTGCCCATCTGACGGTGACGGGGAACGACTCGTGAACGGGAAAGAGGTGATCGCCACCCAACTGGAGGCGGCGCGGGCCCGCTCGCTCGATGTGGTGGAGCCCCTCTCCGACGCAGACCTGGTGCGGCAGCACTCGAAGCTCATGTCCCCGCTGGTGTGGGACCTGGCTCACGTGGGCAACTACGAGGACCAGTGGCTGGTGCGCGCCCTCGGAGCACCCGGGTTCTGGTCCGACCTCGACGGCATCTACGACGCCTTCCGCCATCCCCGAGCCAATCGTCCCTCCCTGCCACTGCTGGCGCCCGCGGAGGCCCGTTCGTACGTGGCCGAGGTACGGGGACGGGCCCTCGACGTGCTGGCGGAGGTGGAGTTGGATCCAGCTCGGCCCCTCCTCGCCGGCGCCTTCGTGTACCACATGGTGGTCCAGCACGAGCACATGCATGACGAGACCATGCTGGCCACCCTCCAGCTCATGGAGGAGCCTGGTTACCGGACCGTGGCCGCGCCGCTCCCGGTGGGCGCGCCGCCTGTCCACGACGAGGTGCTGATCGACGGTGGTGCCTTCTTGATGGGCACCAACTTGATGGGCACCGACGCCGATCCCCGAGCTCTCGACAACGAGCGGCCTGCCCATCAGGTCGCCCTGGCCCCGTACTTCATCGACACCGCCCCCGTCACCAATGGCGCCTACGCCGAGTTCGTGGAGGCGGGCGGCTACGGCGAACGGAGGTGGTGGGACGAGGAGGGATGGGCCTGGCGCCAGGAGGCCAGCCTCGGCCAACCCCAGTTCTGGACCCGTCAGGGGCCGTCGTCATGGTCCCGCCGGCGCTTTGGCTCGAACGAGGACCTGCCTGTCGACGAGCCGGTGCAGCACGTGTGTTGGCACGAGGCGGCGGCCTACGCCCGTTGGCGGGGCAAGCGCCTTCCGACAGAGGCTGAGTGGGAGAAGGCGGCCTCGTGGGACCCGTCGACGGGGCGCAAGCGGCGGTACCCGTGGGGCGATGACGAACCCACCGCCACCCGGGCCAACCTCGGACAGGGCCACCTCCGGCCAGCCCACCTCGGCCCGGCACCGGTGGGTGCCTACCCGGATGGGGCCAGTGCCTACGGCTGTCACCAGATGGTGGGTGACGTGTGGGAGTGGACGAGCTCCGACCTCGACCCCTACCCGGGCTTCCGCTCCTTCCCCTACCCGGAGTACTCCGAGGTCTTCTTCGGCGCCGGCTACAAGGTGCTCCGCGGGGGCTCGTGGGCCACGCACCCGAGCGTGGCCCGCACGACCTTCCGCAACTGGGACCTCGCCATTCGCCGCCAGATCTTCTGCGGCTTTCGCTGCGCCCGCGACGTCTAGTGCAGTCCCTCGGCCTGCGCCTGACGGTGCGCTGAGAAGGCGACAGGACGCGCCGGGCGTGTGCCGCCTTCTCGCCTACCTGGGCCCGCCGGTCAGTCTCGAGCGGCTGCTGGTCGACCCTCCGCATTCGCTGCTCCACCAGTCGTGGGCTCCCCGCCACCAGCGCCACGGCACCATCAACGCCGACGGATGGGGGGTGGGTTGGTACGACGTGACTCGTCGAGCGGAACCCGCCCGTCACCGCACCCCACGGCCCATGTGGGCCGACCGGTCCTTCGCCACCTGGGCCGGCCTGGTGGACGCCTCGGCCATGCTGGCCGCCGTCCGCAGCGCCACCCCTCCCGCTCCGGTGGAGGAGAGCGGGACGCCACCCTTCCTCGCCGGCAGGTGGCTGTTCGCTCACAACGGAGCGGTCGACGGGTTCAGGACCGAGGTGGGGGCGCGCCTGCGCCGGCTGGTCTCGGACCGACGAACCGCCGGCATCGAGGGAGCGAGCGACTCGGAGGTGCTCTTCGCCTTGGTCCTCGACCACCTCGACGGCGGGGCGTCGGCTGAACAAGCTCTGGCCGAGGTCGTGGGCGTCGTGCTCGAGTCCACGACGGCTCGCCTGAACCTCGTCCTCACCGACGGACACCGCGTGGCGGCGACCGCCTGCGGGGACTCCCTGTCGGTGCTCTCCGGCGTGGGACTGGCCCGAGGCGGGTCGTTGGTGGCGTCCGAGCCCTGCGACGACCATCCTGATTGGGAGGCGGTGCCCGAAGGCTCGGTGGTGGTGGCCACGCCCGAGGACATGACCGTGACCACCCTCGCCAGGGCGCGGGAACACTGGGCCGGGCGACCAGCGGGCACATGACGAGCACAAGCGCACTGTCGATCGAGGTCCACCTCGGGCCTGAGGACATCGAAGCCGCGCTTCGAGACGACGCCCGCCGGGGCCTCAGGGGCCAGCCCAAGGAGCTGCCGCCCAAATGGTTCTACGACGAGTTGGGTTCCCTGCTGTTCGAGGCCATCACCCGGCTGCCGGAGTACTACCCGGGCCGCCGGGAGCGCCAGATCCTCGAGGATCATGCCGGAGACATCGCCGCTCTCACCGGCGCCGACACGGTGGTCGAGCTGGGCTCTGGCTCGTCGGAGAAGACCCGCCTCCTGCTCGACGCCCTGGCCCAAGTCGGCACCCTGCGTCGCTTCGCCCCCTTCGACGTAAGCGAGGTCATGCTGCGCTCGGCCGGCGCAGCCATCGCCACCGCCTACCCCGGCATCGAGATCCGGGGCGTGGTGGGCGACTTCGAGCGACACCTGAAAGCGCTGCCCACGGGCGGGCGGCGGGTGGTGGCCTTCCTCGGCGGCACCATAGGGAACCTCCTTCCCGAGCGGCGCAAGACGTTCCTCGCCGAGCTGGCTGCGGGAATGGAGACCGGCGACGCACTGCTGCTCGGCACCGACCTGGTGAAGGACCCCTCCCGTCTGGTGGCCGCCTACGACGACGCCGTGGGCGTCACCGCCGCCTTCAACCGCAATCTCCTTTCCGTCCTGAACCGGGAGCTGGCGGGCGATTTCGTGCTTCCCCGTTACGCCCATGTGGCCAGGTGGGACGCCGGGCACGAGCGCATCGAGATGCGGCTGCGGTCCCTCGGTGAGCAGGCGGTGAGGTTGGAGGC
>JALZKD010000199.1 GCA_030859405.1 Actinomycetota bacterium | reverse complement strand
CTACGGCTGGCTCTTCAGGGCCACGACCCTGGTGCTGGCGGCGTCGGCCGTGGCCTGCGGGCAGCTGCTCGGCCCGGTCCCGGTGCGAGACGCCTGCGCCGTCCTCGTCACCCTGGCCGCCAGCGGCGCCCTGATGGTCTCGGTCGTGCGACGTCGGGCCGGCGTGGCCGGCGAGCGGGCCCTTCAGCAAAGACGGGCCGAGCGGGTGGCGGCCATGGTGGGGAAGGTGGACGGGGGCTCGGCACCGCCAGAGACGGCGGCGGCCGAGCTCCCTCCCGAGTTCCCTCCCGCCCTGGACCTGATGGCGCCGGCCGTGGGCGCGCTGGGCCTGGTGGCCGCCGGCCTCGCCGCCGGAGGCCCCGACGTGCTGGCCGTGGTCCGCACTCTGGTGGGCGCCGCCTTTCTCGGCGCCGTCACCGACGCCATGCTGCTCGGGCACTGGTACCTGGTGCAGCCAAAGCTGGGGCGGGGACCCCTCGGCGAGCTGAACCGGTGGCTGGCGCTGCTGTGGCCGGTGGAGATGGCCGTCCTCCTCTGGCCCCCGGGCATGCTCTCCGTGCTCTCGGGAACCATCGACGACGGCTACGGCGGGATCCTCGGGTGGTTCTGGCTGGCGTGCGCCGTCTCCACGCTGATCCTCACCTTCGTCACCCGGGCCGCCCTGCGGGAGAGGGCCTACTCGGCGGTCATGGCCGCAACCGGGCTGCTGTACCTGGCCATCCTCACCGCCTTCGGCACCGACCTGGTGGCGCGGGCGCTCCTGGCAGGGGCGTGACCCTGTACACGGTGGGCCACGGCACCCGCTCGGTGGACGAGCTGGCCGCCGTGATCGGCGATGCCGGCCTCTCGGTGGTGGTCGACGTCCGCCGTTACCCGGGGTCGAGACGCCACCCCCACCTGAGCCGAGCCGGGCTCGAGCGGGACCTGCCGGCCCGCGGCATCACCTACCGGTGGTGGGAGGCTCTAGGGGGTCGTCGCAGCCGCGCCGCCGACTCTCGCCATCGGGCCTGGAGAAACCAGGCCTTCGGCGCCTACGCCGACCACATGGACACCGCCGAGTTCCGCCACGCGCTGGACCACCTGATCGAAGAGCTCCCGTTGGCCGTCATGTGCGCGGAGACGCTGTGGTGGCGCTGCCACCGTCGCCTCATCGCCGACGCCGCCGTCCTGAAAGGCGTCGAGGTGGTCCACCTCCTCGACGTGGGCAAGTCCCAGCCCCATCGCCTCCACGACGGCGTCCGCAATGACGAAGAAGGAAGACCCGTGTACGACGGCGGCGGCAAGGCTCGCCGGGCAACCTAGGGTTGCGAGGCGATCTCCTCGCGGACCTGTTGGGCGGCGAGGACGAGGTTGCCCAGGCTGGACTCCACCTCGGGCCATCCCCGGGTCTTGAGCCCGCAGTCGGGGTTGACCCAGATCTGGTGCGGCTCGAGGACCTCGATGGCGAGGTGGAGCTGCTCGGCCATCTCCTCGGGCGATGGCACCCGGGGCGAGTGGATGTCGTAGACCCCGGGTCCCACTTCCTGGAGGTAGCCCTCACGCTGGAAGTCGTGCAGCAGCTCCATGCGGGACCGGGACGCCTCCACCAGAAGGACGTCGGCGTCCATGGCGTGGATGGGCGCCATGATGTCGCCGAAGTCGGAGTAGCACATGTGGGTCTGGATCTGGGTGGTGTCATCGACCCCGGCGGTGGCCACCCGGAAGCAGAGCACTGCCCATTCGAGGTACTCCCCCCAGCGCTCCCGGCGCAGCGGCAGGCCCTCGCGGATGGCCGGCTCGTCCACCTGGATGATTGCGATGCCGGCCGCCTCGAGGTCGGCCACCTCGTCGCGGATGGCGAGGGCGAGCTGCTTGCACGTCTCCGAGCGGGGCTGGTCGTCGCGCACGAACGACCACATGAGCATGGTCACGGGCCCGGTGAGCATGCCCTTCACCGGCTTGTCCGACAGCGATTGGGCGTATGTCGCCCACTCCACCGTCATGGGATGGGGCCGCAGGACGTCTCCGTAGATGACGGGCGGCCGGACATAGCGGGAGCCGTAGGACTGCACCCAGGCGTTCTGGGTGAAGACGTAGCCGTCCATCTGCTCGGCGAAGTACTGAACCATGTCGTTGCGCTCGGGCTCGCCGTGCACCAGCACGTCGAAGCCCAGGTTCTCCTGGAAGCGGATCACCCGCTGGATCTCGGCCTTCATCTGCTCGGCGTAGTCCTCGGGGCCGAGGCGCCCCTGGCGGAGCCGGGTCCGGGCCTGGCGGATCTCGGCGGTCTGGGGATAGGAGCCGATGGTGGTGGTGGGCAGGACCGGGAGCCCGAGCTTGGCCTGCTGGGCCACGCGACGGTCGGGGAACTTGCTGGCCCGACGACTGTCGGCGTCGGTGAGGGCGCTCACTCGTTCCCGCACGGCTGGGTTACGGGTGCGGGGGGAGGTGCGCCGGCTGTTCAGGGCGCCGGCGTTGGCCTCGAGCTCGGCGGCAACGGCTCCCCTACCCTCGCCAAGGCCCCGTGCCAGCGTGGCGACCTCGGCCACCTTCTGGCGGGCGAAGGCCATCCAGGAGCGGATCTCGGCATCGAGGTCGGTCTCGGCATCGAGGTCGATCGGGCTGTGCTGCAGGGAACAGGAGGTGGAGACCACCAGGT
>JALZKD010000020.1 GCA_030859405.1 Actinomycetota bacterium | reverse complement strand
TGCAGCGCCTCAACCGGTTTGGGGACCCAGCAGCAGGCGCCGGACTTCCTCGTCGGTGGTCTGGGAGAAATCCAGGTAGGAATGGCCGACGGCGATGAACGGCTCGGGTGTGACGGCGGCCACGACGGCGTCGGCCTCGGACCGCAGGGCAGCCAGGGTCGCCTCGGCGGCGGTGGGAACGGCCACCATCACCGCCGCCGGGCCCTTCTCCCGGACGGCGGCGATGGCGGCGCGCATTGTGGAGCCGGTGGCCAAGCCGTCGTCGACCAGGATGACGGTGCGACCGGGTACCTCCAGGGGTGGCCTCCCGCTGCGGTAGGCCAGCTCCCGGCGTTGGAGCTCGCTGGCCTCACGGGCGGCGACGGCGGCGATGACGTCGTCGGAGATGTCCAGGCGAGCAATGACCTCGGCGTTGTGGACCTGCACCCCGCCGCTGGCGATGGCGCCCATGGCCAACTCCTCCCGGCCGGGGACGCCGAGCTTTCGCACCACGAACACATCCAGAGGCGCTCCGAGCGCTCTGGCCACCTCGGCCGCCACAGGAACCCCTCCTCTGGGGAGCCCCAGGACGAGGAGCCTCGAGCGGTCGCGGTATTCCTCGAGCAGGCCTGCCAGGACCTGTCCGGCTTGGGCCCGGTCGGCGAAGCACTCAGGTGCCGTGACGCGGCCTCCGGCCTGGGCGCAACGATGTTTGGGTCGCGGGCCAGACGGGCACGTTCCAGCCGGAGGATCCCATGTATATCGGAATTGGCACCCTAATAATCATCATAATCCTCATCCTGCTCCTCACCTGACCCACCCATCCCACTCGCTCGGCCCGGGTGGTGTCGATCACGGGGGGTGACCGTCGGGCGGGGAGCAGTCGGTGGTCGGCAGGAGCCCGATGGGTGCCTGGCGCGCTCGTGGCGCGGTGGGCCGCCAGGGTCTCGAACCCTGCACCTTGGGATTAAAAGTCCCCTGCTCTACCCGATGAGCTAGCGGCCCGACGGGGCCAGCGTACCGACGGCCGGAGGTGGGCCATCCGCGTAGGCGCCGCGTTGGCACCGGCAGGGGGAAAGTACAGTTGGCGCATGGCGAGCGATCAGGCCCGGGGGCGACTGGACGAGGAGCGGGCCCGTCTCGAGGGCTTGCGTGAGGGCTTCCTGCAAGAGGGCCTGACTTCGGAGACGGAGCAGGAGAGTCTGGCTGAGCTCTCCTCTGTCGATCAGCATCAAGCCGACACGGGCACTGAGACCTTCAACCGGGAGCGGGACCTCTCCATCCTGGAGAGCCTGGAGGGAGAGCTCGCCGATATCGAGCTCGCCCTTGGCCGCCTGGACGAGGGGACGTACGGCACGTGCGAGGCCTGCGGACGGCCTATTGACGACGCTCGGCTCGAGGCCATGCCCGCCGCTCGCTTCTGCCTGGAGGACCAGACCGCGGCCGAGCGGGAGGCACGCGCCACCGGCCAACAGCAGTAGAGAGCCGCCGGTGAGAAAGGCCTACGTGGGCGCACTGGCTGGCGTGGTCGGAGCCGGTTGCGCAGGAGCCGGGCTGGGCGCCTACTACCTCCGCCACGCTGACCGCCGCCTCCGGCTCGAGCGCCAGACCCGGGTTTGGCGGCTCACGGCCCGGCGGGGTGTTCAATACGCCCGGCTCCGGGTGAAGGGCCGCGCCGCCACCGAAGAGGAGCGGGCCCGGTTGGAGGAGCAGTTCGCCATCCGTAGCGCCGAGGACGTGGCTCGAGTGCTGGGGGGCATGAAGGGCGCCATCATGAAGGCGGGCCAGATGCTCTCCTTCATCGCCGACGGCCTTCCGCCCGAGGCCCGGGCTGCATTGGCCACGCTTCAGGCCGACGTTCCCCCGATGGCGCCGAGCCTGGCCGAGCAGGTCATCCGAGACGAGCTCGGCGACGACCCCGAGCAGCTCTTCCTGGACTGGGACCCCGTGCCCACCGCCGCCGCCTCCATCGGCCAGGTCCACCGGGCCGTGATGCCCGACGGGCGCATCGTGGCCGTGAAGGTCCAGTACCCGGGCGTGGACAAGGCCATCAAGAGCGACCTCGACAACGCTGAGCTGCTCTACGGGATGTTCGCCCAGTTCGCCCTGAAGAACCTCGACGTCAAGGCCATGGTCGACGAGCTGCGGGCCCGTATGGCCGACGAGCTCGACTACTCGCACGAGGCCGGCTGCCAGACCGAGTTCGCCGATCGCTACGCCGGCCACCCCTACATCCGGGTGCCTCGGGTCGTGCCCGAGCGCAGCTCCCAGCGGGTGCTCACCAGCGAGTGGGTGGAGGGCATGCGCTGGACCGAGTTCCTCGCCACCGCCGACCAGGCAGCCAAGGACCGAGCAGGCGAGATCCTCATGCGTTTCGCCCAGGGCTCTATCCATCAGCACGGCGTGTTCAACGGCGATCCTCATCCCGGCAACTATCGCTTCCACGACGACGGCTCGGTGACCTTCCTCGACTTCGGCTTGGTCAAGAGGTGGTCTCCCGGTGAGCTCGAGCGTCTCGGGTCGGTCCTCGACGCCATCCTCGACCACGACGCCGAGACCATGGTCAAGAGAGCCGTGAACGTCGGCTTCCTCCCGTCCCATCACGGCTTCGACCCCAAGTTCGTCTACGAGTACGTGCGGGGCCCGTACGAGCCGTTCATGAGCGAGTGCTTCACCTACACCCAGGACTGGACGGTCAAGGCCCTTCAGACGGTGATCGACGTGAACGGGCGGTACGGCGAGCTGATCAAGCAGCTCAACATGCCCACGTCCTACGTCATCTTGGACCGCGTGGTGTGGGGGGTGAGCGCCCTGCTCGGCCGCCTGGGGGCAACGAACCACTGGCGGGCGATTCTGGCCGAGTACCGCAAGGGCTCACCGCCGAGCACCGAGCTCGGTCGCATGGAGGCCGAATGGCGAGAAGAAACCCTGGCCAGGCGGTAGGAACCTACCTCCGCCAGTACGTCCTCGCCCCCCGTTACCGGCGCGAGCAGCGACTGGGCCTCACCACCCAGGACGGCGTGCGCCTCAGCGCCTGGCGCATCGAGGGTCCCCTCAGCGCCCCGTGCACCATCGTCCTCGTGCACGGCTTTACCAACTGGTCGCGCTCACCTCGGGTGCATGCCTTCGCCCAGCTGCTGTCCCAGCACTTCCACGTGGTCGTACCGGACTTGCGAGGCCACGGCCATTCGGAGGGTACCTGCTCCATGGGCAGGTACGAGCCCCTCGACGTCGATGCCGCAGTACGGGCCGCACCCCCCGGCCTGCCGGTGGTCACTGTGGGAATGAGCCTCGGCGGAGCTATCGTGCTGGTCCACGCCGGGGCCTACGGGGGCGTGGCCGGCCTCGTGGCCATCAGCGCCCCGTCGGGGTGGTCGGAAGGGGGCAGGGCCGGGTTCACCCGGGTGCAGCGGGCGGTGAGCGGCCGTGGGGGCCGGTTGCTCCTGGCCACCCTGGCGCGAACCCGGATGGGGATGGACTGCGAGGGCCTGCCCGACGCTTCCACCGCCATCCGCCCGGCAGCGCCGGCGTTCACGATCGTGGTCCACGACCCCGACGACTGTTACTTCGGCCCCGAGCACGCCGAGCGCATCTACGAGTGGGCACCGGAGCCCAAGGAGCTGTGGTGGAGGCCGGGCGAGGGCCACGGCACCGACCTGCTGACGCCGACCTTGGCGGCCACGCTGGCCTCGGAGATCACGGCGAGGGTCAGGACCGACGCCGGCCCTGCCTCCAGGCACTGATCAGCTCCGAACGCCAGTAGAGGGCGGCGCCGAGCGAGAGGGCGCCTGCGGTGGCGCCGGCGACGAACACCGCGTCACTGCCGAGTAGCGCCCCCACGAGGAACAAGAGGATGCCGGCGGCGCCCAGCGCCACCGAGAGGAGGAGGGCGGCGGGCGTCCGCTGCGGCTCGTTCACCAGCTCCGCTCGCTCATCAACCGGGCCTGGTGTCGGGGACGAAGGGGGATTGGTCGCCGGCGTCATCCCCGAGGCCGGGGAGGAAGAGCGCTCCGGCGACGAGGCTGGCGAAGCCATCCGTACCGGCGGCCCCGTGGAACCAGCGCCCGGACAGGTTCGGGGTGGGGGGTGGTTCCAGGCCGAGGCGGCGATGGACCAGTCGGATGAGACCTCCGTGGGTGACCACGAGGAGTGCAGTCTCGGTTCGGGCCACCAGGCGGCCGAGCGCCCTCAGCACCCTCTCAGCCATGGCGTCGTCGCACTCGCCGCCGGGTGGTGCGGCCAGGCCTCCGACTCGCCAAGCAGCCAGCTCTTCGGGCCAGCGGCGCTCGATCTCGGCCGTGGTGAGGCCCGACCAAGACCCCACGTCCCGTTCTCGGAGCGCCGTGTCGACGTCGACGCCGAGCCCGAGACGCTCCCCCACGATGGTGGCCGTGCGCCGTGCCCGCTCGAGGTCGGAGCTGACCACCCCGGCCAGCGGCGTCCCGTCCATGGCGGTGGCAGCCAGCCTCGAGGCCAAGCCGACGGCCTGAGCCTCGCCCAGATCGGACAGTGGTGGATCGGCCCAGCCCTGCCAACGATTCTCGGCGTTCCATCGGGACTGCCCATGGCGAAGGAGCAGGAGCCGTGCCATGCCGCCCGAGCCTAGGATGCGCCCGCACTCGCCCATGGGTCGAGGGGCGCGACCCTGCACTACGGTCGGGAGAACCCCGACGCCGTTACCGCAGGTGGGACTAGAGAGAGGGACGTGGTGCTCGGGTCGCCTCGCGAGGTGTCACCTACTACCGGCATGACGAGATCGTCGGCGCCCCGGCAGAGGCGGATGCCCAGTCCCAGTGATCGGGAGCCCGCGTCGGGAACGGGACGGGCACGAGCACCGTGGGGGCGGATCAGCGAAGCGGGCAGGCCTCGGGTCGTCGGCCCCCACGGACGTCTGAGCCTGATCTGGGCCATCGTCACCGTGGCCACGACCATGGCGGGCCCGCTCTGGCTGGCGCTCTGGCTGGCCGCCGCCTCGGGCCTGGCCGGCGCCCAGATCGCCCGGTCACGAGTGGATCGGCCGAGCCGTGAGGCCTCGGCCCCGACTCTGGCCGTGACCATCATCGGCGGCGTGGCCGCGGCGTGCGTGACGTTGGCCGCGGCCATTGGACCCATCGCCTTCGCGGCCACAGCCGGGGCCGTGCTGGTGGTGAGCCTTGTCTACGTCTTGATCAGCGGTGGAGCCACCCGTACCCCGATGCGCGAGCTGCTGCTCGTTTCGGGGATGGCGGTGGCCGTGGGCGCGGCCGCAGCCGCTCCGGTACTGCTTCTCGGTACGTCAGGGATGATCCCGGCGCTCGTGCTCTTCGCCTACGCCATGGCCTACGACGCCGGCACCTACGTGGTGGGCTCGGGGGCAGCCAGCGCGTGGGAAGGGCCCGCAGCCGGGATCGCGGCCACGGGAACGGTGACCCTCACCGCCGCCGCCGTGCTGGCATCACTCTTCCGGGGTTCGAGCCCCTGGGTGCTCGGCGCATTGGCGGCGATCCTGGCGCCGATGGGCCCCATGCTCGGCTCTCTCTTCCCCGGCGACCCAAAGGTGCGGGTGCCGGCCCTGCGGCGGCTGGACTCCCTGCTGGTACTGGGGCCGCTCTGGGCCCTGGCGGCCACGCTGCTCCTCGGCTGAGGGAACCCTGAGCGCCGTCTGGGACCAGCCTGGGATGCTCAGCCCTTCTTGGTCTCCCAGAACACCTTGTCGATCTCGGCGATGGCGTCGAGAAGCTCCTGACCCTGTGCTGGGTCGGTGCTCTTCTTGGCGTCGCCGGCCAGCTTGGTGGCCTTCCAGAACATGTCGTGGATCTCGGGGTACTGCTCCAGGTGGTCTGGCTTGAAGTAGTCCGTCCACAGCACCCACAGGTGGTGCTTCACCAGGTCGGCCCGCTCCTCCTTGATCTGGATGGCGCGGTCGCGGAACTCGGCGTCGTCGGAGTCCTGATACTTCTCCTGGATCAAGTGCACGGACTCCGCCTCGATCCGGGCCTGAGCCGGGTCGTACACACCGCACGGCAGGTCACAGTGCGCCAGGACGGTCTGCGGCGGGCTCAGCCGGTCGGCGAGCTCGAGGAGACGGGGCAGAATGATCATCAAGTGCTCCTTCGGTCGATACGGGTACTCGTGCTGGCCACCCGGGCCGCGGCCTGGGGAGGCGTGATCGTCACCCTCGTCCTACGCCTGTTCCGACGGATGGAGGTCCAAGGTGACAGCATGGCGCCGACCCTACTACCGGGCGACCGGCTGCTCGTCCTGCGTGGCGGTCGGGCCCGCCTCGGTGCCCTGGTGGTGGTGGCCGACCCCCGCTCGCCCCGCCAGCTCATGGTCAAGCGGGTGGCTGGCATCGACCCCTCCGGCGTGACCGTGCTCGGGGACAACCCCGACGCCAGCACCGACAGCCGGTCGTTCGGACCCCTGGCCCGGGTGCAAGGCAGGCCCGTGTACCGCTATCACCCTTCCGAGCGGGCGGGAAGGCTCGGTGTCCGGCCTCGGTGGCCACCGGGGCGGGGAGGCGCCGATCCGGCGGTACCATGCCTCATTGTGGATCCCTCCAATCTCGACCTCGATCTCGACCGCCACCTCGACCTGGAGCGGCTCCTCGCGGACGAATACCTGAAAGGCCTGGAGGAGATGCCCGTGGCCGAGGTGCGCCACCGCAGGGACGCATGCGACGTGGCCGAGGACGCCCTCTCCTACCTCCGCCGGTGTGTGCAGGTGAAGCTCGACATCGTGCTCGCCGACCTGGAGCGCCGTGCCGGCGGTCTGGAGGGCCGTGATCTCGGTCAGGTGGTGGAGCAGCTTCCGGAGATCCTCTCCGACGGTGGCCGCTCGGCTCAGAGCCGGGGTCGCCTGCGCCGCAACATCGGTCCCGACGTCAACTACCGCAAGCTCACCGCCGAGCTCGACCGCATCATCGACGTGGACACCTCGTCGGGTCTGCTCGGGATGAGCGACCAGCAGGTGCGAGACATCGCCGACGCGCTGCACGACCTGGAGAGGAGGGTCTCCATCAGGCGGACGGCCCTCCAGACTCGCATCGACACCCTCCAGGCCGAGATCGTGACCCGGTACAAGTCGGGCGACGCCCACCCCGAGGACGTGCTGCCGGGCGACGTCCCCGACCACTCCGCGTAACACTGGCGCCCCGTCTCCATCGACGGCGGCGGGTGCGTCGCCACGGACGAGCCCTCACCTGGTGATCTGTTGATCATGCGCACGCTGGGAATCCTCTCGATGCACACGTCGCCCCTGACCCAACCGGGGCGCGGCGACTCGGGGGGCATGAACGTCTACGTCCGCCAGCTCTCGTCGGCCCTCGCCCGCTCCGGTCTCGAATGTGACGTCTACACCCGGGCGTGGGCGCCGGAGCTGGCCGCCGTGGTTGCCGTGGAGCCGGGTCTCCGGGTCCACCACGTGGTGACCGGTCCCCTGGCCGAGGTGGAGAAAGAACGGTTGCCCGACCTCGTCCCCGAGTTCACCGACGCGGTGTTGAGCCGCATGGGACGGGGTCAGCGGCCGGACGCCATCCACGCCAACTACTGGCTCGGGGGGCTGGTGGGCCATTCCCTGAAGCACGAGCTCGACGTACCGCTGGTCTCGACGTTCCACACCCTGGCTCGGGTGAAGGGCGAAGGGGACGAGGATCCGGAGCGGCGGGCCCAGGCCGAGCTCGAGGTGATGAGTTGCTCCGACGCCGTGATCGCCTCGTCGACAGTGGAGGCGGCGCAGATCACCTCGCAGTACGGCATAGAGCCCTCCCGCACAGAGGTGGTGGCGCCCGGGGTCGACCATGCCTTCTTCTCGCCCGGCCACCGGCCCGGAGCTCGCCGGGCCCTGGGACTGCCAAAGGGGCCCATGCTGCTGTTCGTCGGTCGCATTCAGCCGCTGAAAGGTGTCGACGTCGCCGTGGGCACGCTGGCGGAGCTCCGTAGCTTCCCGGAGGCGTTCCTCGTCGTCGTCGGCGGCCCAAGCGGCCCTCAGGGCGAGGTAGAGCTGGCGCGCATCCGGGACCAGGTGCGGGCCCTGGGCTTGGCCGGCCGAGTGCGGTTCGTGGACCCCCAGCCCCACGAGATCCTCTCCACGTACTATCGGGCCGCCGACGTGTGCCTGGTCCCGAGCCGTTCGGAATCATTCGGGCTGGTTGCCCTGGAGGCGGCGGCATGCGGCACTCCGGTGGTCGCGGCCGCTGTGGGCGGGCTGCGCACGCTTGTCGACGACGCTCGAACGGGCTTCCTCGTGAAGAGCCGGGACCCAGCGGTCTTCGCCGCCTGCACCGCGAGGGTGCTGGCCAACGGGCCGCTTGGGGCCAGCATGTCGAGCCTGACCGCTGCCCGTGCCCGCCATTACTCGTGGTCGACGACGGCTGCCCGGCTGCGACGGCTCTGCACCCGGCTGGCCGACCGCGCCCTCGTGGAGTGTTGACGCCACGCCCAAGCCCAACGGCCAAGCCCGAGGCCAACAAGGTCTTGTCTGGCCCCGGCCCCGGCGGGTAGCGTGACGGCCGTCCGGAGCCCGAGGGGCGGAAGGGTGCCATCCGTTCGGGGAAGTGCGGGTGTTGCCTGGAGGTTCCTCGGGCCTGGACCACTCAGGGCTCCGGGGCGGGAAAGCTTGCGTTAAGAACCTGCCGTAACTAGTTTCACGTTGCACCGCAGCCTTTTTCCGGGCGACAGCCTGGTCCGTTCGACTCTCATGCCGAAGACCTTCCGACGCCCGTTGACGGCGCTGATCGTGCTTGTCTCGCTGGCCGCGACCCAGCCCGCCGGGGCCGAGCCGTCACTCGACGAGGCCCGGCGTACGCGTGACGCAGCTCGCCAGAAGCAAGCGCAGGTGGCCGCCCAGCTCAACCAGCTCGAGGCCTCTGACGCCGAGCTCGAAGCCGCTGTCGGCGTGCTGAGCGGGCAGGTCCGTGCTCAAGAGGCCGACGTCGACGCCGCCAGCCAGGCCGTGCAGGCGGCGATGTCGGCCGTCGCCGTGGCCGAGAGACAACTGGCCGCCACCGAGAAGAGGCAGGCACAGCTTCGCCAGGCGGTGGTGGGGCGGGCCGTCTCCGCCTATGTGCGCCCGGGCGAGGAGGGCTTCACCGAGGTCATCCACGCCAAGGACCTGGGCGAGGCCAGCCGCCGGAGAACCCTGCTCAGCCAGGTCAACAACAACGACCGCAACGTGATGGACCAGCTCCGCTCCGTGGGCCAGGACCTGAAGGAGCAGCGTGGCCTTCTGGCCAAGGCTCGTGGCCTGGCCGAGGAGCGTCGCGCCACGGCCCAGACCCAGCTGGGCGACCTGCGTCGGGCCCAGCAGGACCAGCAACGGATGGCAGCGGCGTTGCAAGGCCGCATCGGCGAGTACCAGCTAGAGGCAGACCTGGTCTCCCAGCAAGAGTCGGGCCTCAGCACCTTGATTCGCTCCAAGGAGCAGGCCGCCGCGGCCCAGCTCGCCGCTGCCGCTCAAGCCCAAGCCACCGCACGAGCGGCAGTGGGTGTCGGGGCACCAGGAGGACGGCGCGGCGGGGCGCCGGCCGCGGACCCCGGCTCTGACGGACGGGTTTCCGGGGCCGGACTGGCCTGGCCGTTGCGAGGACCGGTTACGTCACCCTTCGGCTCCCGCTGGGGCCGACTCCATGCCGGCATCGACATCTCCGGTGGCATGGGCACGCCTATCCGCGCTGCCAAGGGGGGGACGGTGGCCTTCGCCGGCACCATGGGTGGCTATGGGAACGCGGTGGTCATCAATCACGGGGGCGGCCTGAGCACCCTCTACGCCCATCAGAGCCGGCTCGGCACGGGCAACGGCGCCAGCGTCTCCCAGGGTCAGGTGATCGGCTTCGTCGGTTCCACGGGTCACTCCACCGGCCCCCACCTTCACTTCGAGACCCGCGTCAACGGCTCACCTCAGAACCCCATGCGCTACCTGCCCTAGGTTCGCCTTGCCCGAGCGGAGCTCGCTCGGGCAATAGGGTTTCCCCGTGACTGCACCGCTGCTCGTCATCGGCGGTGGGCGGATGGGAGAGGCCTTGGTGGCCGGTCTGCTCGCCGGCGGTTGGGGAGGCCCCGCCGACGTCGTGGTGGTGGAGAAGTCAGAGTCCCGCCGCAGCGTGCTGGCCCAGCGCTTCGAGGGGCTCTCCGTGCGCGCCGAGCCCTTGGCCGCCGAGGGGGCTGTCATCGCCGTCAAGCCCGGTGACGCCGAGGACGCGTGCCGAGCCGTGGCCCAGGTCGGCGTCGCTCGGGTGCTTTCCATCGCCGCCGGCGTGCGCCTGGCCCGGTTGGAGGCATGGCTCGGCCCGGGAACCCCAGTGGTGCGGGCCATGCCCAACACTCCGGCCCTGGTGGGGGCGGGAGCTTCTGCTCTGGCCGCTGGTGGCGCCGCGTCTGACGTCGACCTCGAGTGGGCCGAGAGCATTCTCGGAGCCGTGGGCAGCGTGGTGCGTGTACTCGAGGACCAGCTCGACGCCGTGACCGGCCTGTCCGGCTCGGGCCCCGCCTACGTGTTCCTGATGGCCGAGGCCCTCATCGACGCCGGCGTGTCGAATGGGCTGTCGCGGGAGGTCAGCTCCTCGCTGGTGGTGCAGACGCTGCTGGGTTCGGCCCGGTTGCTGGCAGAGTCGGGCCAGGGCCCCGAGACGCTCCGGGCCGGCGTAACCTCGCCTGGAGGAACCACGGCGGCGGGGTTGGGGGCCCTCGAGGCTCGGGCCGTGCGGGCTGCCCTCCTCGAGGCCGTGCGGGCCGCCACCGAGCGGTCGAGGCAGCTCGGTGCTCCCTGAGTGCAGCCCTGCGGACCAACGGGCGTACCAAGCCACTTTCGCCCCTCTCGCAGTTGTCGTACAGTCATTCGGGCGGAGAGGAGTGGTTGGTGTCAACGGCAGACCACGCAAGGGCAAGCTTCCTGACAGTCGCCGAGGTTGCCGCTCAGCTCCGGGTCTCCAACATGACGGTGTACAGGCTGATCACCGCCGGTGACCTGGCGGCCGTGCGGGTGGGCAAGTCCTACCGCCTTCGCGAAGACGACGTGGACAAGTACCTCGCCGATCGGTACACCGAGGCTGGCTAGGGGCTTAGCTCGGAACCCCAGTCGTCAGGCGTCTCGGGCTGCCGTCGCCATACCGTCTCTTTCCTCTCCGACTACGGCTTGAGCGACGAGTTCGTCGGCGTGGTGAAGTCGGTGATCCGCACCGTGGCTCCGCACGTGACGGTCGTGGACGTCACCCACGGGATACCGCCTCACGACGTGCGGGCCGGCGCGCTGGCCCTCGTACGCAGCGTCCAGTATCTCCAGCCCGGTGTCGTCCTGGCCGTGGTGGACCCCGGCGTGGGCACCGACCGGCGGGCGGTGGCGGTGGCCGTCGGTGACCCGGGCGAGGATGACGACGAGGCCTTCTTCTTCGTGGGCCCCGACAACGGGCTGTTGGCCGCGGCTGTGGCCATGGCAGGGGGGGCCAAGGTGGCCGTCGAGCTCACCAACGCCTCATATCACCTCCCCTCCCCGGGGCTCACATTCGCCGGCCGTGACGTGTTCGCCCCCGTGGCCGGCCATCTGTGCAACGGCATGGGCCTGAGCGCGTTCGGACCGCCCGTGGATCCCCTGACCCTGCGCCCGGGGATCCTCCCGTTGAGCCGCCGCGAGGACGGCAGGCTCCTGGCCGAGGTGCTCTGGGTGGATCGCTTCGGCAACGTACAGCTCAACGTCGGCCCCGAGGAGATCACGGCCTTCGGAGACACGCTGGCCGTGCGGTGGGGAACCGACAACCTGCGCACCGCGCGCCAGGCCAACGCCTACGGGGATCTGAAGGCTGGAGAGGTGGGACTGGTCACCGACTCCTACGGACTGGTCTCCTTGGCTCTGGACCGCCGATCCGCCGCCGAGGAGCTTCGCCTGCGCCCCGGTGAGGCCGTTACCCTGGAGGCCCCGTCATGAGGCCCGGAACCACCATTGCCGTGGCCGTTCTGCTCGTGCTCATCCTGGGCGCGGCTCTGGTGCAGTTCCTGATCCTGGGCAACTGAGGGACTGGCCCCGGTCCCTTGAGTGCTCGTGCACTTGTGAAGGCAAGCGAAGGTGAACGAGGATTGGAAGCGTGACTCGAGTTCCTCGACTCATCCCCGAAGCAACGGTGGCCCGCCTGCCCGTCTACCTCCGCAGCTTGCTGCAGGTGGCGGAGGCCAAGACCACCACCATCTCCTCTGAGCGCCTGGCCGAGCTGGCCGGCGTGAACGCCGCCAAGGTCCGCAAGGACCTTTCCTACCTGGGCTCATACGGCACTCGGGGCGTGGGTTATGACGTCGAGTACCTCCTCTACCAGATCAGCCGCGAGCTCGGCCTCACCCGGGACTGGCCCACCGCCATCGTCGGCGTCGGCAATCTCGGCCACGCCCTGGCCAACTATGGAGGGTTCCAGACCAAGGGCTTTCGCGTTGCCGCCCTGGTCGACGCCGACCTCGACAAGGTGGGCGAGGTGGTGGGCGACCTCGTCGTGCGTCACCTCGACGAGCTGGCAGTCATCGTTGCCGCCGAGCACATCGCCATCGGCATCATCGCCACCCCGGCCTACGCGGCCCAGGACGTGGCCAACCGGCTCGTAGCCGCAGGCGTGAACTCGATCCTCAACTTCGCCCCCGCCCGTCTCGACGTTCCCAGCCACGTCTCCCTGCGCAAGGTCGATCTCTCCACCGAGCTCCAGATCCTCTCCTACTACCAACAACGCCAGACCGGTTCCCCAGGACCCCCTGAGCCCGAGCTACCGGATGCCCCCGAGCGGGCAGCCTTGGCGTGACCCGACCATCGCCGGGACAGGGCCGGACTGGCGGAGAGGTCGAAGTTCCGACATGCTCGTGCCCGTGAGGGGCGGCCTCCTTGCCCAACTGAGGAGCCCGGGGTAGGTCGTGTCGGTCGTCGTCGTCGGACTGAACTACCGCACGGTGCCCCTCGAGCTTCTCGAGCGCATGACCGTGTCGGCGTCCAGCCTGCCCAAGGCCCTGGCCGACCTCCGCTCCAGGGAGAACCTGGCCGAGGCCGTTGTGATCTCGACGTGCATGCGCACGGAGGTCTACGTCCTCGCCGAACGCTTCCACCCTGCCGTCGGAGAGGTACGGGACTTTCTGGCCGAGCTCAGCTTCGCGCCTCCCGAGGAGTTCTCCGACCGGCTCTACTCGTACTACGGGGAAGGCGCAGTGGCGCAGCTCTTCCGGGTGGTCACCGGCATCGACTCCGCCGTCTTGGGCGAGAGTGAGGTGCTGGGCCAGGTCCGGGGTGCGTGGGAGCGGGCGGCCGCCGAAGGCGCGGCCGGTCCGGTACTGGGCGGCCTGTTCCGTCATGCCCTGGAGGTGGGTAAGCGGGCTCGGTCCGAGACCGGCATCGGTCGGGGCACGACCTCCATCTCCCAGGCCGCGGTGGAGATGGCCGGCGAGCGTCTGGGCACCCTCGAGAAGAAGCGAATCCTGGTCCTGGGCTCCGGGCAGATGGGCAAGGGCATGGCGGTGGCCCTCGCCGGTCGGTTCGGGACCCCGGGGAAGCGTCACTCGCCGGCTGAGCTCATGGTGGCCAGCCGCAGCTGGCCCGCGGCGGAGTCCGTGGCCGCTCGCATCGGAGGCGAGGCTGTGCCCTTCGAGGGGGTGGACGCGGCGCTGGTGAACGCCGACTTGGTGCTCACCTCCACTGGCGCCCCCTCGGCGTTGCTGCACGTCGAGGACCTGGAGCCGGTGATGGCCGCTCGGGACGGGCGCGAGCTGCTGGTGGTGGACGTGGCCGTGCCCCGCGACGTGGATCCCGCGGTGGGCAGGGTCCCGGGCGTCACCCTGCTCGACATGGAGGACCTGCGGTCCTTCGCCGAAGCGGGCATGGCCGAGCGGCGCCGGGAGGTGGCCCACGTCGACGCCATCGTCGAGACCGAGGTGTCGCGCTACATGGCCGCCAGCACCGCCCGGGAGCTGGCGCCGCTCATCGTGGCCCTGCGCCAGCGGGCGGAGGGAGTGCGTGGCGCCGAGATCGATCGCTACCGCTCCCGTCTGGAGGGCTTGGACGACCGTCAGCGCGAAGCTGTGGAGGGTCTCACCAAGGGCATCCTGGCCAAGCTCCTGCACGAGCCCACCGTGCGTCTGAAGGAGGCTGCGGGGTCTCCGAGGGGCGACCGCCTGGCCGAGGCGCTCCGCTCCCTCTTCGATCTCTAGGGCTGGCTGTTGCTGCGGGCCGCCACGCGAGGCAGTGAACTGGCCCTGGCGCAGGTCCGTCATGTCGCCTCCCTGCTCGAAGAGGAGGTCGAGGAGGTGGTGGTGGAGACCACCGGCGACCGCGACCAGCAGGTTCCCATCTGGGAGATCGGTGGCCGCGGCGTGTTCGTAAAGGAGGTGCAGTCGGCGGTCCTGGACGGCCGAGCTGACATTGCCGTCCACTCGGCAAAGGACCTCCCGGCTGGCGCCGTCCCAGGACTGGTGCTGGCCGCGGTCCCTGAGCGGGATGACGCCCGCGACGCTCTGGTGGGCCGACCGCTCGAGGACCTGCCTGCCGGCGCGCTGGTGGCCACCGGGGCGGTGCGTCGGCGCGCCCAACTGGTCTCGCTCCGCCCTGACCTCACCTTCGCCAGCCTCCGCGGCAATGTCGACACCCGGTTGCGCAAGGCGTCGCAGTACTCGGCGGCGGTGCTGGCCGCAGCCGCGTTGCGCCGGTTGGGTCGCATCGAGCAGGCCGCCGAGATATTCGACCCTCGCCTGATGGTCCCTCAGGTCGCACAGGGAGCGCTGGCGGTGGAGTGCCGAGAGGACGACGACGGGTTGCGGGAAAAGCTGGCTGCAATCGAGCACCAGCCGTCGCGCCGGGCCGTCGACGCCGAGCGGGCCTACCTTGCCGAGCTCGGGGGCGGCTGCGACCTACCGGTCGGCGCCCACGCCCAGATCGTCGACGGCACGGTCCGCATGACCGCCATCCTGGCCAGCCTGGACGGGAGGATCGTCCTCCGCTCGACGGGCGAGGGCGACGACCCCGAGGAGCTCGGTCGCTCGCTGGCAAAGGAGATCCTCGACGAGTCCGGGGGAACGTGGCTGCTGGAGGGCGCGAGCCGGGCATGAGAGCGCGGGTCGCCAAACCCCGGTGAGCGACGGGCCGCTGACCGGGCGCACGGTCGTGGTCACGCGGTCCGAGGCCCAGGCACCCGAGCTGGTCACCATCCTCGCCGCTCTGGGAGCGGAGACGGTACAGCTTCCGGCCATCCGCATCGGGGAACCCGCCGACGGAGGCCGGAGCCTTCGGGCCGCGGCTCGACGACTGGCCGACTACGACTGGGTGGTCTTCACCTCGGTGAACGCCGTGGAGCGCTTCGTCCCGCTGCTGGGCCGGCCGCCGGCGGTTGGTGCCGCTCGCGTCGCGGCCATCGGGCCGGGTACGGCTCGGGCCCTGGCCAGGGCCGGTCTTCGAGCGGAGCTGGTCCCGGATCGGTTCGTGGCCGAGTCCCTCCTCGAGGCCTTTCCGGTCGCCCCGGTCGCTCCGGTCGCCCCCGCCGCCCCCGTCGCCCCCGCCGGCAGGCGGGTGCTGTTGCCGAGGGCGGCGGTGGCCCGCGACGTCCTGCCCGAGGGTCTGCGGGCTGCCGGGTGGGAGGTTGACGTGGTCGAGGCCTACCGCACCGAACAGGCTCACCCGTCGCCGGACGCGCTGGCCGCGGCGGCAGGGGCCGACGCCATCACCTTCACCTCGCCCTCCACGGTTCACAACTACCTGGAGGTCGCCGGTGCCCACGCCGTGCCCCCCGTCGTGGCCTGCATCGGGCCCGTCACCGCATCCGCCGCTCGGGAGAGCCAGCTCGAGGTTCACGTGGTGTCCGAGGTTCATACCATGGAGGGTCTGGCCCATGCCCTCGTCGCCCACCTGGGGAGCAGCGGCCCACCCGCTGCCGGGCGCGCTTAGTCCCTTAGGGAGCGCCGTCGGCGTTCCCTTAGGCTGAGCGACGTGGCCTTCCCCGCCCGCCGCCTGCGCCGCCTGCGCCGCACTCCTGCACTGCGCCGGCTGAGGGCGGAGAGCGCCATCACCGTGGACGACGTCGTGGCCCCGCTGTTCGTGCGGGAGGGCATCGCCGAACCCCAACCCATCGCATCCCTGCCCGGTGTCGTCCAGCACACGCGCCAGTCGTTGGTGAAGGAGGCTCGAGCGCTGGCCGAGCTCGGAGTGCCCGGCGTCATCGTCTTCGGCGTGACCGCCACCAAGGACCCTGCGGGCACCCAGGCCTCCGACCCCGACGGCATCGCCCAGGTGGCGCTTCGTGATCTCCGTGACGAGGTGGGCGACAGCCTGGTGCTCGTGGCCGACCTGTGTCTCGACGAGTACACCGACCACGGCCACTGCGGGGTGCTGGACCGCAGCGGCCAGCCTGACAACGACGCCACCCTGGAGCGCTACGCCGAGGTGGCCGTGGCCCAGGCCGGCGCCGGCGCCGACGTGGTGGCCCCGAGCGGGATGATGGACGGTCAGGTGGCTGCCATCCGGGCCGGCCTGGACGCCGCCGGCCACACCCAGACCGCCATCCTCGCCTACTCGGCCAAGTACGCCTCGGCGCTGTACGGGCCGTTCCGGGAGGCGGTGGACGTCGCCATCGCCGGCGGGGGCGACCGCCGGGCGTACCAGCAGGACCCTCGGAACGGGCGGGAGGCGCTGTCCGAGGTCGCCGAGGACGTGGCCGAGGGCGCGGACATGGTGATGGTGAAGCCGGCGCTCGCCTACCTCGACGTGCTGGCCGCGGTGCGGGCCGCGGTCGACGTACCGGTGGCCGCCTACCACGTGAGTGGGGAGTACGCCATGGTCAAGGCCGCGGCCGAGCGGGGATGGATCGACGGCGAAGCCGTGGCCCTCGAGCACCTCGGCGCCATCAAGCGAGCCGGGGCCGACTTCGTGCTCACCTACCTGGCCCGGGAGCTGGCTGAGTCGCTGCATGGCTGACGCCACGCAGGCCGGCAACGAGGCGCTCTACCGCCGGGCGTGCGAGGTGATGCCCGGCGGTGTGAGCTCGCCCGTGAGGTCCTTCTCCTCGGTCGGGGCCACGCCGTACTTCGTGGCCCGGGCCGAGGGAGCGTGGGTGTGGGACGTGGAGGGCCGGCGCTACCTCGACTACGTGCAGTCGTGGGGCGCCTCCATCCTCGGTCACGCTCACCCCGCGGTGGTGGAGGCCGTATCCGCCGCCGCCGCCTGCGGGACCAGCTTCGGCGCACCCACCGAGGCCGAGGTCCTTCTGGCCGACGCAGTGCGGGAGCGGGTGCCGAGCTGCGAGCTGGTGCGGCTGGTCTCGAGCGGCACCGAGGCCACCATGAGTGCCATCCGGGCCGCCCGGGGGTTCACCGGCCGCGACCGCATCGTGAAGTTCGCCGGCTGCTATCACGGCCACTCCGACGCCCTGCTGGCCGGGGGCGGCAGCGGTGTGGCCACCCTGGGCCTGCCCGGATCGGCCGGCGTGCCCGAGGAGGCGGTGGCCCACACGGTGGTGGCGCCCTACAACCAGGTCCCCGAGATCGACGCCGGCGTGGCCTGCGTGATCGTGGAGCCGGTGGCCGCCAACATGGGGCTGGTGGCGCCGGCGCCGGGGTTTCTTCAGGGCCTGCGGGCGGCGTGTGACGAGGCTGGTGCGTTGCTCATCTTCGACGAGGTCATCACCGGGTTCCGGCTCGGTCGGGGAGGGGCTCAGGAGATGTTCGGGGTGGTGCCCGACCTTTCCACCTTCGGAAAGGTTCTGGGTGGTGGGCTGCCCCTCGCCGCCTTCGGTGGCCGCCGCCAGGTGATGGAGGTGCTGGCTCCCTTGGGGCCGGTGTACCAGGCGGGGACGCTGTCGGGGAACCCACTGGCCACCGCGGCCGGCCTGGCCGTGCTGGACCTGTTGGACGAGGCCGCCTACACCATGCTCTGCGGTCGGGCCGCCGAGCTGGCGGCCATGCTGGCTCACGTCTTCGAGGAGGCGGGCGTCGCCGTCCAGGTCCCGGCTGTGGGCCCGCTCATGGGCCTGTTCTTCGCCGAGGCTCCGGTGGTTGACTACGACGGGGCCCGTGAGTCAGCGGCCAACGGCCTCTACGCCCTCTTCTTCCGGGCCATGCTCGACCGGGGCGTGGCCCTGCCGCCCAGTCCCTACGAGGCCATGTTCCCCAGCCTGGCCCACACGAGGGACGACGCCGAGCGCACCGCCGACCTCGCCCGCGCCGCGGTCGCAACCCTGTAGCCGCCTCCCCGTCGAACCGGCGACGGTTTCCGCGATAGGAGCGGGCGCCGGCTACCTCGCCGGGGTCAGGCGGGCGATGGTGGCCACGGCGCGGTACGCCGCTTCGGCGGGGCCGAGCTCGTCGGGACGGAGGAGATTGGCCATGATGCGCAGCATCCACTCCATGAGGGTGCGGGACCGCATGCCCGTGCTCACCAGGGCCCGCATGAGGTGGGGCCGTCCGATGATGTGCACGAAGGCTCGGGCGACCCGGTAATAGAGGCCGTATTCGGCCTGGAGCCGGCGCTCGTAGTCGTCGAGGGCGGAGCTGTCCCCGGTGCCGAGCGCCGCGCTCACAGCTTCGGCGGCCATGCGACCGGTCTCGTAGGCGTAGGCGATGCCCTCGCCGTTGAACGGGTTGATGCCGGCGCCGGCATCCCCGATGACCAGGTGGTTGGGCCCCACCCGTGGTCCCACCGAGAAGGCCATGGGCAGACGGCCGCCGGTGGGGGCGCCGCACGAGGTCTCGGGCCGGATCCCCCAGGACACCGGCGCCTGATGGACGAAGGCGTCCATGAGGTGACTGGTGTTGACGTCCTTCCACTGGTTGAAGGTTGACAGGAGGCCCACGCCCACGTTGACCCGGCCGTCGCCCACCGGGAAGATCCAGCCGTAACCGGGCAGGACGTTGCCGCTGCGGTCCCGAAGGTCGAGGTGGCTCTCGATCCACGGTTCGTCGTGGCGGGGGGACTCGTAGTAGCCCCTGATGGCCATGCCCATGGGGTAGCCCTTGTCCCGGGTGGTGCCCAGAGCCCGGCCGAAGCGGGAGTTGGCGCCGTCGGCCACCACCACGTATCGGGCCGAGACCTCCTCGGTGGCAACCGGCGCCGAGCCCGACCCGTGCTTGACCATCACACCGGTCAGGGTGCCGCCCTCACCGGCCCCCGCGTGGATCGGGACCGTGGCCTCGGCTTCTTCCCACAAGGTGGCCCCGGCCTTCACCGCCCGCTCCGCCACCAGGTGGTCGAGGTCCTTCCTGGTCACCACGTAGCCGTAGCTCGGGTAGTGGGGATGGGCGGGCCACTCCAGCTCCAGGGTGCGCCCGAAGGCTATGGAGCGCAGGCCGGAGAACCGGTGATACCCGGCCAGCTCCTCCTCCAGGCCGAGGTCGTGCAGCTGCCTGACCGAGCGGGGCGTGAGGCCGTCACCGCAGGTCTTCTCCCGCGGGTAGCGCTTCTTCTCGAGGAGGAGCACGTCGTGGCCGGCATCTGCCAGCCAGTAGGCGCATGCGGCTCCCGACGGTCCGCCACCCACCACTACGACATCGTGGTCGGGGACCGGCGGTCCCTCAGCGGCCACGCGCTACAGCTCGTCCCGCTCGTACTTGACCACGAGCTTGATCTCCTCGTCGGAGAGCTGGCCCGCGAACGCCGGCATGCCGCCGGTGGAGGGTCCGCTCTGGCCGCCGGGGCGGTTGGGGTCGCCGTACTTCTGCCCGCTCACCGAGGCCGATCCGTTCTTCACCCAGTTGACGTGGTCCTCCTCGTTGGGGAAGGTGAGCTTGGACACCCCGCCGGCCAGGGCCGGCCCCACGCCTCCCTCGCCGCTCGATCCGTGGCACGACGAGCACCCCGCCTTGGCGTACACGTCTGCGGGCGTCTCCACCTTCTTCACGGTGCGGTCACCGAAGGCGCCCATGTACAGGATCCCCCAGAAAGGGAGCGCCAGCAGGACGGGCATCACCCACACGGGGATCCGGGTGCGGAGGGCGGCCTCGGTGGCGGGGGAGAGGGCGGGGACCGCCTCCTCGGGGACGGGTTCGGCGGCGGTCTCGGTGACGGCCGGCGGCTTGGCCTCGGCCGCGGCAGCTGCGGTCGCCGGACCCTCGGGCGTGGCCGTGGACATGCCCTGGGTGCCGCTGTCGGGCTTGTCCGCCGGCTCCTGGCCCGAAGACGTCTGCAGGCCGAGCGCCTCCCGCCGCTCACGCGAGCGTTGCAGGAGGTGTTCGGGGATCTCGGTCAAGGTCAACTCCTGTAGCGGATGCGAAGACTGTAGGCGAGCTGTCGGACGCCTCACCAAGCGCCCAGCCCCGGTGTGGGGCGATGTGAAGCTTCGGATGGCTGCGTGGTAGAACGCCCGATGGATCCGTGGAGGTAGGATGTGAGCGAGTTCACGAGCGCTTGAGAGCCGATGGTCGCCTTCATCTCTTCCCTGTTGATCACCGCACTGATGTGCCTGATCGTCTTCGCCGTGGGCCGCACTCGTCCGCCGGGCAAGGCGCTCACCTGGGGGGAGGCCATCGTGGCCGCAACCTTCGTCTTCACCCTCCTGCTCCTGATCTACGGCATCGTGCCCAACCAGTGGCTGCTCTGGGCCGACAACGAGCTCGGATGGCGCAAGGACGCCTTCGGCCTTCCCAACCCCTTCGGCAAGTCCTTCTTCGAGGGAGGCATCGCCTTCGGGGGCCGGGGCCGGATCCTGATCTCCAAGGAGGCGATCCGCGACGTCATAGCCGCCGGCATCTACGTGGTGGCCCTCGGCGGCCAGATCGCGGCCTGGAAGTGGTGGCAGTCACGGGCCGAGCCAACGGCGTCGTCCGACGTCGAGAGGTCGGCCTACGGCCGGCCGCTCATCAGGAAGGTGTGACACTGAAAGTGCCCATGTGCGAGTTGTCAGTTGGGGAGGTGAGCGCCTGATGGCCAGGAACGACGCCAACCCCCCCATGCCGTCATTCCCCGGTGACTATGTCCTCCAGGAGGTGAGCAACGAGGAGCTCTCCAAGTCGGTCAAGCCCAAGCAGTTCCTCCACATCGACCAGTCCGAGTGCATCATGTGCGAGGGCTGCGTGGACATCTGCCCGTGGAAGTGCATCCACATGCTCTCCACCGACTCCATCACCGAGGCCGTGGAGACGGACCAACCCGGCGAGGACCCCAGCGACCACGTGGTCTTCGTGGTGGACGAGGACGTGTGCACCCGCTGCGGCCTGTGCGTCGACCGCTGCCCGACCGGTGTGATCATCATGGGCAAGGCCGGAGTGTCCCCACGGGGAGAGCAGCACCAGCGCGACAACAAGCACGGCTACTCCTACGGCATGCGGTTCTAGGGACAGGACAGGACTTGGCCAAGCAGATCACTCGGGGGAACGGAGCCGGGGACAGGCAGCGAGTGCCCGTGAGCCAGCGCGTCTCGGGCATGGTCGACAAGGTCCAGGGCTCCCAGATGTGGTCCTCCATCTTCCGGCCCGGGTCCATCTTCAGGAAGGGTTACACGGACAGCCCGCGCAACCGCTCCTACGTGATCATGAACTCGGTGCTGTTCCACCTGCACCCGGTGAAGGTGAAGCGTCATGCCGTCAAGGTGAGCTACACGCTCTGCCTGGGCGGGCTCTCCTTCTTCCTGTTCATCCACCTCACCGTCACCGGCATCTTCCTGATGTTCTTCTACCGGCCCACGGCGGCTCAGGCCTGGAACGACATCTCCAGCCTCCAGACGTCGGTGACGTTCGGCCTGCTGGTCCGCAACATGCACCGCTGGGCGGCGCACCTCATGGTGCTGTCGGTGTTCCTGCACATGGCCCGGGTCTTCTACCACGGTGCCTACAAGCCCCCGCGGGAGTTCAACTGGGTGATCGGCATCATCCTGCTCACCCTCACCCTTCTGCTGTCCTTCACCGGTTACCTGCTGCCGTGGGACCAGCTGGCCCTGTGGGCCGTCACAGTGGGGACCAACATGATGGGCTACACCCCGGTTTTCGGGTCGCAGATCCGATTCGTCCTGCTCGGGGGTGTGGAGATCGGAACCGACACCCTCTTACGATGGTACGTCCTCCACGTCTTGATGTTGCCCTTCTTCATCGTCATCTTCATGGCCATCCACTTCTGGAGAGTCCGCAAGGACGGCGGGATCTCCGGGCCGTTGTAGTCGTGAGGGAGCGCCCATGACCGAGATTCCCGAACACCTCCTGCGGCGGGCCAAGGAGCGGCGGGCCCAGCTCGCGGGCCAGTCCGGCGCCGAGCCTTCGGGCCAGCCTCCTGCCTCCGAGGCCACCGCCGCCGGCGGGCAGGCCAGCTCCCCGGACGGCGAGAAGATCCCTGCCCACCTTCTCCAGCGCGGCGCCGAGG
>JALZKD010000083.1 GCA_030859405.1 Actinomycetota bacterium | reverse complement strand
GCGGACGCCCGTCAGCGCGACGGAGCAGCAGGTGGCCGTGGACCGATTCCTTGCCGCCGTCCGACACGGCGACCTGCGAGGCCTTCTCGATGTCCTCGCGCCCGACGTCGTGCTCGTTGCCGACGGAGGCGGCTTGGTCGCCGCCGTTCGTCGTCCGATCGAGGGTGCGGAACGGGTGGCCGCCTTCCTGATCGGCGCTGCCCGCTCAGTGGACCTCGAGACGAAGGCCGTCTGGCTCAACGGGTTGCCTGCCTTCCGGATCGACATCGGCGGTGAGCTCGACACCGCGGTGAGCCTCGCAGTCGAGAACGGTCGCATCGCCCGCATCTACGCCATCCGTAACCCGCACAAGCTGACCGGACTCGACGGGATCGCCGCACTTGCACGGACCTGACCCTGGCGGGCCCACGGGTGAGGCCACCGATGAACAGGGTGATCGACCGGGCGACGGTCATGGCGCATCGTAGGGCGACGCCCGTACTGCCCACGCACTTCGAGGGTCGCCGCCCAGCAGGTGCTCCATGCCTTCCTGAGCCAGGAACACCGCCGACTGGGCGAGCACGAGCGCACGCAGGGAAGGGGAGCTCGACCCACGTGCCCACTGCCGGGCGTGCCAGACGAGGGCGGCGAGGGGCCAAGCCACCACTGCCACGCCGCCCAGGTAGCCATGAGGAGGGGCCGAGGTCCCATCTGCTCCTCCGATGCCATAGGCCCGCTGACCCACAAGGGCCCGGCCGGGACCATCAAGGCGAACGCCTCGGTGTCGAGCACGCATCTTTCTCAGCTGCGCATGAGGCGGTGCTCTTCGCTGTGCGCGGTCTCGGCGTCAGCGGGGACCTCCTGGGTCAAGGTCGGGAGCAGCCCGGCGCCCGGGTGGCGACCGGCGCGGACCCCGTTGGCGATTACCGCGACCTCGGCCAGCTCGTGGGCGGCTACCACCGCAGCTAGCCCCAACACACCGAGCGCGGCCAGCGGCACCAGGATCATGAGGATGGCGCCCGACAGAGCGAGGTTCTGGCGCATGATCCGCCCGGCCCGACGGGCGTGGGAGAAGACCGACGGGAGATGGTCCAGGTGCTGGCCCATGAGGGCGACGTCGGCCGCCTCGATGGCGACGTCGGTACCCATGGCCCCCATGGCAATACCCACCGTGGCCGAAGCCAGGGCGGGCGCGTCGTTGATGCCGTCGCCGACCATGGCCACCGACCCACGGGCCTCGAGCTCGCGCACCACCTGGACCTTCCCTTCGGGGAGCAGCTCTGCGGCGATCTGGTCGATGCCGGCCTGGCGGCCCAGGGCCTCGGCGGTGCGCTGGTTGTCGCCGGTCAGCATGGCTACCCGATCGATGCCCGCCCGGTGTAGGGACCGCACCACGGCGGGCGCCTCGGGGCGCAGCTCGTCGCGCACGGCTATGGCGCCCACCGTCTGTCCCTCTCGCTCCACCAGCACCACCGTGGCACCGGCGGCCTGGAGCCTGCGGACATGGCGGGCGAGCGGGCGGTCGTCGATGAAGCCCGGCTTGCCGAGCCTCACGGGCAGGCCGCCGACAGTCCCGACGAGGCCTCGTCCGGGGAGGGCCTGCACGCCCTCGGCCGGGCGGACGGACGTGACGGCGGTGAGGATGGCGGCGCCGAGTGGGTGCTCGCTTCGAGCCTCGAGCGCGGCGGCAAGCGCGAGCACCTGGCCTCGGCTCGCGCCGGGGGCGACCACCACCTCGATGACGCTGGGCCGGTTGCGGGTGAGCGTGCCCGTCTTGTCCAGAGCCACGATGCGGATGCCGGATAGGGCCTCCAGGGCTATCCCGCCCTTGATCAGGGCGCCGGCTCGAGTGGCCGCCCCTATGGCGGCCACCACCGTAACGGGCACCGAGATGGCGAAGGCGCAGGGCGCAGCGGCGACCAGGACCACCAGGGCCCGGTGGAGCCAGACGCTCGGCGCGCCCAGGAGGCTCCCCGTCACGGCCACGACGGCGGCCAACACCATGATGGCGGGGACCAGAGGCTTGGCGATGCGCTCGGCGAGGCGCTGGCTCGCCCCCTTGTGTTCCTGGGCCTCCTCCACGATGTGCACGATCCGGGCCAGCGAGCTTTCGGCGGCCAGAGCGGTGGCCTCGACCTCGAGGACGCCCCCGCCGTTGATGCTGGCGGCGTAGACGGTGGCGCCCGGTTCGGCCTCGACGGGCACCGATTCGCCGGTGATGGCCGAAAGGTCGAGGGTGGAGCGGCCCCGGCGGATGATGCCGTCGGTGGCGATCCGCTCGCCCGGGCGGACGATCATCACGTCGCCGATGGTGAGATCCTCGGGGGCGACGTTGAGGTCAGTACCGGAGCGGCGCACGGTGACCCGCTCGGGCACGAGGTCGAGCAGAGCTCGAAGGCCGCGGCGGGTGCGGGCCAAGGCGTAGGCCTCCAGCGCCTCGGATATGGAGAACAGGAAAGCCAGGGAGGCGGCCTCGCCCAGCTCACCGAGGGCCACGGCGCCGGCGGCGGCGATGGTCATGAGCGTGCCCACGCCGAGGCGCCGCCGAACCAGGGCGCGAAGCGTCTGGGGGACGAAGGTCCACCCGCCCACGGCCAGCGCCGCCAGGTAGGCGGCGGTGGCGGGGCCCTCGGCGTCGGCAGCGTCAGCTGCCAGCCCGGCGGCCAGCAGGGCGCCGGCGACAGCAGCAGCCTGCACGGCACGCAGCTGCCAGAACCGCTGGGAACCCTCCTCTCCGGCTTCTTCGCCGCAACAGTCGGCGCAGCAGGCGTCGCTCACGTCGTCCTCCCGTCCATCATGGGATTGCGGCACAGTTCGATGCGTGTCCCGGTGGCGGCCAGCAGCCGCTCGGCCGCGGCCAGCAGGTCGTACACCTCGGGTTCTGCGACCCGGTAGAAGACCTGGCGGCGCTGGCCAGGACGGTCGGCCACGAGGCCGCAGTCCTTGAGGCAGGCCAGATGGCCCGACACGTTGGGCTGCGACCCTCCGACGGCGTCCACCAGGTCGGCCACCCGTCGCTCTCCCTCAGCCAGGGCGAGCAGGATCCCCAGCCGGGTGGGATCGGCAAAGCCGCGAAACAGCCGCGCCGCCAGCGCGGCGGGCGCCTTTGTCGCCGTCTTCGTTGTCGTCATGCGGTGATGATATCGGTCATCGCCGATGATGTTTGCCGCCGGAGAGAACTGCGGGCACCCCGAAAGACCTGCTCTCCGGTGTCGGTGCCGCCACCCGCGGGACTGAGCTTCAGACCCCCCCCCAGGCGCTGTGCCCGAGCGTTCGGCTCGCGGCCACGGCGATCATCTCCACAGCCAGGAAGCCGAACCACAGCCACCGGGGGCCTGCTCATGGCCCCATCAACAGCCCGGCGTGGGCCTGTTGGTTGATCCACAGGGCGATGACGGCCACGCCCGCCACGGCAGCGACGACCGGCCACGAGGCGGCGTGGACGTTGAGCCAACGCCCGGTGATGCGCCCGACGACATCGCGCACCACGAGGCCCAGCGCGGCGACCACGAGGGCAGGGCTGCCCGGGTTGTAGGACCAAGCCAGGCCAAGGTCGCCCCGGGCGACGGCACGCACGCCCCGGGTCAGCCCGCAGGCCGGATCCATGACCCCGACTCGATGCAGGGGCCCGTGGAGGTCGAGAGGGGGCAGGCCGAATACGGCCAGCCCGGCGGCCAGCACCAGCCCGGCGGCAGCCAGTGGGGCCAGTAGGCGATGGCCGTTCACGTTCGACCAGCGCAGCTGCACGACCGGGCGTGTCATGGACCGAAGAGCTCCTCGATGGCGGCCGCGAGCTGAGAGCGGCTCATCTCGCCGACGCGGGTGGCCGCGACCTGGCCGGCGGGGGAGATGAACACCGTGGTTGGCATGCCGATGAGGCCGTAGGCGGCGGCCACCTTTCCCTCGGGGTCGTGGCCGGCGGGGTAGGTCACCCCGGTCTCATCCAGCAGGCGGATGGCTGCGAGCGCCCGTCTGGGTGGTTGACGCCTACGAAGGCCACCCGGTCGCTCAGCTCCTCTGAGGCGCCTGGAAGGTCGGCATCTCGCGGGCGGCAGGGGCACGCACCACGAGGCCCAGAAGTTGAGGACCACTGGGCCACGTCGTAGGGGGCGTCGGGCGGGGATGGTGAGCGGCCGAAGCCCAACAGGTCGGGGGCGGTGGCGGCATAGCCGGAGCTGTCCTGGGCCAGAGCCTGCCAGTAGCGGGACGAGGCCCCGAGGCCGTGGAGGAAGACCACCTCCGGGCCCCGGCCCCAGCGGCGCACGTACAGGGAACTGACCATCACAAACCCCGGGGTCGGAGCCGGTCGAGGACAGCGAGGTAGGCGGCCAGGCAGGCCAGGAACACCAGGTACCAGGTCAGGTTGCGCCCGGGCACGAAGTGGGTGCTGATGTGGCCGAGGAACACGTCCATCCACCGCTGATGCGCAATGCCACCGGCGAAGAGGAAGTCGGGGAACATGGCCACGACATGGCCGAGCAAGGGCCAGACCAGGGGCAATGGCACAGGCCGGCGGGTGCGTGCGGCCACCAGGGCCATGACGACCAGAGCCAGCGAGGCGCCGACGAAGAAGTGGGTGAACCAGTGGAAGCGGGCGTCGTGGCCGCGGTAGGAGGCATAGAGGCCGATTTCGCCCAGCACGGCGATGACACACCACAGGCACACCCGGAGCGCCGAGCTGCGATCGGCGGCAGCGGCGGGCGTGGTCACGACAGAGCCGCCACGATGGTGCCCACCTCGTCGAGCTGGTCGGCCACCTCTGGATCGAGGGTGCGGTAGCGGATGGCGCCGGCGGCGTCGACCACGGCGTAGCCCACGGGCGGACCGTCGCGTCTCGGGCGCCGCAGCCCGTACGCCTCGGCCACCGCGCCGTCGGGATCGCCGACGACAGCGCCGACGGCGGCGCAGCGATCAGTTGTCGAGCCGGCGACGACCGCGGCGGTGGCGGCATGCGCCGGCAAGGTGGTGGCAGCGAGCGCGTGGCACAGCTGGGCCAGGCTGTCGCCCGGCCGGAGGAAGAACACCACCGTCGGGCGTCGGGGCGCGGGGACGCCCGGCGCCATGGTCGGGGCCGTGGCCGGAAGATCGCCGGCGTCGAGGAATCCGGGGCGCTGCCACGCCTGGTCGGGGTCGTCGAGGGGCCCCTCGGCTGCGCGGGCGAGGGCGAGGAGTAGGCCGAGGCCGACCGCAGCTCCCACCCACGTCGCCATCAAGGGTGCGGGCGATCGACGCCGCTCTCGGCTGATCACTGCCGCCCACCCTGTGGAGGGGTCATATGGGCCGCCAGCCCAGTTCGGCGAACCAGCGCTGGAGCGGCCGGAACAGCCCCATCCAGCGCCCCGTGACGAACAGGACCCCCACCCCCACCAACAGCGCCCCGCCGGCCACCTCCATGCGCCGCCCGTTCCTCCGCAGCCACTGGAGGGAACGCTGGGCCCGGGCGAAGCCGAGGGCGAGGAGCACGAAGGGCACGCCCAGGCCGAGCGAGTACAAGATGAGCAGGGCCGCCCCCCACGCACCGTCCCGCCGGCCGCGGCGGTGGCCAGGATGGTGGCGAGGACGGGCCCTATGCACGCCGGGCACCAAGGGCAGGCAGCACGGCGAGCTGACCGACACGACGCCCGCCACGATGGCCAGGACGGGCAGCGCCAGAGCTTCCACCCCTAGCCTGCGGTCCGCGTCGCCGGGTTCATGCTTGGCCGGTGGGAGCGCCCGGTCGCTCCCGCTTCGCCCCCTCGAGGGCTGTCCCTTCGGCTTCCGCGCGCCACGGCTAGGCCTGGTTATCCGAGTAGCGCAGACGCCAGGTCCTAGCCCCGTCGGAGGAGACGTACATGGCGGTTGCGTCACCCGACGACGCTGCTGCGAAGAGCTCCTCGCCGGTCACCAACAGCGCCTGGGGCTCGCCGGCCAGCGCCGCCCGCGGCTCCCAACGCCCGTCGACGCGCTGGTAGGTCTCCCCCGCCGGCGACACCCCCCACAGCCCCTGCTTGGCGTCCCAGGAGAGGAAGGCCAGCTTCGGCCCGTCCATCGGGTCCCAGCTGCGACCGCCGTCGCCGCTCTCGACCAGACCTCGCTCGGTCATGGCGACCAGGCGGTCCGCGTTGGCCGGGTCGACGGCGAAGTCGCCGACCGCGAGGCCCGAGCGGGTCTCCCACTGCTTGCCGTCAGGACTTACCATGAACCGCCCGCCCGTCGAGTCGTAGCCGTACACGTTGCCGTGGGCGGCGACGAGGGAGTGGAAGTCCGCCTCGCCGAGCAGCGACACCGGCTCCCACGACCGTCCGCCGTCGGTACTCTCGATGAGGCCGAGCAGAGGCGGCCGCCCGGGTTTCCGCAGCCGTTGGTCGTTGAGATCGGGATGGCCGCTGGCCAGGAAGTGGTCGGGGCCCACCACGGTAAAGCCCATGGTGTCCTGCACGAGCTTCCCGACCTGTTCCGCTTTGCCGTCAGCGGGGACGCGAAAGAGGCCGAAGTGGCTCGCGGCATAGAGGTCACCATTGGAAGGGTTGATGCCCAGGCCGTGCACGTGGGCCACGCCCTCGCCGGCGCTCGGCCTCGTCCCCGTACCTGAATCCTCCCTAGCCACTACGACGAGAGCGAGCAGCACGGCGACCACGGCGACCACGACCGCCCATGTCGGAAATCGGTTCGAGCGGCGAGGCGTGTTCCCCGCCGGGCGGCGCGGCGGGCGGCGCGAGCGGGTCTTGGACGTCACCGTCAACGCCTCCCGAGAAACTCGTCGCTGGAGGTCTCCGCCTGGTCCTGGCGAAGCTGAGCGATCTCGGCCCGGAGGGCGGCTACCTCGTTCCCGTCGCCGCTCGACTTGCCGGAGCTCGCGGCGTACCAGGCGACGGCGGCGAGGGCCAGGACCATCATGAGACTGCACCCGAGTGTGGCGACGAGCGCGCTCATCTCGCCTCCGACCGGCTCTGCCGCTCGGCTCGCAGGGCTGCCACCTCGGCCCGCAGCTGAGCCACCTCGTCGGAGTTCGCCTCAGCGTCGTCCTTGGTCTTGCAGCTGCCCATCGAGCCCATGGCCCGCATCATCAACAGCATCGACAGCGGGCAAACCGCCAGGACCAGCAGCGGCGCAGCGGCTACCGCCGTCCCGGGGGCGAGGGCGTAGAGCCCGATGCCGATCGCGGCCAGAACTGCGATCACCTTCCAGTTGAAGCACTTCATGTCTCGTTCCTCTCGTCGGTTTGGCTGCACGCTTCGTGCATACGGTCGTGCAGCGCCCGGTCCTCCTCGGAAACCCGGGCGGACATCTGGGCGTGCATCTCGTCCATTGCGGCCTTGGTGTGGCTGCCCATGCCCGTGCCGCCATGACCGGCGTGCATCTCTTCGTGCATCCGGTGCATCTCCTCGACGGGTTCAGCGGGAGCCGAAGATGCGCTGGCAGCGGCGAAGCCGAGCCCGAGCGCGGCGATGACAACGGCGGTGGCGGCGAGCAGGCGCAGTACGGCGCCAAACGATCTGTTCATTGGTACTCCCTCGGTCGGGTCCCTCGTACGAGGGCCGGTCAGTCCGGCTACGCCGCCGGTGGCGGCGTGTCGAAAGGGGCGCGGGGGCGCGCCTAGGCCAGACGGGGAGGTCGGTAGAGACCGGAGGTAGCGAGAAGGCCGGCGAAGAGGTCAGGGCGGAGCCGTAGCAGTACAGCGCCCCGCGCGAGCGCGACACCCACCGTGGCCGCCAGGACTGCAGACACGCACGCGCCGGCGAGGAGGATCCCGAGGTCGCAGTCCGCGCACTCCGCCCCCGACATCCCCATGAGCACGGGAATCCCGGTGAAGAGCACAACTACGACAAGGGCAAGCACCACAACACGCTTCACGTCGAGCTCAAGAATACCCCGACGCCAGAGACTGCATGCAGCGCCAAGGGAGGCAGCGGGAGGACGGCGGCCACGCCG
>JALZKD010000198.1 GCA_030859405.1 Actinomycetota bacterium | reverse complement strand
CGGCAACACCGCCTGTCAACACACCGTCCACTTCGGCGGCTGGAACTTCACCGACAGCGCCTACTGCGCCGCCCGCAAGCGGCTCCCCCTGGGCGTCCTCCACCGCCTCATGGCACGGGTCGCCGACACCTTCCGAGGATCCACCGAGGCCTCCTCGACGTGGCTGGGGCACCGAGTCTGGCTGCTCGACGGGTCGAGCTTCTCGATGTCTGACACCCCCGCACTGCAGGCGAAGTTCGGCCAGCCTGGCGGCCAGCGCCGCGGGTGCGGGTTCCCCGTGGCCAAGTTCCTGGCGCTGTTCGACCTCGCCACAGGTATGCTGCTGCGGGTGGAGGAGGCACCGCTGCGGTCGCACGAGATGTCCCGCTGCGCCGTCGCCACCGCCGGCCTGTCCCCCGGCGACGTCGTGCTCGGAGACCGCGCCTTCTGCTCATTCGCTCATATCGGCATTTTGCACAAGCGCGGGCTGCACGGGGTGTTCCGCGCGCACCAGAGGCAGATCATCGACTTTACCCCAGCGCGGCCGCACGCGGCGCAGGGGAGACCCAAGGGTCAGGCGAAGGGTCCGACGTGCCTGCCGCACTCGCGGTGGGTGCGGGCGCAGGGCGACGCGGATCAGGTGGTCATCTGGTCCAAGCCAAAGGGCAAGCCGACGTGGATGTCAAAAGAGGAGTACGCGGACCTCCCGGCGGAGGTGACGGTGCGGGAGTTGCGGTACAAGGTGCACACGCGTGGGTTCCGGGTGGGCGAGGTGACGCTGGTGACGACCCTGCTGGACGCGGCGGCGTATCCGGCGGCGGCGCTGGCGGACCTGTACTACCGCCGCTGGCAAGTCGAGCTCAATTTCAGACATTTGAAAATGAGCATGAAGATGGACGTGCTGAAATGCAAGACGGTCGCCGGGGTGTTGAAGGAACTGGCGGTGTTCGCGCTGGTCTATAACCTGGTGCGGTCGGTGATGTGTGAGTCGGCGAAGGTGCAAGGGGTGGCGTCGGAACGCGTGAGCTTGCTCGACGCCCTGCGGTGGCTGGTGGGAGCGGAGGGAGACGAGGACCTGTCGGTGCTGCTGGTCAACCCCGCGCGACCCGGGCGGGTGGAGCCGCGGGTGGTGAAGCGCCGGCCCAAGCAATACCCGCGCATGACGAAACCGCGATCCGTTCTCCGTAAGGAGCTACTGGAGAAAGAGGATGCGGCTTAACTTCGTGACATTCACCACTCGTTCGAAAGGGCACGGCCGGTCGCCCCCGGGTGGTGCGGGGACGCCGGCCGCCGGGTCGGATCATCGGGTCGGGTCGGATCAATAGCTGTCAGAGCTGATCACCTCGCCGCCGGCGCGGGTGCCCAGCCCCCACCAGATGTTCCGGTTGACCGTGCTCTTGATGAACTGCACGTGTCCGTCGCCGAAGAGGACGCTCACCCCGCCGGGATGCAGGCTCCGGGCGGCCTTCCACGCCGGGTTGTGCGGGTTGGACGGGCCCCAGCAGTCGAACTTCTTCGAGTTGGGCGCCAGGTAGTGATTGTAGAGGGTGCTGCGGTGATCGCCGTCGTACCAGCCGTTGCCCTTGTCGAACCGCCAGCCATTGCCGGCGGCGGCACAGCCGTCGTCGGTCAACGGCAGGGCCGACGCGCGGGCGATGGCACGCCGCGGGTCGCTCGGCAGGGGAGTCGCCGTGGACTGGGCCCCCGGGCCCGTGCCGAGCAGTTGCTCCGAGCCCGCGACGGTATGGCTCGACCCGTCGCCGAGGCTGGCGATCGACTCCGACTTGCCGATGTGGAACGTGCCGGTGGGCAAGACGGTCTCGCCCGCATCCCCGCCGTTGGAGCCGTCCCCGGAGCAGAAGATGTAGTTCGTCGGGCCCGAGGACGGCTCCGGCCGCTGCTGGGCGTCGCTGGGGCAGAGGAACGTGTTGACGGTCATCTGCCGGCAGGTCTGGTTGGCCGGGAAGAAGGTCCACGGGCCCGTCCCGTAAGCCCCGGCGCCCCCGGCGGCGAGGGGCCAGTTCATGTTCAGGGCGTTGAAGACGTTGGATTGTTCGAGGTAGGGGGTCAACTGGGCCAGCACCGACCAGCGGTAATGCAAGGCCGGGATGCCGGGGGCCGCCTGGCCCGGCCGAGGGTAGAGGAACCCGACCGGGAAGGTCTCCAAGGTCGAGTGATAATTGTGCATCGCGATGCCGATCTGCTTGAGGTTGTTCGTGCATTGTGCAAGCCTCGCGGCCTCGCGGGCCGCCTGGACGGCGGGCAACAAGAGGCCGATCAGCACCGCGATGATCGCGATCACGACCAGCAATTCGATCAGGGTGAAGGCTCGACGGCGAGGCATGGGGAAGGTCTCCCGAGGTGCGGACGCTGGGCGCGTAGGCCCACGTGAAGCCGACGGCCCGGAGGCCGTGGGGGGTGGGCCGTGGCGGTATGACGCGACGAGGGTTATCTGGTCCTCGGACGGACCGCGAGGATACCGACCGGGACTTTCCGAGGCGTCGAGGATGGGTGCCCGGGATCAGGCGAGGGGGAGACCTTCCGGAGGCTCGTCGAGGCGGGAAGCCCGCCGAGCCGGGAGGACGCATGAGGAGGGAGCCGGCAGGAAGCCTCGCTGGCCCTCAGGCCCCGGAGGCCCGCCCATGGCGAGCGCGGCCGCCTTGCCGACGTGGGAGCCCGG
>JALZKD010000197.1 GCA_030859405.1 Actinomycetota bacterium | reverse complement strand
CCGAGGCGTGGGCTTGCCCGGCAAGCCGTGGCTCGTCCGGCTGCTTGGCGCCCTCGAGGTGGGCGTGGGAGCGGCCGCTCTGGCCCTCGACGCTCCGGCGGCGGCGGCCATGGTCGCCGTTTCCTACGTTGCATTCGCGGGGTTCGTGGCAGTGGCGCTCCGCCGAGCCGCCATGGTCGGCTCTTGCGGCTGCTTCGGTCAGGCCGACACGCCGCCTACGGTGACACACCTGGTGATCAACGTCGCCGCTGCCGCGGTGGCTGTTGCCGTTTGGGCGCGTGCGCCCGGCGCGAGCTTCGCCACCGTAGTGGCGCAACAGCCGCTGTTCGGGATCCCGTTCGCGTTGCTCTGCGCGATCTGTGCCGGGCTGGTTTACCTGGCGTTCACCCGTCTGGCCCAGCTCAAAGAGCTGAGGCGCCGGCCGTGAGCCGCTGGCTGGTGGAGCGCTCGAGCGCCGCTCTCGAACGCCGCGTCAGCCGTCGGAGCTTTCTCACAAAGACGGCGATCGTGGGCTCGGCGCTCACGGTTACGCCGCTGCAGTACATCCTGCGTCCCGGCACCGCCTACGCGGCTATCTGCAACTGCGCGGGGAGGGGATGCGATTGCACCGCAGGCTGCTGCGACGGGTACACCGAGTTCTGCTGTGTAGTCCACGGCTCCAACGCCTGTCCACCCGGAAGCTTCGCCGCCGGGTGGTGGAAGGCCGACCGCAGCCCCTTCTGCAGCCCCGACGGCACCGCCCCCCGCTATTATGTCGACTGCAACCGCTGTGTGGAGTGCGGGTGCGGCTGTGCCCGTGGTAACTGCAACAACCGCCGTACCTGTTGCAACCACTTCCGTTACGGGAACTGCAACCTGCACGTCGGTTGCACAGGGGTAATTGACTGTCGGGTGGTGACCTGTACGCCTCCATGGGTGTCCATCCCCGGCTGCACGACGACTACCCTCACCGACAACGCTACCCGGTACCACGACGCGGGCTGCCTCCATGCGCCCCCGCCACCGCCCCCGCCCCCGCCTGCGACCTCTGGACCCGACGTCGCATCGTGGGCGGCGGGTCGTCTCGACGTTTTCGTGCGGGGAACCGACAGCGTCCTCTGGCACAAGGTCTGGGACAGCGCCTCGCCCGGCTGGTCGGCATGGGAGAACTTGGGAGGAGTTCTAACCTCGGGGCCCGCCGCAGTGGCCTGGGGTGCTAATCGCCTGGACGTCTTCGGCCGCGGGACCGACAACGCCCTGTGGCACAAGTGGTGGTACGGCTCGGGCTGGTCGGAATGGGAGAACCTGGGCGGAGCGCTCATCTACGGCCCCGACGTCGCCTCGTGGGGCGAGGGTCGTCTCGACGTTTTCGTGCGGGGAACGAACAACGCCCTCTGGCACAAGTTCTGGGACAGCGCCCGGCCCGGCTGGTCGGAATGGGGGAGCTTGGGCGGAGTGCTCACATCCGATCCGGCCGCAGTGTCGTGGGGGCCCGACCGCGTGGACGTGTTCGCCCGCGGCACGAACTACGCCCTCTGGCACAGGTTGTGGGACGGTTCGACCTGGTCGGCGTGGGAGAACCTCGGAGGACTTCTCACCTCCGGCCCCGACGTGGCCTCGTGGGGCGAGGGTCGCCTCGACGTGTTCGCCCGCGGAACGGACAACGCTCTCTGGCACAAGGTCTGGGACAGCGCCCGGCCCGGCTGGTCGGAATGGGAGAGCTTGGGTGGAGTGCTCACATCCGATCCCGCCGCAGTATCGTGGGGGCCCAACCGCGTGGATGTGTTCGCCCGCGGGACCGACAAGGCCCTGTGGCACAAGTGGTGGTACGGCTCGGGCTGGTCGGAATGGGCGAACCTGGGCGGCGCAGTGGGCCTGGCTGCTGCCAGCGCCACACCATCGAACGGCACAAGTGCGGCCCGATGAGCGCCCTCGTCATGATCGAGGCCGTGGTCATCGCACTGCTCGCCCTCCTCGTGGCCGGCCTGCTCCGGAGCCACGCCGAGATCCTGCGTGCTCTTCACGACTTGGGGGCGGGGATCCAGCCAGACGCCGACACGCTTGGGAACATCCGGCCCGCGCCCGGCCTGGCCGGGCCTCGCTCCTCCGACACGCCCGTTTCCGACGTGGTCGGGATCACGCCCGCGGGCGACGCCATCGCCGTCGGTGTCGCCGGGACCCAGGAACACACCCTGGTTGCCTTTCTCTCCAGTGGCTGCCTGACGTGCGCTGGGTTCTGGGAAGCGTTCGCCGACGTCGAGCGGTTGGCCGTACCGGGCAAGGCGCGGTTGGTGGTTGCCACGAAGGGACCGGAGCAAGAAAGCCAGTCGCGGGTTGCCGAGGTGGCTCCGACGGAGGTCCCCGTTGTGATGTCGACCGAAGCGTGGGACGCATACCAGGTACCCGTCGCTCCCTATTTCATCTACGTCGACGGCACCTCGAAGCGCATCATCGGTGAGGGCGCGGCAGCGACCTGGGACCATGTGGCAGACCTCATGAGCCAAGCCCTGGCCGATGCCGGGGTGACCGACCGTGGGAACCGCCGGCGTCGACGAGTTCCGGCGGGCGACAGCGCTTCGCGCGTCGATGCCGACCTACTGTCGGCCGGCCTCCATCCGGGACACCCGAGCCTCTACCAGTCGCCCGTGTCTCCCGAAGCTCCTCGAGGTGAGGAGTGACAGCTGCGTGGATTGCCCTCG
>JALZKD010000196.1 GCA_030859405.1 Actinomycetota bacterium | reverse complement strand
GCCGTGTGCTGCGCCGTGCAGCTGGCCTGGTTGGGCACCACCGGCCTGCGGGAGCTGGCCCTGCGCTGCGCCCGGGGCACCCGCTACGCCAGGGAGGCGCTTCTGGGCATTGCAGGCGTGGAGCCGGCGGCGCCGGCGCCGGTCCTGCGAGAGTTCGCCGTGCGCCTCCCCGTTGCAGCCGAGCTGGCGGTCGAGCGCATGGCCGAAGAGGGCTTCCTGGCCGGCATCCCCCTCGACGGCGCTTCGGTGGGTGAGGAGTACGAGGGGGGCCTCCTGGTATCGGTCACCGAGCGGCGAACCCGCGACCAGATCGACGCCTATGCCGCCGCCCTGGAGAAGGTGATCCGATGACCGCGGCCGCCGGAGGCAGGGCCAGCAGCGCCCCCATCATGGGCCGCGACGAGGAGCCCAGCCTCTTCGAGCTGTCGTCACCGGGGCGGCGGGCGTGGTCCTTTCGCACCACCGACGTGCCGGAGTGGGACGCGTCGCAGCTCGTGCCTGGCGAGCACCTGCGTCCCGAGCCGGCGCCCATTGCCGAGGTCTCCGAGCGCGACGTGGTGGCCCACTTCACCAGGCTCACCCACCGCCAGTACTCGGTGGACCTCGGCGCCTACCCGCTCGGGTCCTGCACCATGAAGTACAACCCCAAGCTGTGCGACGACGCCGCGTCCCTGCCGGGACTCACGGGGGCCCACCCAGCCACGCCGGCGGCCCTGGCCCAGGGGTGGTTGGAGCTCCTGGCCGACCTGTGCCAGCGGCTGTGCCGGATCACCGGCATGCACGACGCCACCCTCCAGCCGCCAGCGGGGGCCGCCGGTGAGCTCACCGGGCTGTTGCTCATGAGGGCGTGGCACGCCGACCAGGGAGAGCACAGGACCAAGGTCATCATTCCCGACTCCGCACATGGCACCAACCCGGCATCGGTGACCCTCGGCGGCTACCAGACGGTGACGGTGCCCTCCGACGAACGTGGGTGCGTGGACCTGGCCGCGCTGCGGGAGCGCCTCGACGAGGACGTGGCCGGCATCATGCTCACCAACCCCAACACGCTCGGTCTGTTCGAGGAGGACATCGCCGAGATGGCCGCCGCCGTGCACCAGGTGGGGGGACTCCTCTATTACGACGGCGCAAACCTGAACGCCATCCTCGGCGTCACCCGACCCGGCGACATGGGCTTCGACATCGTGCACATGAACCTGCACAAGACGTTCGCCGTGCCCCACGGGGGCGGGGGACCCGGAGCGGGGCCGGTGGCGGTGTCCGAGCGCCTGGCCCCCTACCTCCCCGGCCCCCTCCCGGTGCGCTCCGAAGGCGGCGACTACCGCTGGCGGATGCCGGCGCGCTCCATCGGGCGGGTGCACTCCTGGCACGGCAACGCCCTGGCCTTGGCGCGGGCCTACTCCTACATCCTGGCCAACGGCGGCGACGGCCTGCGCCGGGTGGCCGAGGTGGCCGTGCTGAACGCCAACTGGCTGCGCCACCGCCTCCGGGCCAGTTTCGACGTCCCCTTCGACCGACCCAACATGCACGAGCTGGTGGTGTCCACCACCTCCCTCAAGAAGGCCTCCGGCCTGCGGGCCCCCGACGTGGCCAAGCGCCTGCTCGAGGAGGGCTTTCACGCTCCCACGGTGTACTTCCCCCTCATCGTCGACGAGGCCCTCATGATCGAGCCCACCGAGACCGAGAGCCCTCAGACCCTGGAGGCCCTGGCCCAGGCTTTGGAGCGCATCGCCGCCGCCCCCGAGAACTCGAAGCTCGCCCCCCGCACCACGCCCGTGGGGCGGGTGGACGAGGCCCGGGCCGCCCGCCAGCTGGTGCCCACCTGGGACGCCCGTCCCCAAGCCAGCGTTGATCAGGAATCGGGGTCGGCGTAGTGGTCCTGGACGGCCTTGGCCACCGCTCCCATGGCTGCAGCGGAGAACCGGTCCCGGTTGGCGGCGGCCCAGTCCCGCGATCGCGCCGCCCGCTCGGCCGATCCCTGGAACACCGGCATCACAGAGCGGGCAAACAGCTCGTAGGACCGCAGCGTCGCGTCCGGTTGGGCCCACTCGTGCGCCATGAGCACCAAGGTTCCGAAGCCGCCTGACTGGTCGAGCAGGCGCCGGATCTGGGCCACGGCCGCGTCGGGGGTACCGATCACGGCGAAGCCACTTGCGTTGAGGGTGTCGACCAGCTCGGCTGAGTCGTCGGTCTCCGGCGCCAGCCTCAGGGCGGCCACATTGCGGAAGTAGTCCACCCAGGCGGGTAGCCCGAACGCCACCTCCCGCCGGGCCTCCTCATCGGTCTCGGCCAGGTGCATCGGCGCCACCAGCCGCCAGCGCCGCCGGTCCATGGAGGTGGCGTGGGCGGCGGCTCGATCCTCGGCGATGCGCCAGTGGTTGGCCAGCACGTCGAAGCCCCCTGACTGCGTGGCGCCGATGGACAGAAGGCCGGCGCCGAACCTGCCTGCGGCGCGGGCGCCGGAGGGGGAGATCAACGCCGCCACGGCCAGCTCGAAGCAGGGACGTTGATACGGGCGTAGCTGAAGGCGGGCGTCGCGCAAGGTGAACCAGTCGGCGTGGCGGGTGACGGGTTCGTCGCTGGTGAGCAGCAGGACGACGGCTTCGAGGGCCTCTTCCATCATGGCCCGCTGGCGCTCCGGGGCCAGGCCCAGCATGGCCGCGTCGGAGGGGAGGGCCCC
>JALZKD010000195.1 GCA_030859405.1 Actinomycetota bacterium | reverse complement strand
CCACCACCACGCCCGAAGCGAACTTCGATCCGTCGCTGCCGCGCCGCGGATAGCCCGCGAGCACCCGCACTGAGATCAGCCCCACCCGCGACGGTTCCGGGGCTCCGCGAGGGATGCCGATCTCGACCGTCTCCACCTCCCCCACGTGAAAGGCGCCGGGCGCCACGTACAGGCCGGCCTTGGGAGCGTGGAAGGTGGCCGTGAGGATGGCGCGCACGGCCTCACCGGCCACCTCGCCGGTCGAGGCGTCCACGCCCGAGGGCACGTCGCAGGCCACGACAGGAGCGTCTTGGCCGTTGATCGCGGCGATCGCGCCGGCGAGCGGCTCGCGGGGCTCGCCCGAGAAGCCCGTGCCCAGCAGTGCGTCGACCACGACGCCCGATCCGTCCAGGCACCCCGGCTCGAAGGGCCCGGGCGGCGCTCCGGGAAGCCGCTCCAGATTGGCCGCGGCGTCGCCGGTCAGGCCGTCCAGCGGTGCAGGAGCGATCACGTCGACCGCCCGGCCCTCCTCACGCAGGAGCCGGGCCACGACCAGGCCGTCGCCGCCGTTGTTGCCCTTGCCTACCACGATCCGGACCGGCCCCGGCCGAGCCGCCTTCACCACGGCCCGCGCCAGGCCCGTACCCGCCCTCTCCATCAGGTCGAGCGAGGGCACTCCTTGCTCGTCGATGGCCCAGCCGTCGACCGCCTGCATCTCCTCCGCCTCGTAGAGCGGGTCGAGCCAGCCGGCAAGCACTACAGGGGCACGACGGTGGCCACGGCCGCGGCCGTGGAGCGGGTGTGGGTCAGTGAGACCACGCACCGGACCCCCAGCGCGCTCGCCCGCTCGGCCGCCGACCCGCGAAGGCATATCTCGGGAGCCGCGGTGGAGGAGACGACCTCGACATCGGCGAACGCCCAACTCGAGAGCCCGAGCGCCTTGGCGACAGCCTCCTTGGCGCAGAACCGGGCGGCCAGATGCTGACCGGGCCGAGCCCGGGCATCCGCGTAGGCCAGCTCGGACTTCGTGAACAGCCGCGAGCGGAGCCGCGGCCGGCGCTCCAGCACTCGCTCGAAGCGGTCGATCTCCAACAGGTCGAGCCCCACTCCAGTCGGCCCCTGGCTACTCAACGGTCACCGTCTTCGCGAGGTTGCGCGGCTGGTCCACGTTGAGCCCCTTCTCGGTGGCGATGTAGTACGCCAGCAGCTGCAGGGGGATCACCGCCAGCAGGGGCTGGAACATCCAGTCGGTGCTCGGTACGTAGACCACCTTCTCGGCGTGCTCGGCCACCTCGGTATTGCCCTCGGTGGCCACCGCCAACACGTGTGCACCGCGGGCGCGGGTCTCCGAGATGTTGGACAGCACCTTGTCGAGCACGGGCGAGTCCGTGGCCACGCACACCACGGGCGTGCGTTCATCGAGGAGGGCGATCGGGCCGTGCTTCATCTCTCCCGCCGCGTAGGCGTCGGTGGGCACGTAGGCGATCTCCTTGAGCTTGAGCGCTCCCTCGAGCGCCACGGCAAGGCCGGCGTGACGCCCCAGGTAGAGAAAGAACCCCGCTTCACGCCAGTGCTTGGCCATGGCGCGCACCGGGGAGTCGACCGACTCCACCAGCTCGCCGACCTTGTGCGACAGGCCCCGCAGCTCGGATACGAGCCGCTCGAAGTGCTCCGGTTCCAGCGTGTCCCGCGCGGCGGCCAGCTTGAGGGCGAGGAGGTACATGGCGGCCACCTGGGCAACGAACGTCTTCGTGGCGGCCACGCCGATCTCCAGCCCGGCACGGGTGAACAGCACTCCATCGGAGTCCCGGGTGGCCTGGCTGCCCATGATGTTGGTGATGGCGAGAACCTTCGCGCCCTTCTTGCGGGCGAGGCGCATCGCCGCCAAGGTGTCGGCGGTCTCGCCGGACTGGGTGATGCCGATCACCAGGTCGCGCTCGTCGATCACCGGGTCGCGGTAGCGGAACTCCGAGGCCACGTCCATCTCGACCGGAATCCGGGACCATGACTCGATCGCGTAGCGACCTATGAGCCCCGCGTGGTAGCTGGTGCCGCAGGCCACTATCACCACGCGGCGCAGCCCTGAGAGGTGATCGTCTGCGATCCCTATGTCGCCCAGCTCGACCGTGCCGTGGGCCAGTCGATCGGCCACCGTCTCGGCCACGGCGTCGGCCTGCTCGTGGATCTCTTTGAGCATGAAGGTGTCGTAGCCGCCCTTCTCGGCGGTCTCCACGTCCCAATCGACCTCCTGCACCTCGCGCTCCACCGCGGCCCCCGACGAGTCGAGAAAGCGGGCGCCCTCGGGCGTGACAGCCACGATCTCCCCGTCCTCGACCAGCTGGATCCGGCGCGTATCGCCCAGGAATGCAGGGATGGCGGAGGCAATGAAGCTCTCGCCGTCGCCCACACCCGTGACCAGCGGGCATTCGTGACGGGCGCCGACCAGCGTCTCCGGCTCGTCGGCGTGCATGGCCACGAACGCATAGTGGCCGCTCAGCTCGTTGTAGGCCAGGCGCACCGCCTCGACGAGGTCGCCGTCATAGAAGGAGGCGATCAGGTGCGCCACCACCTCGGTGTCGGTCTGCGAGCTGAAGGTGGCGCCGCGGGCCTGGAGGCGCTGCTTGAGGTCGGTCCAGTTCTCCACGATGCCGTTCATCACCACGTGCACCCGGCCCGAGTTGTCGTCGTGAGGGTGGCAGTTCTCCTCGGTGACCCGCCCGTGGGT
>JALZKD010000082.1 GCA_030859405.1 Actinomycetota bacterium | reverse complement strand
GGCCGAGGAACTTCTCGACCTGGCGGGTCTTGGTGTCGAAGTCACCGGGCCCGATCTTGGGCCGGTACTTCATCTCCTTGATGCTGACGTTGGTGCTCTTCCGCCGAGACTCCTTTGCCCGCTGCGCGGCATCGAACTTGAACTTGCCGTAGTCCATGATCCGACAAACCGGTGGGGAGGCCATCGGGGCCACCTCGACCAGGTCCAGGTCGGCTTGGCGGGCGATCTGCATGGCCTCGGGCACCGACTTGATCCCGAGCTGGGCCCCGTCGGCGTCCACGAGGCGGACCTCACGGGCCCGGATCCGGTCGTTGATCCTGGGCTCGCTGTCATTGTTTGCGGCGATGCGATGCTCCTCCTGCTCGAAGTCTGTGGCTCTTGGGCCTTGTTACCCCGGGGCCCACTCTCTCAAGTAAAGCCGGCCCTGGAAGCAACTGCCCGCAGTGCGGCCATTCGATCCGTACACCGGAGCTCGCCAAGCTCGCACCAGTGTCCGGCTGGGAAGCCCGCCGGCCCCCGCTTCCGTCCGTCCTGCTGGCTAGGGTACCAGCGTGAGCACGATCTGGACACCAGGTGGAGAGCAGCCGGTGGGCGACCCCAGGGGGCCGGGCCAGGGGGCCCAACCAGCACGCTCGCCTGGGACGGCGGGTCAGGAGCCGGCCACGGAGGAAGAGCTCGAGGCCAGGATGGTGGAGCTGCGCCAGCAGCTGGCCGACACTCCTGTCGAGCTGGTGGTGGCCAACCACTGCTTCGGTTTGTTCGAGCTGGCGGCCCTGCACCTCTCCCTGCAGCCTCCCCGTCTCGATCGGGCCCGCCTCGCCATAGACGCCCTCGCCGCCCTGCTGGAGGCCATGACCGGTCGACTTGGTGACGAGGAGGCCCAGCTGCAGGAGGGCCTGGCCAGCCTCCGCCTGGCCTACGTGCAGATCCAGGGGGCACAGGGAACAGCCGGAGACGCCGATGCGGTCTCCGACCCCGGGGCTGCAGGGGAGAGCCCCGTCTGAGCTAGGCCAGCGTCACCAGCGAGGCCGCCTCCCAACTCCCCCCGTGCCCGGCCACGACCTCGAACGCGACCTCGGCTCCCACCGGAACGCTCCGGCTGGCGTCGGCGACGGCGGTGCAATGGAAGAAGAGCCGGCTGCCGTCGCCGCACTGCACCCACCCGAAGCCCTTGCGGTCGTCGAAGTCGACGACGATGCCTCGCTCCATGCTCCGGCCGGGCACCACTAGTGAACGATCTTGGAGATGGGCAGCTCGATGATGTCGGTGGCGCCGTGGTCCTCGAGGGCCGGGATCAAGATGTTGATCTGCGCCTTGGGCACCACCGTCTCCACTGCATAGCCGTCGTCCCCGAAGAGCTTGGAGACCGTCGGTGACCGCAGGGCGGGAAGGAGCTCGATGACACCAGACAGGTCGGCCTGGCTCACGTTGAGCTTCACCAGAACCTTGCCGCGCGCCTCGAGTGTCCCCTGGAGCAGGGTGAGCACCTGGCCCATGGCGTGACGCTTGGCCGGGTCCTCGCAGGCCAGGGGGTTGGCGATCAGCTCCGTATAGGAGACGAGGATGGTGTCGACGATGCGAAGCCCCGCGGCCCGAAGAGCCCTTCCCGTCTCGGTGATCTCCACCACGGCGTCGGCGATGTCGGGCACCTTGGCCTCTGTGGCGCCGTAGGAGAGGGTGATCTCGGCGTCCACCCCGTTCTTCTCCAGGTAGCGCCGGGTGAGCTCGGGGTACTCGGTCTGCACTCGGACACCTCGGGGAAGATCGTCCACCGCCTGCACCGGTGAGTCCTCGGAAACGGCCAGCACGACGTTGACGGGCCTGGCCGTGGCCTTGGAGTAGTGGAGCTCTCCGAGCGACAACACGTCGCTGGCCGTCTCCTCGATCCAGTCCCGGCCGGTGATGCCCAGATCGAACAACCCCCGGGCCACGTAGCGGGGTATCTCCTGAGGGCGGAGGATGCGTACCTCGGCGATGCGGGGATCGGCAACGGTGGCCTGGTAGTCGACCTCCGACGAGCGGAGCACAGGCAGGTCGGCGGCCTCGAACAACTCCAGGGTGGCGCGTTCGAGGGACCCCTTGGGTAGGACCAGGCGCAGCACGTCAACCCTCGGTCGGCTTGGGCAGCTGGCGCATCAGGTCCGCCATCTCGATGGCCGCAGTGGCGGCGTCGAACCCCTTGTTCCCCGCCTTGCCCCCCGCCCGGTCCAGGGCCTGCTCGGTGGTCTCGGTGGTGAGCACTCCGAAGATCACAGGCACGCCGCTGTCCAGCTGAGCCCGCTGGATGCCGGCGGCGCACTGGCCGGCCACGTGCTCGTAGTGGCCGGTCGCGCCTCGGATCACGGCGCCCACGCAGATGACGGCGTCCACCTCACCCGACCCGGCCAACCGGGCCGCGGCCAGCGGTACCTCGAACGCTCCCGGTACCCACGTCACGGTGATGGAGGCCTCGTCCACGCCGTGGCGGACAAGCCCGTCGACGGCACCGGCCAGGAGCCGCTCGGTGACCAGGTCGTTGAAGCGGCTGCACACTATGGCCAGCCGCAAGCCGTCGCCTCGGAGGCCGCCGCTGTAGTCACTCGTCTTCCGCCGATCAGAGGTCGTCATCGAGGCCTTCCAGCACGTGTCCCATCCGTTCCCGCTTGGTACGCAGGTAGGCGATGTTCTCCGGATTGGGCACCGGCATCAGCGGGACCCTCTCCACCATCTCGAGGCCGAAGCCCTCCAGACCACCGTACTTGGCCGGATTGTTGGTCATGTAGCGCATGGTGGTGATGCCCAGGTCGACCAGGATCTGGGCGCCGATGCCGTACTCGCGGCTGTCCACCGGCAGGCCCAGGTCCAGGTTGGCATCCACGGTGTCGCGTCCGCGCTCCTGCAGCGAGTAGGCGCGCAACTTGTGGGCCAGACCGATCCCCCTGCCCTCGTGACCAGTCAGGTACACGACCACACCGAGCCCCTCGTCGGCCACCCGCTTCATGGCCGCGTCCTTCTGCCACCCGCAGTCACAGCGCAGGGAGCCGAACACGTCGCCCGTGAGGCACTCGCTGTGGACTCGCACCAATACGTTGTCCTCACCCTGCACGGCTCCCTTCACCAACGCCAGGTGCATGTCCCGATTGAGCACCGATTCGTAGGCGTAGAGCGTGAAGTCGCCGTACTCGGTGGGGATGCGAGCTTCGGCCACCCGACGCACGAGCTTGTCCTTCTGGCGCCGGTGGCGGATCAGGTCGGCGATGGAGATGATCGCCAGGCCGTGCTCCTCGGCGAAGGTCTCGAGCTCGGGAAGGCGGGCCATCTCCCCGTCGTCCCTCACCACCTCGCACAGAACGCCGGCCGGGTAGAGGCCGGCGGCCCGGGCCAGGTCGACGGCGGCTTCGGTGTGGCCGGCGCGCTTGAGCACCCCGCCCTCCCGGTAGCGAAGCGGGAACATGTGGCCGGGCTTGGCCAGGTCCTCCGGGCGGGTGGCGGGATCGATCAGGGCCTGGATGGTGGCGGCGCGGTCCGCGGCCGAGATCCCGGTGCTGGTGCCGTGTCGGTAATCGACGCTGATGGTGAAGGCGGTCCGCTGGGACTCGGTGTTGTCGAGGACCATCAGGGGCAGGCCCAGCTCGTCGAGACGCTGACCGGGGAGGGGCACGCAGATGACCCCTGAGCTGTGCTTGACCAGGAAGCCGAGCTTCTCTGGTGAGGCGTACTCGGCGGCCATTATCAGGTCGCCCTCGTTCTCGCGATCCTCGTCGTCGACCACGATCACCATCTCGCCCTGGGCGATGGCGGCGATGGCCTTCTCGATCTCGGCGAACGGCACTCCTGAATGCTACGTGGGGCCGCCCTGGCTCAGGAGCCTTTGCACGTACTTGGCCACGATGTCCACTTCGAGGTTCACCCGCTGGCCCGACTGCCGCAGGCCCAAGGTCGTGACCTCGGCGGTGTGGGGGATGACCGCCACCGTGAACTCGTCGTCCTCCACCTGCACGACGGTGAGGCTGCACCCGTCCACGGCGATGGAGCCCTTCTCGACCACGTAGCGAGCCAGGTCCGCCGGCATGCGTACCCGCAGGTCCGGAGCAGGCGTGACCACCTGTCCCACCGCGTCGACGTGGCCCTGCACCAGGTGACCAGCCAGACGGTCCGCCAGCCGCACAGGACGCTCGAGGTTCACCAGGTCACCGGCCCCCAGATCGTCCAGGTTGGTGCGGGCCAGGGTCTCGGGCACTGCCTCCACCGCGTACCAGGTGGGTGCCACCTCCACCACCGTGAGGCAGCAGCCGTTGTGGGCCACCGAGTCGCCGACCGCCAGGTCGCCAAGGACGGCGCCGGCCTCCACCTCGAACCGCCCACCTTCACCTCGGGCCCGGACGCGGCCCATCTCCTCGACCAACCCGGTGAACACGCCGCTAGCCGCCTTCCGCCGGTGCCGGCGCCACCGGGGCCAGCTCCACCCGCAGATCGGGCCCGAGCCGGGCCACGTCGACTATGCGGCCCCGCCACACGTCGGCCAGGGTGCACGCGCCCGCTCCCGCGAACAGACCCCGTGCGTCCTCGCCGCCGAACAAGGCGGGGGCCAGGTAGAGCACATAGCGGTCCACCAGACCCGAGAGATGGAAGGCGTGGGCCACCGACGCGCCCCCCTCGACCAGAAGTTGGACGACCCCCCGCCGGCCCAGCTCGTCGAGGGCGCTCCCCAGATCGCCCGACATCTCGAGGGCGGGGCGGGCCCGCGCTCCCTCGGGCACCTGGCCCAGCACCACTCGCAGCGGGTCAGGGCCCGGCACGTGGCGCACGGTCAGAGCAGGGTCGTCGGCCCGCACGGTTCCCGCCCCCACCATCACCGCGTCACTCTGGGCCCGGAGCCGATGGGCGTCGGTACGGGCCTGCTCGCCGGTAAGCCATCGGCTGGTGCCGTCGGGGGCCGCGGTACGCCCGTCCATGGTGGCGGCCAGCTTGAGCACCACCCACGGGCGGCCGGTCGATCGGTGCTTCAGGTAGGGGGCTAGCTGAGCCCGGACCTCGTCGGCGCACAACCCCACCTCGACGGCCACCCCCGCCTCCCGCAAGCGCGCCAGGCCCCGCCCCCGCACGCGGGCATCGGGGTCCTCCAGGGCCACCACCGCGCGGGACACCCCGGCGGCCACCACGGCGTCGGCGCACGGCGGGGTGCGCCCGTGGTGCGAGCACGGCTCCAGGGTGGCGTACAGGGTGGCGCCCCGCGCCCGCCCGCCGGCGGTGGCCAGGGCTACGGCTTCGGCATGAGGTCCTCCCGGCGGGGCGCTGGCTCCATCGAACACCGCTCCGTCGCCGGTCACCACCACGCACCCGACCCACGGGTTCGGTGACGCCGTGGCCCTGACGGTGGCGGCCAGCGCCATGGCCCGCCGCATGACCGTCTCGTCGCTCTCCACCCGGCCAATTGTGGTGCCATGGCGGTGGCCGGTCATTGCCCCAGCCGCTCGCCGGCATCGGGGCGGGCGCCGCGGAGCCAGTCGGCGGCGGTCATGGGCGCCCTTCCCTCGGCCTGGACCTCCACCAGCGCCAGGCCCCTCCCGTCGCCGGTGCCGACGACCACCCCCTGCAGCAGCCCGGGCGCCGGTCCAGACTCGGTCACAGCCACCTTGCGGACCCCCAACCGCCGGCGCCGGAAGGTCGTCCAGGCTCGGCCCAGGCGCACCACCCGGTGCAGCTCGGTGGCGGGACGCGTCCAGTCCAGGCGCAGCTCCTCGGGCTCGAGCTTGGCCGCGTAGGTGGGCTCACCCACCTGGGGCAGGGGCTGTCCCAGGCCTCGGCCCAGCTCGTCCACCAACATCTGGGTACCGCAATCCACGAGCCTGGCCCGCAGCTCGTCAGCGGTCTCCTCGTCCCCGATGGCCACTCGCTGGCAGCGGTGGACCGGTCCGGTGTCGAGCCCGGCCTCGAGGGCCATCAGGCACACGCCGGTCTCGGTGTCGCCGGCCAGGATGGCTCTCTCGACGGGCGCGGCTCCCCGCCATCTCGGCAGCAGGGAGAAGTGGAGGTTCACCATGGGAACTTGCTCCAGGACGTGGGGCTTGACGAGGCGTCCGAAGGCCACCACGACACCGAGGTCGACTCCGGCCTCCATCACGTCATCCACCCGCTCGGTCACCCCGATGCCCGCGGCCATGGCCGCGGCTTTGACCGGGCTCGGGACGAGCGCCCCCCCGCGTCCACGGCGGCGGTCGGGCTGGCTTACCACCACGGCCACGTCGTGGCCTTCGGCCACCAGGGCCTGCAAGGGAGGTACCGACGCCTCCGGGGTGCCGAGGAACGCGAGCCGCAGTGGCGCCAGGTCTCCCCTCAGTGAGCCTCGAGATCGAGGCTCCGGCCACGAAGGGTGCGCAGAGCGTCCTTCCTGTGCCCCGGGTCGAGACGCTCGATGAGCAAGGTGCCGTCCAGGTGGTCGACCTCGTGCAGGAAGACGCGGGCCAGCAGCTCGTCGCCGTCGAGGGACAACTCCTTGCCGTCGAGGTCCACTCCCCTCAGGTGGACCTGCTTCGGGCGAGCGATGGGCCAGTACAGCTCCGGGACCGACAGGCACCCCTCTTCATAGGTCCATTCGCCGTCGTGGCTGCTCAACACGGGGTTGATCACCGCCTGCGGGCCGTCGCCCACGTCGTACACGAACAGGCGCTTCTGCACGCCCACCTGGTTGGCGGCCAAGCCCACACCGGGAGCGTGGTACATGGTCTCGATCATGTCGTCGACGAGGGTGATGAGGCTGGCGTCGACCTCGGTTACCTCGGCGCAGCGCACCTTCAGAACGGGGTCGCCGTAGGTGCGGATGGGGTGGAGGGCCATTCGGAGTCAGGCTACCGAACCGCCCAACCGGGGCTGTCTCTGGCCGTTGGTGGGTGGGATCGCCGGCGCAGTCCTCGGCCCGGAGCACCGGATCGGGGACTGAGGGCGCCGCCGCTCAGGCTCGGGGCGGGTCGACCACCACGCGCACGCGCCCCCGGGGGCGGGCCACCGAGGCCAGGGCGTCGCAGAGAGCGGTGTGGTCAGGAGCGCGCACCAGCCAGCGGTCCCCGTCCGGGCCCAGTCGCTCCACCGGCTGGGGCAGGGAGGCCACCATGGTCGCCGCGTCCGGCCCTGACACCTCGGCCAGGGCCGTGAAGGGCGGAAGGCGCAGGGCCTCCCGGCGGCCCCGCTCAACGGCGGTGAGGCGGCCCGGGTCGGCGTGCACGGCGGCGTCCAGCACCTCATGGTCCGGGACACGTGTCTGGACGAGGATCGTTCCCCGGCGACCTCCTGCCGCCCGTGCCGCCCGGGCCAGGAGGGCCAGGGCGTTCTCGCCGGCACCGAAGCGGGGGACGAGCAGCTCCTGGTCGAAGTCCAGGAACGCCACCGCGTCCACCTCCTCCAGCCGATGCAGCGCCGCCTCCGTGCCCACGACTACCCGGGTGTCAGGAATGGCGGTGGTCTGGCTGGTGATCTCCCCCACCCCGGCGCCGACCAGGGCCTCGAGCTCCTCGACGACCCGGGAGACGCCCGGTCGCAGGATCTTCGGTCGCTGGGACCCGCATGCGGCGCACACCGGCGGCCGCACCAAACCGCACGCCCGGCAGCGCAGCCCCTCGGGGACCTGCTCGGCGGCGGCGCCGCAGCGCTCACAGCGAGCCAGCTCCCCGCAGGCGGCGCAGGCCAGGAGCCGGGCCCGCCCCTTGCGGTTGAGGATGCAGGCCACTCGCCGGCCGCTGCGGACGAGCCTCACCAGACGTCCCGAGTACAGGCCGGCGCGGGGATCGTCGTGGCGCCGGTCCACGACGTCGATGACCGGCCACCCGGCTCGCTCCCGCGCCCGCGACGGCGTGAGCAGGCGGCCCCACTCCAGGGTCTCCAGGCTGGGGCAAGGAGAAAGAGCCACGCAGGGAACCCCGTCCCGCCGGGCCCGCTCGGCGGCCACGTGCCAGCCGTTCCACGACGGCGCTCGTTCCTCCTGGTGGGCCTGGTCGTGGACGTCGATGGCCACCACCGCGGCCAGAGCGGGGACCGGCGCCCATGCCGCTC
>JALZKD010000194.1 GCA_030859405.1 Actinomycetota bacterium | reverse complement strand
GCCGTGACGGCCCACCACCGGCGGGTCACGAAGCTGCCGATGAGGATGAGGAACTCACCCACGAAGCCGTTGAGCCCCGGCAGGCCGATGGAGGAGAACATCACCACCGTGAACACAACGGCCATCACCGGCATGGAGCGCTGGAGCCCGTGCAGCTCGGCGATCTCCCTGGTGTGACGGCGCTCGTAGATCATGCCGACCAGGAGGAAGAGGGCACCGGTGGACAGGCCGTGGTTCACCATCTGGAGCACCCCGCCTGACAGGCCCGGAGCGGTGAAGGCGAAGGTGCCGAGGACGATGAAGCCCAGGTGGGCGACCGAGGAGTACGCCACCAGGCGCTTCAGGTCCCGTTGCATGGTGGCCACAACCGCCCCGTAGATGACTCCGACCACGGCCAGGGTGAGAAGGACCGGGGCCAGGTCCACGGCCGCCTTGGGGAAGAGGAAGAGGCCGAAGCGCACGATGCCGTAGGTCCCGAGCTTCAGGAGGACGCCGGCAAGGATCACCGAGCCCGCCGTGGGCGCCTGGGTGTGGGCGTCGGGCAGCCAGGTGTGCAGGGGGAAGAGCGGCACCTTCACGGCGAAGCCCATGATGAAGGCGAGGAAGACCCACCGAGCGGTGTTTCCGGCCAGCGCCCCCCGCTCGGCCAGCTCCCGGATGTCGAAGGTGAGCGGGTCCTGGCCCCTGGCCGAGAGGAACACCAGCACCAGCAGGCCCACCAGCAGGAAGGCGGAGCCGAAGAGGGTGAAGAGGAAGAACTTGAGGGAGGCGTAGACCCGGTTCTCGTATCCCCAACCGCCGATGATGAAGTACATGGGCAGGAGGGTGAGCTCGAAGAACAGGAAGAACACCAGGAGGTCCAGAGCGAGGAACGAGCCCAGGCATCCAGCTTCCAGGATCAGCATCCACGCCGTGTACGACTTCAGGTCGCGGGAGACGTCGATACCGGCCAGGGCGATGGGGAAGAGGATGCCGGTCAGCACCACCAGGAACAAGGAGATCCCGTCCACGCCGAGGAGCCACGAGACGCCGAACTCCTCGATCCAGCTCTGCTCGGAGACGAACTGATAGTCCGGGTTCCTGGCGTCGAAGGCGAAGGCCACGCTGATGGCCAGGACGCCCACGAGCACCGCCGACAGCAGCCCGACGGCCTTGATCAGGTCCTCCCGCTGGCGAGGGAGCATGGCCACGACGGCCGCCCCCACCACGGGCACCAAGACGATGACGGTGAGGATCGAGAGCCCGTCCATGTGCTCTGTCAAGCCCCCATGCGCAACAAGGCGTAACCGAGGAGCAGGGCGGCGCCGAAGGTCACACCGAGGGCGTAGTTGCGGACGTAGCCGGTCTGGACCTTTCGTAGGTGGGAGCCGCCCAGACGGACGACGGAGCCCACCCCGTTGACCAGTCCGTCCACGATGCGGGCGTCGAACACGAAGGTGGTGAAGGAGGCCAGCGCCCGGCTCGGCTTCTCCACTAGGAAGGAGTACAGGTCGTCGAAGCCACCGCTTCCCCGCTTCAGGAAGGCGGGCTCGAAAGCCGCCGTGCGCCGGGCTCGCACGAATGTGGCGTAGGCGATGGCGATGCCCATGACCCCGGCGGTGACCGCGAGGCCAGCCAGGACCAGGCGGAGGTCCTCGACGCTCGGCTTCAACTTGTGGGCCGACTCTTCGAACACCGGCTCCAACCAGTGCTCGAGGAACTTGAGCTTGTCGAAGGGCAGGTTGAGGAGCCCGCCCACACCAGCCAGGGCCGCCAGCACCACCATGGGCACCGTCATCAGCCGGGGCGACTCGTGAGGCTCCTCATGGTGCTCCTCGTCGCCGGCGACGGCCGACGAACCGGACTCCCGCCACCGCTCCTGGCCGTAGAAGACCAGGAACACCTGGCGACTCATGTAGTACGCGGTGAGCAAGGCCGTCACCAGGCCCACGGCCCAAAGCGCCGGGCTCTTGTCGAAGGCGGCCAGGAGGACGTCGTCCTTGGACCAGAAACCGGAGAACGGGGGCACGCCGGCGATGGCCAGCCAACCCACGATGAAGGTGGCCGAAGTCACGGGCATCCACCGGCGGAGGGCGCCCATGACCTTCATGTTCGTCTGGTCGTGCATGCCGTGCATGACCGACCCGGCCCCGAGGAACAGCAGAGCTTTGAAGAAGGCGTGGACGACCATGTGGAAGATGGCGGCCACGTAGGCGCCCGAGCCCACGGCCAGGAACATGTAGCCCAGCTGCGAGATCGTGGAGTAGGCCAGGACCCGCTTGATGTCGTCCTGAGCGCAGGCGATGATCGCCGCCACCAGTGCCGTCACCGCCCCCACCACGGCCACCACCGTGAGGGCCGTCTCGGCCTCGACGAGGAGAGGGCTCACCCGGGCCATGAGGTAGACGCCGGCCGTCACCATGGTGGCGGCGTGGATGAGGGCCGATACGGGCGAGGGGCCTTCCATGGCGTCCGGGAGCCACGTGAACAGCGGCAGCTGAGCCGACTTCCCACAGGCTCCCAGGAACAGCAGTAGGCCCACGGCGGTGAGTGTGCCGTGGGGAGCCTCCTTGACCCCTTCGAACACCTCCTCGTAGACCAGCGTGCCGAAGGTGGTGAAGAGCAGGAACATGGCCACCATGAAGCCGAAGTCACCGATCCGGTTGACGACGAACGCCTTCTTGCCGGCCGTGGCGGCCACCTCCCGCTGGAACCAGAACGAGATCAGCAGGTACG
>JALZKD010000193.1 GCA_030859405.1 Actinomycetota bacterium | reverse complement strand
GACCTCGAGGAGCGCCTCCCGATCCTCGAGGTGCACTGCAAGGACAAGCGCATCGCCGACGACGTGGACCTCGGGTTGGTGGCCCGGGGAACTCCAGGGATGAGCGGTGCCGACCTGTCCAACCTCGTCAACGAGGCCGCCCTCCATGCCGTGCGACGCAACGCGGACGCTGTGCACATGGAGGACTTCGAGGCCGCGAGGGACCGGGTGATCATGGGTCAACGTCGGGAGACACTGGCCCTCTCCGACGACGAGAAGGAACGGATCGCCTATCACGAGGGTGGGCACGCCGTGCTCGCCTACGTCCTCCCCGACGCCGATCCCGTGCACAAGGTCACCATCCTGCCCGCGGGCGTGGCCCTCGGTGTGACGCAGCAACTCCCCATGGAGGAGCGCCACATCTACCCTCGCGACTACATCGAGGACAGCCTGGCCGTGCGAATGGGGGGCCGGGTGGCCGAGCTGCTGGTGTACGGAGACCTGTCCACGGGAGCCAACAACGACCTGGTGGGCAACACGGAGCTGGCTCGCAAGATGGTGCGGGAATGGGGCATGAGCGACCGGGTTGGCCCCATGGCCTGGGGCAGCCAGGGTGCGGTCTTCCTCGGCGAGGACCTCATGCAGACGCGTGACTACAGCGACGAGACGTCCCGAGTCATCGATGAGGAGGTCGAACGCATCCTGCGCGTACAGGAGCAGCGGGCCACCGAGGAGCTGAGCAAGCATCGCAAGGGTCTCGATGCCTTGGCCCAGGCCCTCCTCGAGCACGAGACCATCGACGGCGCCGAGGTGAAGCGCATCGTCGACGAGGCCTTCGGTCGAGAGGTGCGCGCCTACAGCGACGGTGACTCCGTGCCCCAGTTCGCGGAGCCCCCGCCCAACGGACGCCCCGATCCCGAGGCCCTCCCCGCCAAGTCGCCCTCCAAGGGAGTTTGATCACTCAACCCCCTTATTAGGGGGTTGAGTGATCAAACGGCGTCAAGTGGGTTCGGACCTGCCCAGGTCCGGTTCGGGGCTGACTCCCGGGTCTCTGGCCTCGGCAAGGGCTGCCCACAGGTCGGTGGCGCTGGGCACCCCCACGAACGACGCCCGTACCACGCCCTCGGCATCGGCCATCACGATGGTGGGCACGGCGTCGATGCCATAGCGCTCGTGGAGGTCCTTGCGATCCTGGTAGGCAACCTCCTGGTACGCCACCTGGCCGCTGGCCAGCACCGCGGCCTTGGCCGTCGCCCGCCGGCAGGACTCGCACGCCGAGGAGGTGAAGACGGCTACCAGCCAGGACCGGTCGCCACCCTCGAAGTCACGGCGGTCGAGCTGGGTGGGCACGTGCCAGCGGGGCTGGGTGGGCGGTGCGGGGCCCTGGCGCCGCAGGACGAACGCCACGGCGGCCGCGAGGGCAATGAGAACGGCGGCGACGATCACCCTCTCCACCGCAAGCTCCTCACCCCCATGGCTGGCCGGCCGGCAGTCACCACGGGTCGGCGGTTCCTTGTCGGGGTCACTCCAACGGGATGCCCACGACGGCGGACAATCCCGGGCGGCCCGTGGTGTGGAGAGCCCGCTCGGCCACGACATCGGACGTGGCGCTCACCACCATTGCCATCGGGGCTCGGCGCTGGGCGTCGCCGACCCGGAAGGTCTGGCGGCGGCCGGGTTCGATGGTGACTCCCTGGAACGGCGCCAGCGGCACCGCCTGACCGCCCACAAGCCCGGTGAGCGACACCGTCGCGGGCTGGGTGCCCGGGTTCTGCACCACGATCGCCTCCTCGAGGGTCGAGGAGGTGCCACCGGCGGCGAAGAGCCACCGCTTGGCCGCTCGGCGGGCGCCCAGCGTGTCGGCGCGCCCGGAGCGGGAGGGTAGCGCCGCCTCGACGGTACGGGTGGCGGCGACCGGGACCCCGTTGATGGACCGAACAGTGGTGGAGTGGCCCACGCCCTTGGGCACCCGAGCCTCGTCGTTGAAGGTGACCGTGACCCGGTCCCCGGCCGGGACCGTGATCTCGAAGGGCTCTGCCACCCCCTCGTCGAGATTCACCTCGAGGGACACCTCTGCCTCGCGTGAGGCGGGGTTGAACAGGGAATAGCGCTCGGCCAGACCGGCGGTCGCCAACCCGTCGGGGAAGTACCAGAGCGGCGACAGTGAGGGGGCGCCCAGGGTCACGGAGGTCCCCGAGCGCCCGGGCGCCGTGCGGCCGAGGCTCTGAGCCGCCACCAGGCGGCCGGTTCGCGCCGTCACCATGGTGGCGATGGACTCCCGGCGCCGCACGTGCTCGCCGATCTCCTTCACCACCAGGCTCCCGGCCGGGATGACGAGGCCCTGGAGGTCGGCCGGCGTGGCCCGACCCTCATCGGTGCTGAACGACAGGTCGGCGATGGCGTCTTCGGGAAAGGGGTTGAACAGCGACAGCGACAGACTGGCGTCTCGGGCCGTGGAGCCGTCGGCGAAGTACCACCGCGCCGACCCGGAGGAGGCGCAGGGAGTCACGTCTCCGTCGCCCTGGGCCCCCGAGACCGACAGCTCGGCGGCCGCCTCCCCCGATTGGAGGTCGACCACGGCGGCTGCAGCCACACCGGGGGACAGACTGCCCAGGCTCACCTCGGCCACGGATGACGGCCCCACCACCAGAGGGACCGATCGGGGCGGGGCCGTGGTGGTGATGACGGTGACGCTGCCCCGAGCCTCCTCGTCACGGGCGTTGGCAATCACCACCGCCCCCGCGGAGCTGCCAGCGGCGGTGGCCGTGGCCCCGG
>JALZKD010000081.1 GCA_030859405.1 Actinomycetota bacterium | reverse complement strand
AGACCACGTCCCACCCGAGCACCCGAGCACTTCCGGCGTCGGGCGGGATGATGGTGGTGAGGATCCGAACGGCGGTTGTCTTGCCTGCGCCGTTGGGCCCGAGCAGACCGAAGACCGTCCCGGCCGCCACCTCCAGGTCGACGTCGCCGAGGGCCAGCACCTTGGCGAACCGCTTGCTGACCCCTTTGAGGCTGATGGCTGTCTCGATGGCTGGCTGGGCCATGCCCACAACCTCAACACATGTCCTTGGATCAAGTCCAAGCCCAAGAAGACCAGGGGCGGAACTGCTCGGGCGGCTTGGCTCAGGAGCCCTCGGACGAGCTCCTCGCCCTCCCGCCGTCGGATTAGGGGCCTTGATCCGGCCCTCGAGGCTGGTCCCACCCCGGGCAGTGCTGCGGCCAACCGGCGCTGCTGGGGGGCGTTTCCGCCACTCAAGCGATCTGTAGCTCCGTGTGACGAGCCAGGACCTCGAAGTCGGCGTCGGCGTGGAGAAGCGGGACGCCAGCACCGATAGCCACGGCTGCGATCAGGCAGTCGAGCAGCTTCCTCGGTGTCTCCCCCTTCAGCCGGCACGTCCGGTAGAGCACGGCGCCCTCGTCGTAGTGGGCAGGGTCGGTGGGGATCACACGCGCCCTTGCCAGCAGCCTCCGGAGACTGCCGAGGTGGTCTGCGTCTCTGGCGCCGGCCTGCACCTCCATCCTGATCGGGTCGCACACCACGAACTCGGCCCCAAGGAGGGCTTCGACGGCAGTGCACACCGGTGAGCCCGTGTCTCGTAGGAACTCCACCCACGCGGACGTGTCGATGAGCATCACGATCCCGAGCCCCCACGGCGGAGCTCGTCGAGGTCACCTTCCCATCCGGAACCCCTCATGGCCCTGGCCTGCTCCAGGGAGAACGGCTCTGCGGCTACCTGACGGAGGGCGAAGTTCACCGCGTCCCGCTTGGTGGCGAAGCCGTAGCGCTCCATAACCACGCCGCAGGCTTCGTCGTCGAGGTCGACGTTGGTGCGAGTCATACACCTACGATACACCAGCCATACACCGGGCCGGTCAGGCCGGCGAGGTCAGCCGGCGAGGTCAGCCGGCGTGTCAGCCGGCGATGCCGTAGAGGGCCACCACCACGCCGGCGGCGATCAGCAGGACGGAGACGGCGAATCGGGCCGCCCACTCCCAGGACCGCGAGCGGGTGCCGTCGGCGGCCACCACCTCCCGCAACTCGACAACCGGTCCCGGCAGGCGCCGGTACCACCCCCGGGCGGTGACCTCCTGGCCCATGTAGCGCTCGGCCCTGAAGAGGGCGAACAGACCCGCCACCAGGGGAAGGGGCTGGCGGTAGAGGAGGGGTACGAAGCCCGAGCCGTCCTGGACCACGAGGTCGGGAGAGAGCACGTAGCCGGGGAAGCCGCGACCGATGATGCGCCCCCTCACCTCAACGCCGATGCCGGCCACGGGACTGGCGTCGAGGCGGCCGAGGAGCTCGGTGACCTCACCCACGGGTGTGAACAGTCCGGGATAGCGCATGTGCTGCTTGACGAAGAGAAGCACGCCGGCGGCGATGAGGGCCACCCCGATGGAAGCCACCGAGCCGGTGAAGGCGCCCAAGCCCACCAACGGCACGAGCACGGCCCAAGGGGCTACGGCCACCACCAGCTCTCGCCCGAAGCCGGCGCGCGCTGCCCAGCGATCGGAGTCCGACACCGTGGCCATGGAGCGCAGCACGCTCCAGCGCCGGGGGGCACCGGGCAGCCCGCTCTGCTCGAGGGCCTCGATGCGGTGGACGACCAACGGATGGGTGGACATCAGCTCGAGGGTGCGACCCCAGGGGTTCACCGCGTCCCAGCGCATGGCGCCCAGCACCCGCTCGGGGTCCACGCCGGCGGCGAGGGCGGTCGACATGGCCTCGGCAGTCTTGGGCTCAAAGATGCCCATGGCCCGCATGGACTGAGCCCGGCGCTGGCGGGCCTGGAGCTTGCTCGCCTCCTTCTTGCCCTCTTTGCCCTGCGCCACCAGCGCCGCCACCTGCTCGCGCTGCTGGGTGGAGGCCTGGCCCATGCCGTAGGCCACCTTCACGAGGGCCGACGCCAAGGCGTCGCCGTCGCCGGTGCACTGGCACGACCAGTGGTCGGCGGCGTATTCGCGGGCCCGGCTGAGCGAGAGAAGCACGAACTGGGAGACGAGGTAGGAGAGGTAGGCGCCGACGGCGACCGCTTTGGCCTCGCTACGGCCGCTCTGGCGGCTCACGACGTAGATCAGGTACAGCACCATGGGGATCACCGCGGCCACGGTCATCACCGCGAAGTCCCAGTTCTTGACGTGGCCCACCTCATGGGTGATGACGGCGTCGAGCTCCCGCTCGTCGAGGCGCTCCAGCAGGCCGCGGGTGACCCAGAGACGGGCGTCTCTAGGTGTGCGCCCGAAGGTGAAGGCGTTCGGCGTCCCGTCGTCGACGATGCCCAGCTTCACCAATGGCACGCCGGCCTCGGCACAGCGCCGGGCCACCATGGCGCCCACGGGGTGGTCCGTCAGGTAGCGCCCGCCGGCGTGGTCGATCACGGTGGCCGGTACCAACCACTGGATGAGCCACGGGTTCACCAGGTACTGGATCGCCACCACGACGATGGCGAAGGCCATCGGGAACCACAAGGGGGCGCCCACGGCGAAGGTGAAGGCGAACCCGACGGCCAGGAGCAACCCCACGAGGCCCCCCAGCGAGGGAAGCGACTTGCGAAGCACGAAACTCATTTCACGCACCTCCAGTGCCAGGGGCCTGCCGCCCTGGCGCCATACCAGGATACGACGCCGCCGCCGGCGCCGGACCACGCCTCAGGAGGGGGTCAGCCGGCGGTCAGCGGGTCGCGCGGCGCGCTGATCAGCTCGAGCTCGGGCGGCAGCCCCTCGACCTTGACGGCTTCCCCGTCCACCTCGATGCTCATGCGGCTGCCGCCGAGCGGGATGCGCTCGACTCGGAGGTGGCCGATCTCCCTCGGGATGGCGGGGGCCACCCACACCTTGCCGTGAGGCACCCAGGGATCGAGGCGGAGCAGGGTGCGGAGGAACATCAGGGGCGAGGCCGCGGCCCACGCCTGGGGTGAGCACGAGGTGGGGTAGCTCACCACGCCTGGGAACTCAGAGCGGTCGATCCCGCTGAACAGCTCGGGTAGCCGAGCGCCCTGGCTCCCGGCCGCGTCGAGCAGGGCCAGCACCACCCGCTGGGCCTCTTCCACGAAGCCGTAACGCATGAGCCCGGCGGCGATGATGGCGTTGTCGTGCGGCCACACCGAGCCGCAGTGGTAGCTGATGGGGTTGTAGCCGGACATGGACGTGGCCAGGGTCCTGATTCCCCATCCGCTGAACATCTCCGGTGACACCAGCTGGCGAGCCACGTGCTCGGCCTTGTCCTGGTCGACGATCCCGGTCCACAGACAGTGGCCCATGTTCGAGGCCAAGGCGTCGAGGGGCACCTTGTCGGCGCCGAGGCCCATGGCGAACCACCCGCGGTCCTCCAGCCAGAAGTCCTGGTTGAAACGCCTCTTGAGCTCGCTGGCCTTGGTGCGGAACCGCCCGGCGGTGACCACGTCGCCCACCTCGGCCGCGAAGTGAGCCCGAGCCAGGTAGGCGCCGTAGACGTAGGCCTGCACCTCGCAGAGGGCGATGGGCGCCTTGGCCACGACGCCGTTGGCCGAGCGCACGCCGTCCCAGGAGTCCTTCCAGCCCTGGTTCTCCAGACCCCGATCGGTGGCCCGCTGGTACTCCACGTAGCCGTCGCCGTCGCGGTCCCCGAAGCCCTCGATCCATTCCATGGCCCGGTCGGCGTGAGGCAGGAGCTGGTCCACCACCTCGGCGGCCAGGCCCCAGCGCCGCAGCTCCCCGAGGAGCATGACGAACAGTGGGGTGGCGTCGGCCGTGCCGTAGTAGACCCGACCTCCCCCGAGCGAGAGGGACGCAGCCTCCCCGAAGCGCATCTCGTGCAGGATGCGCCCGGGCTCCTCCTCGTTGCGGGCATCGACGTCGGAGCCCTGGAAGCGGGCCAGGGTCTGGAGCACACCGAGGGCCATGTCGGGATCCACGAGCAGGGCCATCCACGACGTGAGCAACGAGTCGCGCCCGAACAGGGTCATGAACCAGGGGGCACCGGCGGCCACCACGGTGCGCTCGGGGTAGTCGGGGTCGAAGATGCGCAGCGCTCCCAGGTCCTCGGCGCTGCGGTCCACCACCCGGCGCAGGCCCTCGTGATCGGTGGTGATGCCGGGGATGTCCCGGCGCCACTTGGCCAACCGCTCCATGGGCGTGGCCTCGGCCACCGGCTCGCCGCATCTGTAGCGAGGCACGATGTCCTCACCGTCGATGATGGGCGTGACCTGCACGCACAGTCGCCATTCCCGGCGGGCGGGGACGATGATCTCGAAGGTCGCCTGCTCGCGGTGGATCTGGGGAGTCTGGCTGAACTCGATCCTCGCCCCTCGCCGGGTGCCACCGCTGCGGAAGTTGAACACCAGCGCTGCGCCCACCTGCTCGACGGAGCGGTCGCCGGGGCCGGCGGGCAGGCCCTCCTTGACGTCGAAGAGGTCGGCGAAGTCGGCCTCGACGGTGAGCTGCACCGAGCAGTACGAGGGCTCGTCGGCGAAGTTCTTGATGACCAGGTCCTCGCGCATGCCCCGGCCGATGTAGCGGTAGCGGAAGAGCATGAGGGCGCTGTCCGAGTGACCGGGTCGCGGCCTGGTCCGTCCCACGAACACGGCGCTGAAGGGATCCGTGGTGTTGGAGGCCAGGCCCTCCGGCTGCTGGCCGTTGACCATGAGCTCGAAGCGGGAGAGGAACCGGCTGTCGCGGAAGAAGAGCCCGTGGGACGAGCCCGGGCTCACGTCACCGGAGACGCCGGAGATGCAGAAGGCTGAGCCCTGTACCAGCGTCACGTTGCTGCCGAGCGGCGCGCTGACGCCGTTGAAGGTCCAGGGGTCGCCCACCGGCCCCGCAGCGTACTCGGAGGACCCCAAACCGGCGCTCGAAGCAATTCACCTACCGGCGTAGTGGTAATACAATCAAGCCATGGCCACGCCGCTGTTCGAGATCGAGGACCTCCACGTGTCGGTGGAGGGCGCCGAGATACTCAGGGGCGTCGACCTCACCGTGATGCCGGGGAAGGTCCACGCTCTGATGGGCCCCAACGGCTCCGGCAAGTCCACGCTCGCCAACACCATCCTCGGCGCCGCGGAGTACGAGGTGACGTCCGGGCGGGTCCTGTTCAAGGGCGAGGACATCACCGAGTGGGCCACCGACGTGCGGGGCAAGGCGGGCATCTTCCTCGCCTTCCAGCACCCGGAGGAGATCGCCGGGGTCCCTGTCATCCAGTTCCTCCGCCAGGCCCTCTCGGCTCGCAAGGGAATCGACCTGTCGGTGCTGGAGTTGCGCCTGGCCATCATGGAATGGATGGACAAGTTGGGCATGGACCCCTCCTTCGGCGACCGCTACCTCAACGAGGGCTTCTCCGGTGGGGAGAAGAAGCGCAACGAGATCCTCCAGCTGGCCATCCTCGAACCGGAGATGGCCATCCTCGACGAGACCGATTCCGGCCTCGACATCGACGCCCTCAGGATCGTGGCCAAGGGCGTCAACGAGGTGCGCGCCGCCCGCCCCGATCTGGGGGTGCTGCTCATCACCCACTACCAACGCATTCTCGACGAGCTGGCTGCCGACCACGTGCACGTGCTCCTCGACGGGCGCATAGTGCAGAGCGGCGGTCCCGAGCTGGCCCGCCGCCTGGAGACGGAGGGCTACGACGCATGGCGCATCTAGAGACCTCGGTGATCAAGAAGGACTTCCCCATCCTCGACCAGGAGGTCCACGGCCGGCGCCTGGTCTTCTTGGACTCGGCCGCCTCGTCGCAGAAGCCCCAGGCGGTGCTCGACGCCATGCAGGGGTACTACGAGACCACCCACGCCAACGTGCACCGGGGCGTGTACTCCATCGCCGAGCGGGCCACGGCCCTGTTCGAGGAAGCCCGAGCCAAGGTGGCCCACTTCATCGGGGCATCAGCCAGCCGGGAGGTGGTCTTCACCAAGAACGGCACCGAGGGCATCAACCTGGTGGCCAACGCCTGGGGGCGGTCGAACCTGGGCCCGGGAGATGCCGTGCTGCTCACCGAGATCGAGCACCACGCCAACCTGGTGCCCTGGCTCATGCTCCGGGACCAGCTGGGCTTCGATCTGCGCTACGTGCCCCTCGGCGACGACGGACAGCTCGACCTCACCGACCTGGACCGCCTGCTCGAGGGAGTGAAGCTGGTGGGGGTCACCGCTCTGTCCAACGTGCTCGGCACCATCCCCCCCGTTCGCCGCATTGCCGACGCTGCTCATTCCGTCGGGGCCCTGTGCCTGGCCGACGGTGCGCAGTACACCCCCCACATGGCCACCGACGTCGCCGCCCTCGGGGTGGACTTCTTCGCCTTTACCGGGCACAAGATGCTGGGGCCCACCGGGATCGGCGTGGTTTGGGGCCGTGAGGAGCTGCTGGAGGCCATGCCGCCGTTCCTGGGCGGCGGGGAGATGATCCGAGACGTGCGCCCCGACGGCTTTACGCCCAACGAGCTGCCGTGGAAGTTCGAGGCCGGCACTCCGCCCATCGCCGAGGCCGTGGGCCTGGGCGCCGCCATCGACTACCTGGAGGCGCTGGGCATGGAGGCGGTGCGCAGGCACGAGGTGGAGCTTCTGACCTACGCCCTGACTTCGCTCGCCGAGCGCCACGGCGACGACCTCACCATCTACGGACCGGTCCAGCCCAGCGAGCGGGGAGGGGTGCTCTCCTTCGCCTACAAGGGGATCCACCCCCACGACATCTCCCAGGTGCTCGACCAGTCCGGCGTGTGCGTGCGGGCCGGCCATCACTGCGCCAAGCCCCTGATGCGCCGCCTGGGCGTGGGGGCCACGGCCCGCGCCTCCATCTACGTGTACAACGACGAGTCCGACGTGGACGCTCTCTCCGAGGCCTTGACCAAGGCCTCGGACTTCTTCTTCTAGGTGCGAGGCGAAGATGGCGCTTGAAGACCTGTACCGCGAGATCATCCTCGACCACTACCGCAGCCCCCGCAACCGTGGCGAGCTGCCCTCCCCGCCGGCGCACCGGGTGGAGGGGTTCAACCCGCTCTGCGGCGACGAGATCGTGGTCTTCCTGGACGTCGCCGACGGCCGGGTCACCGACCTGAAGATCGCCGGCCAGGGCTGTTCCATCAGCCAGTCCTCGGCGTCGATGATGTCGGCGGCGGTAAAGGGCAAGACGCTGGCCGAGTCCCGCCGCCTCATCCGAGCCTTCAAGGGCATGATGTCCATCCACGAGCACCGCCTCGACGGCGAGCCGGGGGAGGGCGGCGACAGCGAGACCGCGGCCACCGAGCCCGAGGTGAAGCTGGGAGACCTGGAGGCCCTCCAGGGGGTGGTCAAGTTCCCCGTGCGCATCAAGTGCGCCACCCTGTCCTGGAACACCCTGCAACAGGGCCTCGACGAGGTCGCCACCACCTGAAGTTCCTGTCTTCCTCGCGCGCCTCCTTCCGCCCCCTCCGCCACCGCAACTTCGCTCTGTACTGGGGGGCCAACCTGGTGTCGAACATCGGCACCTGGATGCAGACCGTCGCCGTGGGCGCCCTGGTCACGGCCCAGACCGGCCAGGCGTCGTGGGCGGCGCTGGTGGCGGCGGCGGTGTTCCTGCCCATCGGCGTGCTGGCGCCCGTGGGCGGCGCCCTGGCGGACCGCCTCGATCGGCGGCGGTGGCTGGCCATCGGCAACCTGATCGAGGCCGGCCTGGCTGCGGTCCTGGTCGTGCTCTCGGCCACGGGGAGGGCGTCGCCGGGGCCCGTGACCGGCGTGGTCTTCCTGGCCGGCTGCGTGCTGGCGCTGCTCATCCCCTTCCAACAGGCCATGGTCCCCGACCTGGTGCCCACGGAGGACGTGCTCGGCGCCGCCTCGCTGGGAGCGGCCCAGTACAACCTGGGACGGGTGGTGGGCCCCGCTCTGGCCGGCGTGGTGATCGCCGTCAGCTCCTTCACCTGGGCCTTCGCCATCAACGCCGTGTCGTTCTTCGCCGTGGTCGGGGCCCTGGCCGCCATGGTCCTCGATCGCCAGACCAAGCCGGAGGCAACCACCGGCCTCTGGTCGCAGATCCG
>JALZKD010000080.1 GCA_030859405.1 Actinomycetota bacterium | reverse complement strand
GGTCTGTTCGTCTTCATCGGCGCCGAGCCCCGTACCGAGTGGCTGGAGGGCGTGGTGGAGCGGGACGGGCGGGGTTTCCTGATGACTGGTCCCCAGGTCTCAGCACCGCGGTGGCCGCTGGAGCGGGACCCGTACCTGCTCGAGACCAGCCTTCCCGGCGCCTTCGCCGTCGGCGACGTGCGAGCCAGCTCGGTGAAGCGGGTGGCGTCAGCGGTCGGCGAGGGAGCCATCGCCGTGCAGTTCGTACACCAGTACCTGAGCAGGAGTCCCCGGTGAGCAGGAGCGTCCGATGAGCGATCCAACGAGCACCGCCGAGCTGCTGCACAGCTTTCCCCTCTTCGAGGCGCTGAGTGACGAGCAGCTCGAGTGGCTGGCCCAGAGAGCGGAGGAGGTCGCGGTGCCGGCCGGGACTCGACTGTTCGAGGACGGTGCGCCGGCCCAGGGCTTCTTCGTCCTGATCGAGGGAGAGCTCGAGCTCCGGAAGCGAATCGACAATCACGAGCGGGTGGCGGTGCGGAACGATACGCCCGGCGTGTGGGCCGGTGCCGTCCCCGTGGTCGACGAGAACTACCCGAACACGGCCAGGGTGCCCAAGGACAGCCGCCTCTTCCGCATCAGCGACGAGGTCATGAGGGAGATGCTCGACACTGGTTTCCCGATCGCCCGTCATCTCCTCATGGGGGTGCGGGCGGGCACGGCCAGCTACCAGTCTCAGTTCCAGGAGCACCAGAAGCTCACCGCCTTGGGCAAGATGGCCGCCGGCTTGGCCCACGAGCTCAACAACCCCGCCTCGGCCGCCCAGCGGTCGGCCGGGGAGCTGGCCCGAGTCCTCGACGACCACGATGCGGCCTGGCTGGCGCTCACCGCCCTTCCGGATCAGGAGTGGCGGGAGGACCTGGACCGCCTGATCACCGATTTGCAGAGTCTGCCGTCATCGCCGGCGCTGTCACCCCTCGAGCGCAGCGACCGCGAGGAGGAGCTAGGCGCCTGGTTGCAGGATCACGGCGTGGCCGATCCCTGGGACCTGGCCCCCTCGCTCGTCGATGCCGGCCTCGACGTGGCGTGGCTCGAGGCCAGGCCGGTTCGAGGCAGTGGCCAGGCCTACGAACCGCTGCTGCGATGGGTGGTCAGCCGGGCCAGCGCCAGCCGCCTGGTGGCCGAGGTCGAGAACAGCGTCGGGCGCATCTCGGAGATGGTCCAGGCCGTGAAGGACTACTCCTACATGGACCGAGCCTCCTGGCAGGACGTGGACGTCCGCCAGGGCATCCAGAGCACGCTGACCATGCTTCGTCACCGCCTCCGCAACATCGAGGTGGAGCGCCACGACGCTCCCGATCTCCCCACCGTCTGCGCTGTGGGCGGCCAGTTGAACCAGGTGTGGACCAACCTTCTCGACAATGCCGCCGACGCAGTGGGCGAAGGCGGTCGCATCGGCATCGACGCCTTCGTCGAAGACGACGAGGTGGTTGTGGAGATCACCGACAGCGGACCGGGCATTCCTCCCGAGGTGCAGGCCCGGGTGTTCGAGCCCTTCTTCACCACCAAGCCGCCGGGGCAGGGCACCGGGCTCGGGCTCGACACGAGCTATCGCATCGTCGTCAACGACCACAGTGGAGCCATGAGCGTGAGGTCGGAGCCGGGGCGGACCACCTTCAGCGTGCGGCTCCCGATCCGTACCTCCGAGAAGAGCTAGCCGAAGAGCCCGTTGTCACGGTGACCGCTGAGTTCAGTCGCCGGCGCTCGTCCAATTGTGAATGGCAGGCATCTCGGCGTGGGGTCGGGTCGTGTTGCTGGGACCGAGCGGCGTCGAGGCGGCGGTCTGGGTGGTCGTTGGAGCTGGCCGTCCTGATCTCTCAGCGGTGGACGCGCTCGCCGCCTGGCAGCTTTGTGCCCGTCGCCTGGGCGGTTCCATCCGGGTGCATGACGTCAGCGAGGACCTGGCGGAGCTGCTGGATCTGGTGGGTCTAGGCCGGGAGGTGGGTTGGGAGTCCGAAGGCCGAGAAGAGGTTGGTGTCGAGGAAGGCGTGGAACCCGGAGATCCGGTCGCCTGAGATCTCCAGGACCTGCAACGCCCACGGCTTGTGCCCGCCCTCCGGGTCGAGACGGTACTGCCCGAACGCCGGGCACCCGTTGGCCGCTGTGGGGATCAGCCGGGAGCCGACGCACCCGATGCCCGGGCCGAGGAACCAACGACCGATCTCGGTCGCTCCACGGATCCACATGGCGTACGGCGGCATGGACTGGACGGCGTCGTCGCTCAAGAGCGTCACCAGCGTCGAGACGTCGTAGCGCTCGAAGGCGTCCACGTACCGGGCGAGGAGCTCGAGCTGATCGGCGTCCACGGTCTGCGGGCGCCCCTCGGCAGCGACTGCGGCAAGGGTGCCGCGGGCCCGTTGCAGGGCGCTGTTGACTGCGGCCACGCTCGTGTCGAGGAGCTCGGCGGCCTCGGTCGCCTGCCAGCGCAGCACCTCGCAGAGGATCAGGACCGCCCGCTGCCGGGGGGGCAGGTGCTGCAGTGCGGTAACGAACGCCAGGCGGATGGTCTCGCGCGACGCCGCTATCTCGGCCGGGTCGGCGTCGCCCGGCAGGACGCGCACGTCGGCGATGGGCGACACCCAGGCGTGTTCGGGGAGCTTTGGGCCGAGGAAGGACGCCTCGGGAGGCGAGGAGGGACCGAGCTCCATGGGCCGAGCTCGCCGCTCCCGGCCACGAAGCATGTCGAGGCAGACGTTGGTGGCGATGCGGTACAGCCACGACCGCACGCTCGACCGGCCCTCGAAGGTGTCGGAGGCCCGCCACGCCCGCACCATGGTCTCCTGCACGGCGTCGTCGGCCTCGAAGCTCGACCCGAGCATCCGGTAGCAGTACCCGGTCAGTTCCCGGCGGTGCTGCTCGAGCTCGTCCGGTTCCAGAGCACTGGGCCTGAGGCTCACGGATCTGCATGCTAGGGCGGTACGGTCCAGCCAGGAGACGACAAGCACTCCACCTTTCAGGGCCCACGCCCCCGCCTCGTAAGGTGACCAGAAGCTGACCGGCCGCAAGGCGAAGGTCCGCCCGGTGATCGACGCCATGGGCCTCGTGCGACCGGGGCACGCCCTCAGGCAACCGCTCGCAGACGCTCCCCGACTCAGCGATACCTTGGCGTCAGCGGGGCTTCGGTCCCTTGCGCTTGGTCGTCGTGGTGGTGGGCGCGGTGGTAGTCGTCGGCGCCGCAGTGGTCGTAGTGGTCGGAGGCGACGTGCGGAATGGCCCCCTCACCTCATAAGTGATGCCCGAGCCGCTTCCCGTCGGCCCTCGCTGGGAGCTGAGATAGAGCCGGGTACCAGAAGGGTCGAAGGCCGGTCCCGCCAGCTCGGAGCCGCCCTGGTTCAGCACCCGCAGGAACGCCGAGGTCGCGCCGCCCGGCTCGATCAGCACCAGCTCGAGGTTTCCGGGGTCCTCGGCTACGAACAGGTCGCCCGAGACGGAGCCCACGATGTTGTCCACGCCGGTGAGGACCGGGTTCGGCGATGTGTTGTCGTCGTAGATCACCCGAATGCCCTGCGGGTCGGCCCGAACGTCGAGCTGCCAGACCCGATTGTCACCTTTGGTGGTGAACCACACCTTCCCATCGCCGTACCAGGCGCCCTCGCCGCCGTTGAAGGGGGTGCTGTCCGTGACCTGGCTGCGGGTCGCCGTGGGCGAGCCGTCGGGATCGGGGATCACCGACCAGGTCACGACCGATCCGGAGACCCTGGCCACCTCGAGGGTGCCTGCGCTCAGATCGGGCCAGCTCGTCGGCCGGAATCGGTACAGGCGCCCGTCGCCCGCGTCCTCCGTGAGGTAAACGGCTTGGCCGGTCGGGTCGACGGCTGCGGCCTCGTGGTTGAACCGGCCCATCGACGGTCGGACGGCTGCAGGTTTGACCCCCAGCGGGTCGCATTCCCAGACCCGACCGTCGCTGACCTCCTCGCAGGACAGCCAGGTGCCCCACGGCGTGGGCCCACCGGAGCAGTTTCGACTGGTGCCGCTGAGCACTCGACGGGCGTCGGAGATCGACCCGTCGGCACCGAAGTGAAGCACCCCGACGCCGCCGCCACCGCCGCCCACCTCGCTGTTGGACGCGTAGACCCAGCCACCGCCCGGAGCAGAGAAGCAGGCTCCGCCATCGGGAGCGTTATGCCAGACATAGCTCGAGCCCGCAACCGCCTGCCCACTAAGGGCCACGACGCGTGACGAGAAGCCGGCGGGCAGCTGGATCCCGTTGGCGTCTGCCGCCTGCAGAGCACCGTAGGGGCCATCCGCGGCCCGCGCTCGTGGCAGCGAGGTCCCGAGCAGGCGTGGGGCGAGGGCAGCACTGCCCGCTCCCAACACCCCGATGCGAAGAAAGCTCCGGCGATCCATGACATCTCCCCGATCGATCGCCGAGACCCTAGGTGCTCGGTCGGTGAATCAGAGGTGAACTCTGAGCCCACCGCACGCGGCAGAGTGGATCAATCATCGACCTGGCCGTCGCCGAGCGGTGCGACGGGCCCGCCTTCCTGGACGGCCACTGTCCATCCCGAAGTCGCGCTGAAGCGCTGGAGCCCCAGGCCAATCGGAGGCGACGGCGGGAGAGGGCTGGCTTGGAATCGGTTCACGCCGGCTGAGCACCGGGCTGACCGTCCTCGACCACGAAGGAAGCGACGGTCGTGACGGGGGCGTTGGGATCCAGCACGCTGGTTGCCACGGCGCGGTAGTCCGCCTGCCAGCGCTTCGGGGTCAGGCTGCAGCGGACGTAGCCGCGGTGGTCGTCGTAGAACACCTCGTGCGGGTCGTTGGGTTGTCCGCGGTACCGGGTGGTGAACCCTGCCCTCGGGTCACCGCCGCTCGTGATCGAGGTGCCCACGAACTCCGTCCCGATGGTGGGCGAGGCGGTGTCGGCGAAGTCGGCCTTCAGGTCGTAGACGAAGCTTCGGTGGACGTCGCCGGTGATGACCACCGGGTTCGATGGCTGCCGGCGCTGGATGAAGTCCAGGATCGAGTCACGGTCTGCCTTGTAGCCGTCCCACTGGTCGCCGTTGCCGACGTAGTTCTGCGTGTCGAGCGCCGGGGCGTTGTCCTTCTGGGCGAAGATGATCTGCTGGGCCAGGACGTTCCAGCGGGCCGGCGAGCGATCCAGTCCTTCGAGCAGCCACTGCTTCTGCTCGCCGCCCAGCAGCGTCCGGTTGGGGTCGCGGGCGGAGGGGCAGTATCCGCCGGTGATGCCCTCGCCGGAGCAGTTGGTCTGGTCGGACCGGTACTGGCGAGTGTCGAGCACGTGGAACTGGACCAGGTCACCCATGGGAAGTTCGCGGTAGAGCGGGAGGTGCGCACCACTGGGGCGCTGGGAGAGGCGGAGGGGCATGTGCTCCCAGTAGGCCTGGTAGGCCGCAGCCCGCCGGGCCAACATCGCGGCCGGTTCCATGTTGGGATCGGTGTCGTCGGCCGAGTAGTTGTTGTCGAACTCGTGGTCGTCCCAGGTCACCAGCCAGGGGAAGGCGGCGTGCGCGGCCTGGAGATGAGGATCGGTCTTGTACTGCGCGTGCCGCACCCGGTAGTCCTCGAGGCTCATGATCTCCTTTGCAGGGGCATGCGGCCGAATCCCGGTGTCGCCAGGGCCCTCGTAGATGTAGTCGCCCAGGTGCACCACCAGGTCCAGGTCCTGCTGCGCCATGTCGCGGTACGCCGCGTAGTACCCGGCGGGGAAGTTCTGGCAGGAGGCGAAGGCGAAGGCCCAACGGGCGGGGATCGTCCCTGCCGGAGGCGCCGTTCTGGTGCGGCCGACCGGACTGCCCTCGCTGCCTGCCTTGAAGCGGTAGAAGTACTCCCGCCGGGGCTCGAGGCCGCGCACGTCGACATGGATGCTGTGAGCGTGCTCGGGCAGCGTCACGACGGTGCCGCGCCTGACAACGGAACGGAACTGCTCGTCAGTCGCGACCTGCCACTGGACCGGGACCCTCCGCGGCGGCATGCCGCCACTGGGGACGAGCGGGTCTGGAGCCAGGCGGCTCCACAGCACCACACCGTCGGGGAGCGGGTCCCCAGACGCCACTCCGAGCGTGAAGGGATACTGCTTCGGGGACTTGGCCAGAGCGCCGGCGCCAGGAAGCTGGGAGGCGACGACCGCAAGCCCGACGGCGCCACCGGACAGGCGAAGGAACCGTCGACGATCGAGGAATGCGGTCTCCTCGGTGGGAGCCGCATCGAGCTGCGGGTTGCCCTCTTCCATCGTCATCGGCCCCTCCCAACCGGTGTGATCTGATGACGGAAGGAGCGTCGGCTTGGCCCTCATCGCCACCTCCGCTCTTCAACGCCGGTCTTGAGGCTAGGAAGCCCAGGTGACGCCTCCCCCAGCACGAGTCGACGTGAGCGTGAACTCCATTCAAAGTCTGCGGGAGCCTGAGGGGTGCCCGCGGCGAGTCTCTACCTAAGTCACGACAATCCAGTGCCACCTTGCTGGTTCGAGCCCGACGGCGCCTGTAGAGCGACCTCAAGACACTCCCGGACGAGGACGAGGTCCAGGGGCACCTGGCGCGACAGGTCTAGACGCTTGGGTACGGACCAGGGACTTCGATCAGGCGAGGTCGAAGCGATCGAGGTTCATGACCTTGTCCCACGCAGCCACGAAGTCACGCACGAACTTCTCCTTCGAGTCGTCACAGGCGTAGACCTCCGAGATGGTTCGGAGCTGGGAGTTCGAACCGAAGACGAGGTCGACGGCGGTGGCGGTCCACTTGAGCTCGCCCGTCACGCGATCGTGACCTTCGTACACGTTCTCGGACGAGACGGATGCCTTCCACTCCGTGCTCATGCTGAGCACGTTGGCGAAGAAGTCGTTGGTCAACGTCTCGGGCCGGTCGGTGAAGACACCGTGTTGGGACTGCCCGAAGTTGGCGTTCAGGGCCCGCATGCCGCCGACCAGAACCGTCATCTCCGGAGCGGTCAGCGTCAACAGGTTGGCCCGGTCCAGCAGCAGGGTCTCCGCCGGCAACTTTTCTCCGGCTCGGAGGTAGTTGCGGAACCCATCCGCGGTCGGTTCGAGCACGGCAAATGACTCCACGTCGGTTTGCTCCTGCGAGGCGTCCGTGCGCCCCGGCGCGAACGGGACCGTGACGTCGTGCCCGGCGTTCTTCGCCGCTTGCTCGACGGCCGCGCACCCGCCCAGAACGATCAGGTCAGCGAGGGAGACCTTCGTTCCGCCGGACTGCGAGCTGTTGAAGTCCTGCTGGATCTGCTCGAGGGCCTGCAGCACGTTGGCCAGTTCGGCCGGGTCGTTGACCTCCCAGTGTCTTTGTGACTCAAGGCGAATCCGCGCCCCGTTGGCCCCGCCACGCTTGTCGGTGCCGCGGAAGCTTGACGCCGATGCCCAGGCGGTGGAGACCAGCTGGGAGAGGGACAGTTCCGATGCGAGGAGCTTGCCCTTGAGGGCAGCGATGTCCTCGTCCCCGATCAGGTCGTGATCGACCTCGGGGACGGGGTCCTGCCACAGCTGCGGCTCCGGAACCCACGGGCCGAGGTAGCGCGAAACGGGCCCCATGTCGCGGTGCAACAGCTTGAACCACGCCTTGGCGAATTTTTCTGCGAGCTGGTCCGGATTCTCGTGGAAGCGCTTGGTGATCGGCCCGTAGATCGGATCCACCTTCAGCGCAAGGTCCGTCGTCAGCATCATGGGGGCGTGCCGCTTGGATGGTTCATGGGCATCGGGCACGGTGCCCTGGGCCGAGGGCTCCTTGGGAGTCCACTGCTTCGCACCGGCGGGGCTCTCCGTCAGCTCCCAGTCGTACGTGAACAGGTTGTCGAGGTACCCGTTGTCCCACGTCGTCGGTTCGTTGGTCCATGCGCCCTCCAGCCCGCTGGTGAGGGTGTCGGGACCCTTGCCGCTGCCGAAGGTGTTCCTCCAGCCGAGGCCTTGCTCCTCGACGGGGCACGCCTCGGGCTCCGGACCGACGTACTCAGGACCGACTGCACCGTGGCACTTGCCGAAGGTGTGGCCGCCAACGATGAGCGCAACCGTTTCCTCGTCGTTCATGGCCATACGAGCGAAGGTCTCCCGAATGTCCCGGGCGGAAGCAAGCGGATCCGGGTTGCCGTTGGGACCCTCCGGGTTCACGTAGATCAGGCCCATCTGGACCGCGCCGAAGGGACCGGTGAGCTCCC
>JALZKD010000079.1 GCA_030859405.1 Actinomycetota bacterium | reverse complement strand
CCCCCGGCGCCCGACCCCGGGACCGGCGATCCGGCGTCGCTGGCGGCCTCTCTGGAGGCCGCGGAGCGAACCATCCGCAACCCGGCTACTCCCGCCGCCGACCTGGAGAAGGCCGGTCGGGCTCAACAGGAGGCCTACCGCGTGCTGGTGGAGCGCCCCGAGTGGATGCCGCAGGTGCTGAGCGCCGTGCCTTCCTCGCTGCGGCAGACGGTGCAGGCCAACGTGACCGCCGGCGCCGAGCTGCGGGCCCTGCACAAGCCCAGGACCTCGCTGCCCCCCTGGCGCATCGTGGCGCCGGCTCCGGCCCAGGAGCTGCTGGCCCACTACAAGGCGGCCCAGGCCCACACCGGCGTGCCGTGGGAGTACCTGGCCGCCATCCACCTGGTCGAGACCCGCATGGGCCGCATCCGGGGAACCAGCTCCGCCGGCGCTCAGGGCCCGATGCAGTTCCTGCCCGCCACCTGGGCCCGCTACGGCAAGGGAGGCGACATCAACTCGAACCGGGACGCCATCTTCGGCGCCGCCCGCCTCCTCGCCGCCAACGGAGGCCCCAGAGACATGAACAACGCCCTCTACCGGTACAACCCGACGCCGCGCTACGTGAAGGCGGTGACGGCTTACGCCACCGAGATGCGGGGGGACGAGCGGACCTACTACGGCTACTACCACTGGCAGGTGTACTACCGGTTGGTGGACGGCGACCGTCTCCTGCCCGTGGGGTACGGCTCCTGAGCAGAGCCCGGCGCGCCAGGCTGGATGGTTATCGCTGATCGATGGGAACGTACTGGCGCTCGTCCGCCCCTACGTAGATCTGGCGGGGCCGGGCGATCTTGGCGTCCTGCTCGAGTAGCTCCACCCAGTGCGCCATCCACCCGGCGGTGCGGGGGATGGCGAACAGGACGGGGAACATCTCGATTGGGAATCCCATGGCCTGGTAGATGAGGCCCGAGTAGAAGTCCACGTTGGGGTACAGCCGCCGCGACACGAAGTACTCGTCGGAGAGAGCCTCCTCCTCCAGCTTCAGGGCTATGTCGAGGAGGGGGTTCCTGCCCGTGACCTCGAAGACCTCGTCGGCCACCTTCTTCACGATCGCAGCCCGAGGGTCGTAGCTCTTGTAGACGCGATGGCCGAAGCCCTGGAGACGCCCCCGGCCCTGCTTGACGCCGGCGATGAAATCAGGGACGTGGTCGAGGGAGCCGATGCCGTGCAGCATGCGGATGACGGCCTCGTTGGCACCGCCGTGGCGAGGGCCGTAAAGGGCGGCGGCGGCGGCCGCGCACGCCGAATAGGGATCGGCGTGGGCCGACCCCACCGTGCGCATGGCGGTGGTGGAGCAGTTCTGCTCGTGGTCGGCATGGAGGATGAACAGCAGGTCCAGGGCGCGGGCGAGGGTGGGGTTGGCGGCGAAGCGGGGCTCGGCCACCTTCCACATCATGGAAAGGAAGTTGGCCGGGAACGACAGTGAGTTGTCGGGGTACACGAAGGGCATGCCCACACTGAAGCGGTGGGCGGCGGCAGCCAGCGTGGGCATCTTGGCGATGATTCGCACGATCTGCTTCTGGCGGCTCTCGGGGTCGTGGATCTCCTTGGCGTCCATGTAGAAGGTGGACAGGGCGGCCACGGCCGACACCATCATGCCCATGGGGTGGGCGTCGTAGTGGAAGCCCTCGAGGAAGCGCTTGCGCACGTTCTCGTGGATGAAGGTGTGGTAGGTGATGTCGTGGATCCACCTCTCGTGCTGCTCAGGGGTGGGCAGCTCCCCGTTCAAGAGGAGGTAGGCCACCTCCAGGTAGGTGGACTGCTCGGCCAGCTGCTCTATGGGGTACCCGCGGTAGCGCAGGATCCCCTGGTCACCGTCGAGGTAGGTGATGGAGCTCTCGCACGCCGCCGTGGACAGATAACCGGGATCGAAGAAGAGAAGGTCGGGGAGGGCCTTGCGCCATGACGAGGCGGCGATGCCGCCGTCGACGATGGGAATGTCGAACCGCTCACCGCTGCGGTTGTCGGTGATGGTGATCGTCTCGTCGGCCACGAGAAAACGCTACCCCTCCTGACGGCTCGCGGAGCCCGCACGCTCTCCGGAGGCCTGGGTGTAGCGGTAGACGTTCGTGTCCCGGCGCTCGAAGCCCAGTCGCTGATAGAGGCGGTTGGCCGCCTCCCTGGAGGGGCGCGACGTAAGGTCCACTGTCCGGGCCCCCTCCTCGGCGGCAAGCTCGAGGGCCCGCCGGGAGAGGGCCTCGCCCACCCCCTGGCCCCGGGTCGACTCGTCCACCACCACGTCCTCGATCCACGCCCGGGTGCCCGTCGGTATGCGGAACACCACCAGGGTGAGCGAACCAACGATGGGCTCCCTGTCCCCGAGGCGAGCCACCAGCAGATGGGTGCCGCCGGCGTCCACCATCTCCGCCAGGTCGGCCTCCGCCGGCGGTGGCGACGACCTGGACAGCTGGGGTACGAGCCGGGCCAAGGCATGGGCCAGCTCGGCGGTGACCTCCCGCACCTCCTCCACGACGACGCCCATTGGCTCCCCCGCCCCGGCTCGCTGGCAGCCGCGGTCTCTCACATCGCTCTCCCGGGTTGTGACGGGAGGCAACGGGCGACTGTAGTGGGGTCGTGCGCGTCCGGGGATCGGTGGCGGTGGTCACCGGAGCGTCGTCTGGGATCGGCTGGGAGACGGCGCTTCTCCTCGCCCGAAGGGGAGCCCGGGTGCGGGCCGTGGCCCGCAGCGAGGAAAGCCTCCAGAGGCTGGCCCGCGAGCACCCGGGCATCACCCCCCACGTGGCGGACCTCACGGTGGAGGAGCAGCGGATGTCCCTGGCCGAGGCCGCCGGCGACGTGGACATCCTGGTCAACAACGCCGGGCTGGGCTGGACGGGACTGGTGGAGGACATGCCGGCCGACCGTGTCCGCCGCCTGTTCGAGGTGAACGTCATGGCCCTGATCGACCTCACCCAGCGGGTGCTGCCGGCAATGCTGGTCCGCCGGCGGGGCCGCATCGTGAACGTGGCGTCGGTGGCCTCGTGGGTGGCCGCTCCTCCGCTCACGGTGTACTCGGCCACCAAGTTCGCCGTGCAGGGGTTCAGCGAGGGCCTGCGCCGCGAGGTGGCGGGGAGGGGCGTGGCCGTGTGCACCGTCAACCCCGGGCCCATGGCCACCAAGTTCTGGGCCAGCAGCACGGGTGGGGACCGCCTTTCACAGCACCTCGGGGACGACCTCAAACCAGGCCTTCCCCCGTCGCTGGTGGCCCGAGCGGTGTTGCGAGCCGTTAGCCTGGGTGCCTTGCCCGGTTACGAGACCATCGCCGTTCCCCGGGTGTTGGGACTGGCCCGGCTGGCGGCACTCCCCGGGGTGAGGTTCGTGGTGCACGCCGGATCCCTGCTCTCACGCCAGCCCGCCGTGTGGCGCCAGATCCGGGGGGAGTGAGCGCCGGGCGGGGGACGGGCGGAACGGAGGCAGTACCGTCGTGAGATGGAAGCCCTGCGGTGGGACGAGCGTCCGGCGCTGCGCCGTCCCGTGCTCATAGCCGCCTTCGAGGGATGGAATGACGGCGCCGATGCCGCTTCGTGGGCGGCGCGCTACCTGGCCGAGACCTGGTCGGCCCGCACCTTCGCCACCATCGACCCCGAGGAGTTCTACGACTTCACCGAGGTGCGACCCCACGTGCGCCTGGTCGACGGGGTCACACGGCAGGTGGACTGGCCGGCCTCGGAGCTGTCCGCGGCCTCGCCGCCGGGAACCCCTCACGACGTCGTGTTCCTGCGCGCCGCCGAACCCCAGCTCCGCTGGCGCGCCTATTCGTCCCTCGTCGTGGAGGTGGCCAAGGAGCTGGGCATCGAGCTGGTGCTCACCCTGGGCGCGCTCCTGGCCGACGTTGCCCACACCCAGGACGTGCCGGTGACGGGGATGGCCGCCGACGACGAGCTGATGCGTCGCCTGGGCATGATGAGGTCCCGCTACGAGGGGCCCACCGGGATCGTGGGCGTCGTCCACGACGCCTGCTCGAGCGCCGGCATAGCCACCGCCTCGCTGTGGGCCAGTGTCCCCCTCTACGTGGGAGGAACACCGTCACCCAAGGCCACCCTGGCCCTGGTGGAAAGGGCCACCTCGCTTCTGGGATCGCAGGTGGGCACCGTCGAGCTCGAGGTGGCGGCTGCGGCCTACGAGCGCCAGGTGAGCGAGGTGGTGGCCGAGGACGAGGACATGGCCGCCTACGTCCGCCGTCTCGAGGAGCTCGATGCTGGGGACGTCGATGGTGGGGGCGGCGATGGCGGGGATGTCGACGGCCAGGAGCAAGCCGGGGACCACCAGGGCAACCTGCCGTCGACCGATGCCCTCGCCGCCGAGGTCGAGCGCTTCCTCAGGGATCAGCCCTCGGAGTGAGCTGTCCTGCCCTCGGGCCGGTCGGGGAGCGCCGACGGCGCTCCCTCAAGCCCGGATCCCGAAGCGGGCGAGGGTGGCCGCGGCGCCGGGGAAGACGGCGCTGGCAGCCTCGATGAGGTCCCGGGGGCGGGCGACGCGGTAAGCGGTGCCGGCCACGTACAGCCGCAGGACGCAGTCCACCCGGTCGGGGGGCCCGAGCGCGGCCAGGGCCTGGACCGGCTGCACGTACACGCTCCGGTAGTACGCCCCCTGTCGCCCCTCCCAGAAGGTCATGGCCTCGCCCGCCCGACCCCGCCCCTCGGTCGGGACGGCCTTGGCCAGGAAGTCGTGGAGCGTGCCTTCGGCGCGGCTCTCGGCCCAGCTGGCCAAGCCTTCGTCGAGCCAGGGATCGCGGCCCTGGTCACTGCCGACCAAGGCGTAGAACCACATGTGGGCGACCTCGTGGGTCGTTGTCGGCCCGTCGGTGCCGGGGCCCTGCAAGACGTGCATGGGGTACTCGATGCCTCCGTCCAGCTCGGGGGTGACGGCCATGGTGAACGACGGCCACGGGTACGGCCCGTACCGGCTGGCGAAGTCGCCGAGCGCTCCCGTGACACGGGACAGGTACACCGAAGGGGAGTCGGCCAGACCGGCGTGCACGCCCACGGTCACCTGAACGGGCCGAGGAGCGTTCACGGTGGCCGAGGCGGTGGTGAAGTGGCCGACGGAGACGGCGAAGTCGGGCACCGCCGATGCCTTCCAGCGCCCACCGCCGTCGGTCGTGCCCGTGGCCAGCACGTCGAAGCCGGGCGGGGCCACGACGGTGGCGGTGAAGTCGGCGGTCACAGCCGCGGAGGCCTCGGCGAAGCCCGACGTCGGAGGCCGGACGGCCCATCCCACGCCCGGCTCCCACGCCAGGATGGGGAAGAAGGACCCGAGACGGATGGCGTCGCCGCTCCTCGACACCCGGTCGTTCACCGGGCCGGGCAGCGTCAGCTGCCAGTCCACGGTGGCGTCCACGGGGCGGTTGGCGACCAACGCGGCCTGCGGGCGCACCACCAGCGTGGTGGGGTTCTCCTGGGCGGTGGGCACGGCACGTCCCCCTACCGTCACCGCCCTGACGTCGAGACGGGCCCCGGCCCGGGCCGTGCGGGGACCGTTGGGCCAGAGCCGGAACACCAGCCGGTCGGTGGCCACGTCCGGGGTGAAGCGCACGGCCACCCGTCCCAAGACGGTGTTGGCCGCCGGCCTCACGTCGACCTGAAGGTCATAGCGGGGACGGTCGGGAACCGGGGTCGCGCGCTCGGGGATGGTGGGGCAGGTGCCGTCCCCCGGACGGGCCGGCGCCGGGACCACAGGGGCGGTGGTGGTCGTGGTCTGGCCCGGGGCCCTCTCCGCCGGGGACGCCGGGGGTCCGGCCGTCCGCGACCCCCCGCCCGAGCAGGCGCCGGTGACGAGGACGATCGCTGCCACCAGGGCGCACCTCGGCCACACGTCGCCCATGGTCCCACGGTCCTACGCTCCGTCCGGTGTCACCTGCCCTGGTCCCGACCTGCGTGTGGCGAACCTCGAGAGAGCTGATCGTGGCTCTCGACGACCGGTTCGGCGAGCCCGTGGACGCCTACGTCAACGGCTCCCAGGTCTGGCTGCGCGACGACGGTCCCGGCGGCGTGATCCTCGAATGGCGGCTGCACCCGGTGGCCGGCTTCCACCGCCCCCCGGGGGTGGGAACCTACGACCTCTTCTCGGTGGTGGCCCTGGCCCTGGCCCGGGGCGACACGCCCCCAGCGCCGCCGGCACAGCTGTGGGACGGGCTGGAAGCCTTCCCCGCCTATGACGACGACGTGGAGCCGTCACCCCTTCGCTCAGCGGCCAGCGTGGCGCTGGGTCCGGCACCCGACGCTTGCGGGCTGGCCGATCACGCCGCCGTAGGTGACCAGTGGGAGCGGACGGGCGGCGCGGTCTCGATCGTGGAGGCGCTGCTGGCGCAGCTGACGGGCTGAGGGGCTGAGCTCCCGTCCGGATGGAATGCTCCGGGCCGCCGGCCAGCGGAGCTACCGTCATCAGGTTGGCAGAGACGGCCGGCTCCCGCTACCTCGAGCACTTGAGCGACGGGGATCTGGGCCTCCTGGCCGGCTTCCTCGGTCAGGGCTCGCACACCGCCGCCGACCTTCGCTCGCGCCCTGCCGCCGTAGAGGGCCTCCTCTCCCACCCGGCTGCCTTCGGCGCCGTCTTCGCCGCCCGCGGCGGGAAGGAGCCATTCCTGCGGGCGTCGCCGTTCCTCGTCTTCGCCCTGGCCGTGCACCGCTGCGCCGTTGAGCTGCGAGGCGCGACCAACGTGTCCGAGTGGCTGGGACCTCGGCGCCGGGTGGCCGTGTTCGACGTCGGGGACCTCAGGGGCTTCCTGCGGGAGCCCCTCCGCCGACTGTTCCTGATCGAGCTCCTCACGTCGTACACCCACGTCAGGAGCGGCAGCGTCCTCGTGCATACGGATCGCGGGTGGCGCCGGCGCCGGTTCAGCGAGCTGGACCCGCTGCGCCTGGCGTCGTTGCTCGAGGTGGTGCCCGAAGGCGAGCGGGTGGGTGTCTACCGCCGCCTGGGGGACGTGGCCCTGTTCCTCACCGGGGTCTTCCCCGACCACACCGCCACCCGCGCCTTCAGCCCCATCGGCGAGGCTCGGCTCCGCCGCGCCGCCGGGCTCGGCACCACCGACCCCCACCAGAGCACGCCAGGCGCGGGAGCGGTCACCCTCCTCGAGACTCTGGGCCGGCGCTGGTACCGGCTGGCATCCTCCACGGCGCCGGTGCGGACCGATGCCATGAGGGTGGTAGACGAGATCGGCGAGCGGTTCCACCACGCCCGACGCATCCTCAACCTGGTCACAGAACGCCACCTGTTTCCGTTCCGGGATCGCTGGAGGGCGCCTTGGTGAGCCCGGAGTGGCTGTGCCCATGGTCACGCCAGGCCGGATAGCGGGGCGGGTCGAAGAGAACCTCGATGGGCTCCTCCCGGATGGCGGCGAAAGCGCGGGGCGCCCAGCGATCGGCGCCGGCCAGGGGGGTTGGTAGCGCGTCCTCGGCGAACCAACCCACGTCGGCGCACTCGAGAGGGTGGGCCTTCAGGTCGCCCCCCGCCATCCTGCAGTGGAACACGACCGAGTACAGGGGGATGCGGGTGAAGCCGAGGCGGAGGCCGTCGAGCAGGGCCACAAGGCGCACAGGCTCCACCACGATCCCCGTCTCCTCCGCCACCTCCTTGACCGCGATCTCCGATGCCGAGTAGCCAACGTCGGCCCATCCCGTGGGGTACAGCCACACCCCCGAGTCGGCCCGCTGCACGAGCAGCAGCTCACCCCGGTCGTTGCCGACGACGGCACCCACCGCCACCTTGGGTGTGACGTACCCCGGGACGCCGGCGCCCACGTCCTTCATCCACTCCTCCACGAGGAGGTCGCTGGCGTGCTGGTGCCCGGCGGCCACCCGCATGTCGGCCGCCACCTTCAGCACCTCCTCGAAGCGCTCCCGCTCGTAGAGGTTCTCGGTGAAGCCCAGTGCGGTGCGGGCCACGCCCGACAGGGCTTCGCTCCAACGCAGCAGATCCTGGTCCGAGACGGGGCTGGCTTCCGACTCAGGATCGGGCGGCTCCACGACGCCCGAGGCTAAACGGTCCGCCGAGCGGCTACTCGACGGTGAGGGTGCCCTTCATGTCCTCGTGGCCGCTCACCTCGCAGGTGAAGTCGTACGTGCCGGGCCGGGCAGAGAACTCCACGCGGCGACTCTTGCCTGCCGGTACCTCCAGGTC
>JALZKD010000192.1 GCA_030859405.1 Actinomycetota bacterium | reverse complement strand
GGCAGCGCTTGGCCCGGGGGGTAAGCGGTGGAGGGCCGAGCCGGGGCGCGGCCGAAGGCGGGCGCCGAAGCCGCGCACCACGTCGTCGACGGCGACATGTCCACACCGCAGCCAAAGCGCCTCGCTCGAAGGTCCTCTCCGCGGCGTCTCGCACCTGATCCACGTCGATGCCAAGCGTCGCGAGCACGGCCTTGTCGTCGCCCTCGCCAAGGGGCGTCCCGACGTCCGTGCTCATCGCTTCCTCGACTGCCTCGGGGGTGACGCCAGCGTCCGTGAAGACCTCGGCGACGGGCGTGGCTGAGCCGACCACGGCGAGGAGAAGGTGCTCGCAGCCGACCCAGGCGTGGCCCATCCGACGAGCCTCCTGCTCCGCTCCGACGATCACGCCGCGGGCCCCAGCCGTGAACCTCTGGAACATGCCCTACCTCCGGAACCGTCGGCCGTGCTTGCGGTGCACGGTCTGTTTGCTGACTCCCAACTCCGAAGCGATCTCCTGCCAAGACCACCCAAGCTCCCGAGCGCGATCCACATGCAGGGCCTCGAGCTGCTCGAGGAGCCGCCGCAGGGCAGCGACCGCTCGCAACCCTTGCTGCGGGTCGGCGCCTCCCACGTCACGGGCCAGGTCAACTGCTGTAGCCACATCGTCAGCTTAGGCTGACGGTCTCGGGCCTTGTCAACATATGCTGACTGTCGACCGGCAGCCCGAGTCAGGGCAGCCAAGAGCCGCTGGCCGATTCCCCTCGCGCCGGACCGCCGCACGCGTCGATCACAGGGTTCCCGCCGCGTAGGATGATCCGACCATGTCGCGATCACTGATCGAGCGGCGGCTTCTCGAGGTGACCGGCCGGCTCCAGCATGCTCGGGCCGAGCTGGCGCAGCTCGACGAGCAGCTCGAGTTCTTCTCCGATGCCGCCGAGGAGGCCCGCGTCCGGGCCCTCGTCTCCGAGACCCCCCTGGCTGATCGCGAGCATGCCGAGGCCCAGAAGCACGCCGACGCCATGGTTCGTAGCCGGGCCGCAGTCTTGGCTTCTATCGCCGAGCTCGAGCACACGGTGGACGACCTCCTCGGCCGACTCGAACCGCAACCCAACCGGCGCTAGGCGAGGGTCCGGGGAGGCTACAGATGGCTGTCCGCGTGGTCATTGCCGAGGATGAGGCCATCATCCGCCTCGACCTCAAGGAGATCCTCGAGGAGGAGGGCTACGAGGTGGTGGGCGAGACCGGTCGTGGCGACGAAGCCGTGCAACTGGTCACCGAGGCCAAGCCCGACGTCGTGATCCTCGACATCAAGATGCCGGGGTTGGACGGTCTGTCGGTGGCCAAGGCCATCACCGACGAGCGTCTGGCCGCGGTGCTCATCCTCACCGCATTCAGCCAGCGCAATCTCGTGGACGAGGCCGTCGACGCCGGCGCCCTTGCCTACCTGGTCAAGCCCTTCCAGAAGGCGGATCTGGTTCCTGCCATCAAGATGGCCCTCGGCCGCTTCCGCCAGATCCGGGAGCTGGAGAGCGACAACCGCACCCTCGAGGACCAGCTCGAGACCCGGAAGATGGTGGACCGGGCCAAGGACCTGCTCATGGACCGTCATCGCATGGCTGCCAACGAGGCCTTCTCCTTCATCCAGCGGAGCGCCATGCGCGAGCGCCTCACCATGAGGGCCACGGCCCGGCGTCTCCTCGACGGTGACCTCGAACCTCCCGCGACTGGCGAGACGCCAGCGGTATGAGATAGACCGAACATGTTGTATTAGGAGAGCCTAAGGAGGTAACCGGTGCGAGGCATCTTGGGACGTGCGGGCGCCGTCCTGGCTGCAGGGGTCCTGGCCGCGGGCCTGGCCTCCTGCGGCGACGGCGAGGACCGGCCCAGCCCGGGGGCCAGCGCCTCCGGCTCCGGCACCGGGACGGGCTCGGGCTCCCACGCCGGCGAGCACGGCGGTGAGGCCAAGTCCTTTCCGGAGTCCGAGGCCAACACCGTCGTGAGGGCAACGCTTCGCGACTTCGCGTTCGAAGGCGTCGGTTCCACGGTCAAGGGCCCCAGGGTCTACTTCGAGGCCACCAACCAGGGCCCCAGCGAGCACGAGCTGGTGGTGATGGACGAGGCCGGCAAGGAGCTCGGCGAGATCGAGGCCTTCGACAAGGGCAAAGAGTCGAAGCCCCTCGCCCTCGAGCTCCAGCCCGGGCGTTACAAGGCGACTTGCCTGGTGAAGCTGGGTGACAAGACACACGGTGACCTGGGCATGGAGGCGTCCTTCACCGTCGAGTGACGACCTCTCGCAGCCTCCTCCATCGGGGCACATCGGGCACCGCCCGCTCGGCGGGCCCCATGGAGGAGGCCGCAGCCCGAGCCTGGAACGTCCTCAACGAGGGCCAGCCCTTCACGGCGGTCTTCGCCTTTGCCGTACTGCTGGTCACCGGCGCACCCTTGGCCGGGCTGGTAGTGGCCGTGCCGCTGGCCCTGGCGTGGTGGCGTCACGCCTACCCCCTTCACCTGAGGGCCATCCTGTGGGCGCTGTCGCTGGTCGTCATCGCCCTCGCCGGCGGCCTGCCCATGGGGCCGGCGGCCCTGGCCCTGGCCGCCTACCTCCTCTTCACGGTGGTGCTCTGGGGCAGCGTCTACTACCACCTGCGTCTGGGAGCGCCATGGACCAACTTCACGCGCTTCTGGCGCCTGGTCCTGGAGAACCCCGACCCCACGTCGGGCAACCTCTTGGAGCAGGTTCCGAAGGTGGCCGCACTCCTCGCCGTGGGCCACTCCTCCCGGCCCGTCCCGCTCG
>JALZKD010000191.1 GCA_030859405.1 Actinomycetota bacterium | reverse complement strand
GCCCGCAGCCTGGCCCGTGGCCATGGCTATGGGCGTGACCCGGTAGGAGGAATGGGCCTCGTGGGTGCCGGAGATGCACCGGCCCGCCACCAGCAACCCGTCCACCTGGCGGGGCACCAGGCACCGCAGCGGTATGTCATAGGCCTCACCGGGCGGGACGTTCCTGATCACCGTCCCGCTCCGCCCGGTGGGGTTGTGGATGTCGATGGGGTAGGAGCCACGGGCGATCCCGTCGGGGAACTGGCGTGCGCTCAACACGTCCTCGGCGTTCAGCTGGTACTCACCGAGGATGCGCCTGGTCTCCCGCACGCCCACGTTAACGCCGCTCTGGGCCGCGTAGGACTCCTCGAAGCCGGGCACGTACTGTCGGAAGAAGCTCACGATCTGGCGCATTTGGTGGCGGGTCTGCCACTCGGCCCGGGTGAGGTCCCACACGTCCAGAGCCAGAAGACCCCCAGCCCGAGTGCTGTTGACGCTCACCTCCCGGGGGTGGGGCGTGGCGAAGAACAAGATGTCCTCCCGCGGCAATTGGAGGATGCCGTCCTCGGTGGCCCTCCGCACCAGCTCCCACAGACCGTGGACCCCTCGCCACTGGTCGGGGTTCTCACGCACGTACTGGGCGAAGGCGGGGCGCTCCATGTCCACCATGCGGAACATCAGGGTCATGGGCTGGACCAGGCCGTCGTCCTCGCGGCCCACCTCGAACGGGGCCCCCGCGGCGGCGGCCACGTCGCCGTCGCCGGTGCAGTCCACCACCACGCCGGCGTTTACCACCACCGGGCCGGACTTGGTCTCGAACACCACTCCGCGCCTGCCCTGGTCCTCGACGACGCCGGAGGCGAAGGCGTGGAAGAGGAACTGCACCCCGGCTTCATCGAGCAGGTCCATGAACACGAGCTTGTAGATCTCGGGGTCGGCCGGCACGGTGTAGCCGGTGGCCGGCGAAGGCTCGATGGCCCCCCCTACGGCGATCAGCCTCTCCAGGAGCCTGCGCAGCACCCCCGCCACCACGGGGTCGCCGGGGCCGTGGTCGGTGGGCATGAGGCCCACCTCGGCGCCGGCTCCGGCTTGGGGCGCGCCCCGCTGGGTGTGGAACGACATGAGGGGCAGGACCAGCGACACGGTGGCGTTTCCCCCGAGGAAGCCGTAGCGCTCCACCAGCACCACCGAGGCACCCGCCGCCGAGGCCCCGAGGGCGGCTCCCAGCCCTGCCGGTCCACCCCCGACGACCAGGACGTCGGTGTCCGCCGCCACCTGTCCGATCCGAGTGGGTAGGGTCAGGCTGCGAGGAGCGCCCGGGCGGGAGAGAGGCGGCATCAGCTCTGGGTCAGCACCCGCTCGAGCACCCCCGCCGTCTCCCGAGCCTTGTCCTTCAGGGCGGGAACCCGCTGGCCCAGGTGGTCGCGGTGATCGTGGCGTTCATCCCACAGGCGGTCGATGGCGGCGAGGAGAGGGCCGGCGTGCTCGTGATGAGGCGAGGGACCAGGCGTGTCGAGCACCTTGAGCAGCTCCACCACCTTGGAGGCGTACGGCAGGGCCAGCAGCGGGACCGAGGCGAGGGCGGCGAGGATCAGGAAGTGCAGCCTCATCCCGAGCGCCACCTCGAGGTGCTCCATGAAGCCGAGCAACTCACGCGGTCCGTATTGCCCGTCCAGCACGCGGGCCCGCTCGGGCGTAGCCATCTCGGCCATGGCCCGATGGGACTCTCGGACGTCGGCCCGCTCCATGGGGACGAACACCACATCGGCGTCGAAGCGGTCGACGACGAAGTCGGCGGCGGCGGCCACGAGGGCGTGATAGGGCGAGCCCTCCAGTGTGGGAGCGGCGCCACCCCTCTCCCGGACGGAGAGCCCCACCAGGCGGCGCTCGGTGCTGACGCCCTCCCGAACCAGCGCCTCCTCGGGAAACGGGGCCGGTGTGAGGAGGAGGGCGGGGTCGGCGGTGACCACCACCTCGCCCTCCACGCCCACCTCCTCCAGCAGGCGCTTGGTCTCGGCGTCGCGCACGGTTACGGCGTCCATGCCACCGATGGCGTCGCGGACCACGAGACGGTCCTCCCGGTCCCTCAGGGGACCGGCGCCAATGGCGTAGGCCATGGTGGGCACGCCCCGCTCCTGGGCCAGGTTCACCTCCCGGACGTAGTTGTGGACCTCCTCGTCGTAGAGGATGCCGCCCCCGCCCAGGACGAGCAGGTCGAGGCGCTGGACCTCGTGGACGGCCTCCTCGCGGGTGACCTCCCGGACGGCAACGCCCTTGTCCACGTCGTGGTGGGCCCGCGTGTGGCCCGGATCACGAGAGAAGACGACGATGTCGGCGTCCGGCACGGTGCGCGCCACCTCGCCGACCATGCAGGTGAGGATGGCCTCGTCTCCGACGTTCAGACCACCGTAGGAGCCGGAGATCCCTATGGTCGGCACCCGTCCGCGAGGACGAAGGCTTTACAGGCCCGGCGACTGCCCGGAGGGAGGCAGGTCGGCGACCACCGGCTCCCGCGCCGCCGTCTCGGCCAGCTTCCGGGCCGCGTCGGCGATGGAGGCGGCGTCGATGCCGGCGTCTTTGATCAGCTCCGCCGAGGGTGCCGACCCCGGGATCTTGCGCACCGCCATCTTCACGATCCGAGGGCTCTGCTCGCTGTCGGCGAACACCTCGAGCACGGCATCCCCGAGGCCTCCCTCGGGCCAGTGGTCCTCGACGGTGATGAGGCGTCCACCCGTGTCCTGAGCCGCCTGGCGCAGGGTGTCGGCGTCGATGGGCTTGACGGAGTAGGCGTCGATGACCCGCGCTGCGA
>JALZKD010000019.1 GCA_030859405.1 Actinomycetota bacterium | reverse complement strand
CGTGGGACATCAACAACTACCCCTTCGCGGGAACCACGCTGCTCATCGCCGTGGGCGTGGCCCTCGAGACCATGAAGCAGATCGACAGCCAGTTGATGATGCGCAACTACGAGGGCTTCCTGAAGTAAGTGTCAGGACCGCCGGGGCCGAGGCTCCTCATCCTGGGCAAGCAGGGGGCAGGCAAGGGCACCCAGTGCGTGCGCCTTTGCCGCCATTACGGGGTGCCCCACATCTCGACGGGCGATATGTTCCGCACCGCGGTCAAGTCCGGATCGGAGCTCGGATCTCGGCTGGACGAGTACATGCACGCCGGCGAGCTGATCCCGGACGACCTCGTGATAGGCGTGGTGGAGGAGCGCCTGGGTGAGGACGACGTTGCCAATGGCTTCGTCCTCGACGGCTTCCCTCGCACCACCAACCAGGCCGAGAAGCTGTCCGAGATGCTGGATCCCGCCGACGTCGACCTCGTGTTGTCCCTCGAGGTGCCGACGGAGGTGTCCCTCCGGCGTCTGGCCGGGCGTCGCGTGTGCCGGAACTGCGGCACCAACTACAGCGTCGACAGCCCACCCGAGCAGAACTGGACCTGCGACGACTGTGGCGGCGATGTCGTGCTCCGGGGGGACGACACCGAGCACGCCATCGCCCGGCGTCTCAAGCTCTACGAGCAGGAGACCGCACCCCTCATCGCCTGGTACTCGGAGCACGACAAACTGGTGGCCGTGGACGGGATCGGCCCCCTCGACAGGGTCACCGAGCGACTGGTGCGAGCCGTCGACCGCCGGTGGCCGGCTGCCGACCCAGTCGACGAGGTGGACGCCATGAGATCGGCGCCATGAGGCCGGCGCCATGAGGCGGAGCAAGGACGAGATCGCCAAGATGCGCCGTGCCGGCCGGGTGGTGGCCGAGATGCACGAGCGCACCCGGGCCGCGGCCCGCCCGGGGATCACCACCGCCGACCTGGACCGGGTGGCCCGCGAGGTGCTGGAACGGCGGCGGGCACGGTCCAACTTCTTGAACTACCACGGCTTCCCGGCCGTCATCTGCACCTCGCCCAACCACATGATCGTCCACGGCATCCCTGGCTCCTACCGGCTCGAGGATGGCGACATCATCTCCATCGACTGCGGCGCCATCGTCGAGGGGTACCACGGTGACGCCGCCTTCACCATGCCGGTGGGCGAGGTCGAGCCGGAGGCCCTGAAGCTCATCGAGGTCACAGAGGAGAGCTTGCGCAAGGGAATCGACCAGATGGTCGACGGGAACCGGCTCTCGGACATCGGTCACGCCGTTCAGACCGTGGCCGAGGCGGCCGGCTACTCGGTGGTGCGGGAGTACGTCGGCCACGGCATCGGGACGGCCATGCACGAGGAGCCACAGGTTCCGAACTACGGAGAGCCAGGGAAGGGCCCCAAGCTGCGAGTGGGCATGGTGTTCGCCGTCGAGCCCATGGTGAACATGGGTGGGGCCGGCACCCGGGTCCTCGACGACGGCTGGGCTGTGGTCACCGCCGACGGAAGCCTCTCGGCTCACGCCGAGCACACCATCGCCATCACCGACAACGGTCCCGAGGTGCTGACCCTTCCCTGACGCGATATCCTGTCCGGTCGCCCTTGCGTCATCCTCGGGTGCTGCACTCCGGGTGGCTGAGCGAGTGCGTCCGGGTGAAGCCCGATCCCGAGCTCCATCTCAACCCAAGTGCCCGGTCAACGGGGTCTCAAGTCCACAAGTGCGCGGAGGTACACCTGCCCAAGCCCAAGGAAGACGCGATCGTGCTGGAGGGCACGGTGCTCGAGCCGCTGCCCAACGCCATGTTCAAGGTCGAGCTGGAGAACGGCCACAAGGTACTGGCTCACAGCTCCGGGAAGATGCGGATGCACCGCATCCGGATCCTTCCCGGTGATCGCGTGCAGGTGGAGATCACTCCCTACGACCTCACCCGAGGCCGAATCACCTACAGGTACAAATGAAAGTACGACCCAGCGTCAAGACCATGTGTGAGAAGTGCAAGGTGATCCGCCGGCACGGCCGGGTGTTGGTCATCTGCTCCAACGCGCGGCACAAGCAGAGGCAGGGATAGAACGTGGCACGCATCGCAGGAGTTGACATCCCCCGGGAGAAGCGGCTCGAGGTGGCCCTCACCTACATCTACGGCGTGGGCCGCACCAAGGCCCAGGAGGTCTGCCAGGCCACCGGCGTGAACCTCGACACCAGGGTCCGGGACCTCACCGACGACGAAGTGGTGCGTCTTCGGGGTTGGATCGACTCCAACATGAAGGTGGAGGGAGACCTGCGCCGCGACGTGCAGCAGGACATCAAGCGCAAGATGGAGATCAGCTCCTACCAGGGCGTCCGCCACCGCCGCGGCCTTCCCGTCCACGGGCAGCGCACCCACACCAACGCCCGCACCCGCAAGGGCCCGAAGCGGACGGTGGCCGGCAAGAAGAAGGTCAAGAAGTAGATGCCCAAGCCCAAGCCCGGTGGAAGAAGGCCGCGTCGCCGCGAGCGCAAGAACGTGGCCTACGGCGTGGCCCACATCAAGAGCTCGTTCAACAACACCATCGTGTCCATCACCGACACCGAGGGGAACGTCATCGCCTGGGCATCGGCGGGCAACGTGGGGTTCAAGGGGTCCCGCAAGTCGACCCCGTTCGCGGCCCAGATGGCCGCCGAGGTCTGTGCCCGCCGGGCCATGGAGCACGGCATGCGACGGGTTGACGTGTTGGTGAAGGGCCCGGGCTCGGGACGGGAGACCGCCATCCGTTCCCTTCAGAGCACCGGGCTCGAGGTCTCCGGCATCAAGGACGTGAGCCCTATCCCCCACAACGGCTGCCGGCCCAAGAAGCGGAGGCGGGTCTGATGGCCAGGTACACGGGCCCCGTTTGTCGGTTGTGCCGGCGGGAGAAGATGAAGCTGTTCCTGAAGGGGCCGAAGTGCGACACCATGAAGTGCCCCATCGAGCGCCGGCCCTACCCCCCCGGTGAGCACGGTCGTGACCGGATGCGCCAGGGCTCGGAGTACCTGGCCCAGCTCAGGGAGAAGCAGAAGGCTCGCCGCATCTACGGCGTGCTCGAGAAGCAGTTCGCCAATCTCTACGAGGAGGCCAACCGCCAACAGGGGATCACGGGCGAGAACCTCTTGCGCATGCTGGAGCTGCGCCTGGACAACGTCGTGTACCGGGCCTCCTGGGCTGCCAGCCGGAACCAGGCCCGTCAGCTCGTCCGCCATGGACACGTGCTGGTGAACGCCAAGCGGGTCACCATCCCCAGCTACCGGCTGCGCAAGGGCGATGTGGTGTCCCTCAAACCGCGCTCGCGCGAGCTCATCGTCATCCGCCACAACGTGGACACCCTCGACCGGCAGGTCCCCCCGTGGCTGGAGCCAGCGACCGAGGGCGGCGGTGGCGGCGCGTTCGAGGTCGTCGTTCGGGACCTGCCCCAGCGGGAGCACATCGACGTGCCCGTCCGCGAACAGCTCATCGTCGAGCTCTACAGCAAGTAGCGAGGGGAACTCATGCTGATCATCCAGCGTCCGACTGTCGAGGCTCTCGACGAGGAAGAGGCCAACCACCAGCGTTTCGCCATCGGGCCCCTGGAGCCGGGCTTCGGCCACACGCTCGGGAACTCCTTGCGGCGGGCCCTCCTCTCGTCCATTCCCGGGGCGGCGGTGACCCAGCTTCGTTTCGACGACGCCCTGCACGAGTTCACCACCCTGCCCGGGGTGAAGGAGGACGTCACCGACCTCATCCTCAACTTCAAGGACCTGGTGCTGCGCCTGGAGGGCGAGGAGGCGGTCACTGTCCGCCTCGACGTCCGAGGTCCGGCCACGGCCACCGCCGGCGACATCCAGGCCACGGCCGACGTAGAGATCCTCAACCCGGAGCTGCACCTGGCCCAGGTCAACGAGCGAGGTCGCCTGGCGGTCGACATCACGGTCGAGCGGGGCCGTGGCTACGTCTCGGCCGACCGCAACAAGCGATCCTCCACCATCGGCGTGATCCCGGTGGACTCCATCTTCTCCCCGGTCCGCCGGGTGGCCTTCACGGTGGAGCCCACCCGGGTGGAACAGTCCACCGACTTCGATCGTCTGGTCCTCTCCATCGAGACCGACGGGTCCATCTCCCCCCGAGAGGCGCTGGCGTCGGCGGGGGACACCATGCGCTCGCTGATGGGCCTCGTCGCCGACATGAGCGGCCAGCCACAGGGCCTCGAGCTGGGCGACCTGAGCATGGTCAGCACCGGCTCGCCGGACCTCGATCTGCCCATCGAGGAGCTCGACCTCTCCGAGCGTCCCCGCAACTGCCTCAAGCGGGCCCAGGTCAACACTGTGGGAGAGCTGGTGGAGAAGAGCCACGACGACCTGCTGGCCATCACCAACTTCGGGCAGAAGTCGCTGGACGAGGTCCTGCAGAAGCTCGACGAGCGCGGTCTCGCCCTGCGCGACACGCCGGAGTAGGCCGACCTCATGCCTGGAAGGCCCAAGAAGGGTCACCGTCTCGGCAGCGACGCCGCCCACCAGAAGGCCATGATGGGCAACCTGGTGGCCTCCCTCATCGCCGCCGAGGCGCTGGTCACCACCGAGACCAAGGCCAAGGCCCTCCGGCCCGTGATGGAGAAGGTCATCACCAAGGCCAGGAAGGGCGGGGTGCACCGCCACCGCCAGGTGGTGGCGTTCATCAGGGACAAGGACATGGCTCACAAGCTCTTCGAGGACATCGGCCCCCGCTACGAGGATCGCCCCGGCGGCTACACCCGGATCCTCAAGCTGGGCCCCCGCCATGGCGACAACGCCCCCATGGCCCGCATAGAGCTCGTTTGACGCTCGGGGACTCCCCGTCTCTGTTCGAGGAGGGACCCGCTCCCCCTGCGGGGTCGGGCCCGGCGCCACGTCAACGGGAGCGGCGCATCCGGATGACGGTCGCCTACGAGGGCAGCGGGTTCCACGGCTTCGCCGCCAACCCGGGGGTCAGGACCGTAGGCGGGAGCCTCGGAGACGCCATCGCCAGGGTGCTCGGTCATGGCGTGGAGCTCACCTGCGCCGGACGCACCGACGCCGGCGTGCACGCCTGGGGGCAGGTCGTGCACTTCGACACCAGTGCCGAGGCCGACCTGACCGCTCTCCAGCGGTCGCTCAACAAGATGCTGGCCCCTGCCGTCGTCGTGAGGGAGGTGTCGGACGCGCCGACCGGCTTCGATGCGCGCCGCTCGGCCACCGGCCGCCGCTACCGGTACACCGTGCTCAATCGTCCGCTGCCGGACCCGTTCCTCGCCGCTGTGGCTTGGCACGTTGCCGAGCCCCTCGACGTGGCCGCCATGCAGCTCGGATGTGACCCGCTGATCGGTGAGCACGACTGGTCGGCGTTCTGCCGCAGGCCTCCCGACACCGACGCGTCCCTCGTGCGGTTCGTTCGAGACGCCCAGTGGGTCCAACTGGAAGGGGCCCTCCTGCGTTTCGACATCGAGGCGTCCGCCTTCTGTCACCAGATGGTCCGCTCGGTAGTGGGGACCCTCGTCACCGTCGGCAGGGGTAAGAAGAAGGCCGGGGACGTGGCCTGGATCATCCGTTCCAAGGACCGGGCCCTCGCCGGGGAACCGGCGCCTCCGCACGGGTTGTGCCTGTGGGAGGTCCTCTACCAGTGAGCCGTCCGACACGCCTGCCAGGGGCTATGCTGGCGGGCCGTTCCAGCGGAGGTTCTTGCGTGCGGACGTACTCTCCAAAACCCAGCGACATCCACCGCGCATGGCACGTGGTCGATGCCGACGGCCTGGTGCTCGGGCGCATGGCCTCGGAGGTGGCACGCGTGCTGCGAGGCAAGCACAAGCCCACCTTCGCTCCCCACGTGGACATGGGCGATCACGTGATCGTTCTCAACGCCGCCCGCGTGGTGATGACCTCGGACAAGGCCAGCTCCAAGATGGCTTACCGCCACTCCGGTTACCCCGGTGGTCTCCGGAGCCGCAGCTACGCCGACCTCCTGGCCACCCGGCCCGAAGAGGTGGTCCGCATGGCGGTGAGGGGCATGTTGCCCAAGGGCAGCCTCGGTCGCCAGATGCTGCGCAAGCTCAAGGTCTACGCCGGCTCTGACCACCCGCATGAGGCCCAGGGCCCCAGACCCCTCCCGCTCCCCGACGCCCGCTCCGCGCCCTCGCAGGAGGAAACATGAGCCCCCCCCTCACCCAGACCACGGGCCGGCGCAAGGAGGCCGTTGCCCGAGTGCGGATCAGGGCCGGCTCTGGTGCCGTAACCGTCAACCGGCGCCCCATCGAGGCCTACTTCCCGTCCGCCACCCAGCGCATGCTGGCCACCGAGCCCCTCCGTCTGACCGACACCGCCGAGTCCTACGACGTGGACGCCACCATCGACGGCGGGGGCGTCTCGGGTCAGGCCGGCGCCCTGCGCCTCGGCATCGCCCGAGCCCTGGCCGAGCTCGATCCCGATCAGCGGATGCCCCTCAAGCGGGCGGGCCTGCTCACCCGCGACGCTCGCGAGAAGGAGATCAAGAAGTACGGTCTGAAGAAGGCCCGGAAGGCGCCGCAGTACTCCAAGCGGTAGCCGGCCATTGACCCTCAAGTTCGGCACTGACGGGGTCCGGGGCGTCGCCAACCAAGAGCTGACCCCCGAGCTGGTGGTGGCTCTGGGCCGGGCCGCGGCGCGGGTTCTGGGCGGCCCCACATTCCTGGTTGGCCGGGACACCCGATTGTCGGGGCCGCTGCTCCAGGCGGCCCTGTCCGCTGGCCTCGCCGCCGAGGGTGTGTCGGTGGTCGATGTGGGTGTCCTGCCCACCCCGGGCGTGGCCTTCGCCTCCGCCACCCGGGGGTTGGCGGCAGCAGTGATCTCGGCTTCGCACAACCCGTTCCCGGACAACGGCATCAAGCTCTTTGCTCCCCGGGGCCGCAAGCTGGCCGACGACGTGGAGGAGCTCCTCGAGGCGGAGTTGACCCAGGTGCTCGGCAGCGGCGGTGGGACAGGCCCGCCCGTGCCCGTCGCTGCTTCGGTGGGCCGGCTCCAGGAGGACGTGGCGGTGGCGGCGAAGGAGTACGTCGCCCACCTGGTGGACTCCCTGGAGGGGCGATCGCTCCACGGGCTGAGGGTGGTGCTGGACTGTGCCAACGGAGCTGCGTTCGAGGCCGCGCCGGCGGCGCTGACCGAGCTGGGCGCCGAGGTCACGGTCATCGGGCACCAGCCGGACGGGACCAACATCAATGACGCCTGTGGCTCCACCTTTCCCCAGGCTCTGCAAGAAGCGGTAGTCGCCGCGGGAGCGGACGTCGGGCTGGCTCTCGACGGTGACGCCGACCGCGTGCTGGCCGTCGACCACCGAGGAGGTCTGGTGGACGGCGACTACCTACTAGCCCTGTGCGCCCTGGACCTGCGCAGCCGGGGCCGTCTGCGAGACGACACCGTGGTGGTCACGGTGATGACCAACCTCGGGTTCCGTCAGGCCATGGCCGCCCATGGCGTGGCCGTGCGAGAGACGGCCGTCGGTGATCGTCATGTGCTCGAGGCGCTGGAGCAGGGAGGCTGGTCGTTGGGCGGTGAGCAGTCGGGGCATCTGATCTTTCGGGAGCTGGCCACCACGGGGGACGGGACCCTCACCGGTCTCATGCTGTTGGACCTGGTGCGTCGTGAAGGCCGGCCTCTGGCCGAGCTGGCCGGGGAGGCCATGAGCCGGCTCCCCCAGGTGCTGCACAACGTGCGGGTCGCCGCTCGCGGTCCCGACGTGGTGACGCGCCTCCGCCCAGCCATCGATGCCGCCGAGGCTGAGCTCGGGGGCCAGGGCCGCGTTCTGGTTCGCCCCAGCGGCACGGAGCCGCTGGTGCGGGTCATGGTGGAGGCTCCCACCGAGGAACAGGCCGAGGCGGCTGCTGGACGGCTGGTTGCCGAGGTCGAGCGGGCCTGCGGAGTGGCGCCGGCGTAGCTGGCTAGTGGCCAGAGGCGGGCCACGGCAGCGAACATACGTTCGTAAGCTGGGCTAAGCGGAGTTCGACAGGCGAGAGGGTTGGGCCGACTGGGGATGCCGGTCGTGCGCCCACTGGCTCAACTGGCGCTGCGGCATGGCCTTGCGGGCCGGCCAGGAACACGTTCGGGTGGCACGCTCCCTCGAGAACCTGCCCCATGTGAAGGACGCCTTCAGGCGGGGGGAGCTGAGCTATTCCAAGGCCCGGGCGCTCACCCGTGTTGCCACACCGGACACCGAGGAGGATCTGGTTTCGATGGCCGGGCACGCCACGGCCGCCCACCTGGAGAAGCTCGTACGGGCCTACCGGCGGGCAACGCGGCCTGACGACATGGACGACGTGAACAGCCGCCACGCCGAACGGAATCTCAGCTGGCACTGGGACGACGACGGGTCTCTCGTCGTACAAGGGCGGCTGTCGCCCGAGGATGGGGCTCTGGTGGTCAAGGCACTCGAAGCCGCGGCCGACGTGCGTTCGGCGGAACGCACCGGCGGTTCCGCCGAACCGTCGGCGCCCAAAGAGGGAGCCGACGGATGGGGCCCACGCAACGCCGACGCCCTCGTCACCATGGCTGAAACACTTCTGTCCAGCGGTCCCAACCCGCAGCCGGGCGGTGAGCGCTACCAGGTGTTCGTCCACGCCGACGCCGAGGCGCTCGGCGATCACGGCGATGGCGAAGGTGAGCATTGCCAGATCGATGATGGTCCGGCCATCTCCGCCGAGACCGCCCGTCGCCTCAGCTGCGACGCCAGCCTCGTCGCCATGCTCGAGGCCGGCGGGGAGCCCCTCGACGTGGGGCGTAAGACCCGAACCATTCCGCCGGCCCTGCGAAGGGCTCTTCGCTCCCGCGATGGCGGCTGTCGCTTCCCTTCCTGCACGAACCGGCGGTTCGTGGACGGCCACCACGTGCGGCACTGGGCTCATGGTGGCGAGACGAGCCTTGCCAACCTGGTGGAGCTGTGCCGTCATCATCACCGCCTCGTCCACGAGGGCGGGTTCGGGCTCGAGCGAGAAGCTGATGGCAGGCTCACCTTCCGGCGCCCCGACGGCGAGCCCATCCCCGCCGCGCCGCCGGCGAGCACCGTGGCTGACGGCGACGAGGTGGTCCCCCGGAACCGCCGGTTCGGACTGACCATCCACCACCACACCGGCGTTCCCGCCTGGGGCGGTGAGACCCTCGACTACGGGCTGGCACTCGACAACCTCTTGGCCCGCGCCGGCCTCCTGGAGTAGGAAGTCGTCGCTTCTTTCGGTCTCCAGCCAGTGGAGGCGCCGCCGCCCCTGGAGCCGCATCGTAGGGGCCGGCACTTAGCGCCGGTTGAACCGAGCGACGTACCGTCGCTGCCACGGCGTCTCCACTGCTCGCCCGTCGTAGTGCTGGCGGACGTAGGCGACGGCGCCGGCGGGCGGCACGCCGTCGAGCACGGCCAAGCAGGCCAGCGCGGTGCCGGTCCGACCACGACCACTACCGCACGCGACCTCGACACGCTGGTCGGCGGCCCGTTCCCAGACTTCGATCAGAGCATCGCGTGCGCCAGCACGGTCCGATGGAAGGCCGAAGTCCGGCCACCGCAGCCAGCGATACGGCCACGGCGTCGGATCCGGCTGGTGACCGAGCAGGTAGAGCCCGAAGTCGGGCGACGGCCCGTCCGGGACTGGTTTGCGCAGTGGTCGACCTCGCACCATGCGACCGCTCGGCAGTACCAGGACTCTCTGGTGCTCGAGGTCCCAGCCGTACGTCATGACCGCACGGTAGGCCTGACCCAGGACCATGAGTCCCTCCCAGCACGGACTTCGGACCGGAGTTACCGCGACGCCGTGGCCCACGATCGCGAGCTCCTGGGTGCGCCAGGCGCTGAACGGGTGGTCTGCTGGATGGCGGTGCTGGCGGTCAGACGCGGATCACCGTGAGGTCCGGCACGCCGTCGTAGTCGTCGTCCTGAGAGACGACCGGTATGTGGTGAGCGATGGCGGTGGCCGCGATCCAAGAATCGTTGACCGGCATACGCTTTCCCTCCTCCCGCAGCGCCAACCTGAGCGCGGCCCAGGCACTGGCCACCTGGCGTTCCACCGGCAGCGGGCCCAGCACCTCCGCTCGGGTCAGGGTCTCGAGGCGTAGGGCGCGGGTGGCCCCATCCATCGCCGCCAGCACTCCCAGGCGCAACTCGCCGACGGTGACGACCGAGATGGCGATCCGCTCGGGGGGCTCGCCCTGCAGAGCGCGGTGCTGCTCCATGGCGATGAAGAGCGAGGTGTCGGCCAGCCCGAGCGCAGGCCGGCCCCGCCTCGTTGGGGTCACGGCAGCGGGAGGTCGTCGGTGGTGTCGGGAATCAGGTCGGCGAGCTGATCGCTCAGCCCTGGATCAGCGAGGGCGCCTTGCACGCTCTCCTGGAACTGCTGCCATGGGATGGAAGTGGGTCTGCTCGGGAGCGGGACCAGTTCGGCGACCGGCCGCCCGCTGACCGTGACCCGCAGCCGCTCTCCGGCCTCGACCCTCCTGAGGACGGCACTGACGTGGTTACGCAGCTCACGGGCGGGGATATCGGTCACGGCCAGGACTGTAGCAGTGATGCTACAGAGACCCAGCCTCGGGCCCGGTGGCATTTCCTCCACCGGCTTGGGAGGGCCTGGTCACCTACACTGCTGGCGGCCCATGTGCGGGATCATCGCCATCCTCCGTCGGCCCAGCCTCCGCAACCCGCCGGCGGCTCGGGAGGTCCTCACCGGGCTGGACGCGGCGCGCGCCGCGCTCGGCGCCGGCGTGAGGTGGTTGGGGGACGCCGCCACCGCCCTCGAGGAAGTGGACCGATCGCTGACCGGCCCGCCCGGCGTGAGGGCCCTGCTCGACGACCAGGACCTCGCCACCGAGGTGGAGCGGCGGTTGGTGGTCATCGAGGACCATCTTGGCGGCCTGGAGCGGGCCCTCGACGCCGGCGAGGTGGACCTCGAACCCAGCCAGTTGGAGGCGGTGAACGCCGCCCTCGTCCGCACCAAGGATGCGGCCTGGTCGCTCGGCCATGACCGCCTCCGCGCCGCCAGAGCCGTGGCTGAGCTGGTCGGTCCCGACCTCGGCCCACACCTCGAGATGGCCGCGGTCGAGGCCTACACCTCCATCCACTCCGCGCTCTCGGCCATCGACCGCCTCGAGGTCCGGGGTCGGGACTCGGCGGGCCTGCACGTGCTGGTGCAGGGCCACGGGCTCGATCTGGAGGCGCCCGCCATGCGAGCCGCCCTCGGGAGCCGGTCCACCGATCACCTGTTCACCTCCATGGCGGTGCGAAGCCCGGGGGGCCACCTGGCCTTCGTGTACAAGGCCGCGGCCGAGATCGGTGAGCTGGGTGACAACACCCGCCGGCTGCGGACCGCCATCACCAAGGACGGGCTGCTGCGGCAGGCCCTCCGGTCGAGCACCGCTCGAGCGGTGGTGCTGGGGCACACGCGCTGGGCCAGTGTCGGCATCATCTCCCAGCCCAACGCCCATCCCCTGAACCACGAGGAGGAGGGGCGTGCGGGCGGGCCCTACGTGGTCGGCGCTCTGAACGGAGACGTCGACAACCACGTCGAGCTCGCCGTTGCCGAGGGCCTGCGCATCCCTGCCGAGATCACCACGGACGCCAAGCTCGTCCCCACCCTGGTGTCCCGCCGCCTCGCCGACGGGCTGCCGCCACTGGATGCCTTCCGGGCTGCGGTGACCACGCTCGAGGGTTCGGTGGCCATCGCCGCCGGCGTCGCCGAGGCGCCCGACCAGCTCCTGTTGGCCCTGCGGGGCAGCGGCCAGGCCCTCTACGTGGGCTTGGCCGAGGACGCCTTCGTGGTGGCCAGCGAGCCGTACGGGCTGGTGGAGGAGACGCCCAGGTACGTGCGCATGGACGGCGAGACCGCTTCGGACGGGATGCGGGGCCAGATCCTCACGCTGGACCGCTCACGTGCGGGGACCCTGGAAGGCATCACCCGCGTCGGCTACGACGGTCGCTCCCTCCCCCTCGACCCGGACGATCTGCACGCCGCCGAGATCACCTCCCGGGACATCCACCGTGGTGACTTCCCGCACTTCCTCCTGAAGGAGATCTCCGAGGCGCCACAGTCGTTCCGCAAGACCCTGCGGGGCAAGATCGACGAGTCGAACGGGCGCCTCCGGGTTCGCCTGGGCGAGGAGACGCTTCCCGGGCACGTGCGGGCTCGGCTCCGTGCCGGCGCCATCGCCCGAGTGAGGGTGATCGGCCAGGGCACCGCCCACGTGGCCGGGCAGAGCCTGGCCGCCACCCTCTCGGGACTGGTGGCAGGGTCCCATCTCAGGGTGGACGCCATCCCCGCCACCGAGCTGTCCGGCTTCGGCCTGGACGACGACATGTCCGACACCTTGGTGGTGGCCATCAGCCAGTCGGGGACCACCACCGACACCAACCGCACGGTGGACCTGGTCCGGGCTCGTGGCGCCAGCGTGGTGGCAGTGGTCAACCGCCGAAACAGCGACCTGGTGGAGAAGTCCGACGGGGTGCTGTACACCTCCGACGGGCGCGACGTGGAGATGAGCGTGGCGTCCACCAAGGCCTTCTACGCCCAGGTCGCCGCCGGTTTCCTGCTGGCCCTCAGCATCGCCGACGAGTTGGGATGTAGTGACCGGCGCTCGGCTCACGAGTTGCTGGCGTCGCTGCGCCAGCTCCCAGTGGCCATGGAGGCGGTGCTGGCGCTGCGGGACGAGATCGCCACTGCCGCTCAGCGTTACGCGCCGGGCCGCCGCCACTGGGCCGTGGTGGGCAACGGCCGCGACCGCATCGCCGCCCAGGAGCTGCGCATCAAGCTCTCCGAGCTCTGCTACAAGTCCATCGCCTGCGATGCCACCGAGGACAAGAAGCACATCGACCTGTCCTCGGAGCCACTGGTGCTGGTGTGCGCCGCCGGCCTTTCGGGGGCCAACGCCGACGACGTGGCCAAGGAGATTGCCATCTACCGGTCGCACAAGGCGGCCCCCGTGGTCATCACCGCCGACGCCGACAACCGCTTCTCTGCGGCCGTGCAGGTGATCCGGGTCCCCGAGGTCCACCCCGCCCTGGCCTTCGTGCTGGCAGCCATGGCCGGCCACATCTTCGCCTACGAAGCGGCGCTGGCAATCGACGCCCAGGCCCTCCCCTTCCGAGCGGCGCGAGCGGCGTTGGAGGCCCTCGTCTCTTCACCGGGCGAGGAGGAGGATCCCCTGGAGCGCCTGGGGCCCATGGTCGAGCCGGCGGCCAGCCGGTTCTTCGAGGAGCTGCGGACCGGCTCCTATGACGGTCATCTCGAGCCGAGCACGGCCGTGCGGGTGGCGTCGCTGTTCCGCTACGTCGTGGGCACGGCCCCGCTCGACTCCTACCAGGTGGAGTTCGGCAAACGGGGGACGCCGGCGGTGGTGGTGGAGGACCTGGCCGAGGGGCTGACCCGTGCCATCGAGGAGCTGACCCGTCCCGTCGACGCCATCAAGCACCAGGCCAAGACGGTGACGGTTGGCATCTCCCGCTCCGAGGAGGCCCTGTTCCGGGTCCGCCTGGTCGAGGAGGTCCTGGCCGCGGGCGTCGCTCGGGACCGGTTGAGCTACCGGGCCCTCCGGACTCTGGCGGCCCTCGACAAGGGAGTGGACGACGTCACTGGCTTCACCCGCTACCGGATCGAGGGCAGCGTTGACGGCGACGAAGCCACCATCCATGTGGTCGAACGTGGCGGGATCTCCCGCCAGATCCCCTCCCGCACCGAGGCGAACCCCGTGCTGCGAGGCACCAAGCACCGTGCCGCCTTCGAGCGGGAGGTGACGGTGGCCCGCGGCCGCAACGACGGGCGCACCGTGGTCCTCGTCCCGGAGACCAAGGATGGCGAGGTCACGGGGATGACGCTGCTGCACGTGAACTTCCACGAGCGCCTGCCCGCCGACGGGGCCCAGGCTGTGCTGCTCGGATACCGGGACCGCTATGCCGCTCTGGTCGACGCCGTCACCGAGACCGAGCCGGTGTTCGACGAGGAAGTGCTGGGCGAGGTGGCTCTGGTCGAGCTGCTGTCCGAACCGGTCCACCTCCTGGCCGACCGCTGGCGCCGGAGCTAGGCCTCGGGCCGAAACGGGCACCAGTGAGTGGCTGCGGATGATCGGAGTGGGCAAGTGATCGGGTTGGGAATCGACGCCGTGGAGATCGACCGCTTCCGGCGCGTCCTCGGGCGCAGGCCCGGTCTGGCCAGGCGCCTGTTCACCGAGGCCGAGCAGGCCTACGGCGCACGGTTCCTAGACCCCGCCCCCCGGCTGGCCGCCCGCTTCGCGGCCAAGGAGGCGGCCATGAAGGCCCTCGGCGTGGGGATCGGCGCCTTTGCCTTCCGGGACGTGGAGGTGGTGCGGGCCGCCAGCGGGGCCCCCACGTTGCGGGTGTCGGGTGCGGCCGCGGCCCTGGCCGGGCGCCGCGGGGTGACTCAGTTCCACGTCTCCATCACCCATACCGACCGGACGGCTGAAGCTGTGGTGGCGGCTCTGTGATCCCGGTCGTCACGCCTGACGAGATGAAGTCGATCGACGAGGACAGCCCCGAGCCCACCGAGGTGCTGGTGGGCCGCGCTGGCTCGGCCGTGGCCCGGAGCGCGTTGCGCATGCTGGGGGGCGGTTACGGACGGCGGGTGGTGGTGGTCGCCGGCAAGGGGAACAACGGGGCCGACGGTAGGGCCGCGGCTGAGCGCCTGAGCCGCTCGGGCGCCCGGATGACGGTCTTCGACGCCGCCCAGGCACCCCCGCGGCTGCCAGAGTGCCACCTGGTGATCGACGCCGCCTTCGGCACCGGCTTCGGTGGCGACTATCAGGCGCCCGATCCCGCAGGCGCCCCGGTCCTGGCTGTGGACATCCCCTCGGGGGTGGACGGCCTCACCGGCCAGGCCGAGGCCGGCGCGGTGGCGGCCACGGCCACCGTCACCTTCGCGGCTTTGAAGCCGGGTTTGATCCTCGGGTCGGGCCCCGAGCGGACCGGTCCGGTGGAACTGGTGGATATCGGTCTCGACGTCAGCCGGGCCCGCGCCCATCTCGTCCAGGACGAGGACGTGGGCGCCTACCTGCCCCCGCGCCCGAGGGAATCACACAAGTGGCGCTCGGCGGTGTTGGTGGTCGCCGGGTCACCGGGGATGATGGGTGCCCCGCTCCTGGTCGCCCGCGCCGCCCTCCGTGCCGGCGCCGGGTACGTGAAGCTGGCGGTCCCGGGCGCCGGCCTCGAACAGATGTCTTCGGGCAGCGAGATCGTGGGCGCCCAGCTTCCGGCCGACGGTTGGGCCGCCCAGGCGCTCGAGGAGTCGACGCCATGCAAGGCCGTGGTCGTCGGCCCCGGACTGGGCAGGGAGGAGGGCACCCTCGCCGAGGTGCGGCGCCTGCTGGCGGAGTCACCGGTGCCATTGGTGGTGGACGGCGACGCGCTGGCGGCCGTGCGCGGGCCACTCGGCGTCCCAGCCGTGCTCACCCCTCACGCCGGCGAGTACCAGCGCATGACGGGGTCGGACGTTGGCCCCGACCGGCTCGACGCCGCTCGAGGCCTGGCCTCGGGCTTCGGGGCTGTTGCCCTCCTGAAGGGCTCCACCACGGTTGTGGCCGATCCCGCCGGCGAGGTCCTCGTCTCGGTGGCGGGGGACGCCCGGCTGGCCACAGCCGGCACCGGCGACGTCCTGTCCGGCGTCGTAGCCGCCTTCCTGGCCCAGGGCGTGGACGGGGGGCGGGCCGCGGCCCTGGCCGCCCACGTGCACGGGTCCGCGGCCGCGCTCGGGCCGGCGCGGGGCATGGTGGCCGGCGACATCGTCGAGCTGCTGCCCCGGTGGCTCTCCGATCATGCGTGAGACCGCTGGTGGCTGAGGCCCGTTCCCGCCAGGCGTGGGCCGAGGTGGACCTGGATGCCATCGGACACAACACCGCCGCCCTCGCCGCCGTCGCCGCGCCGGCGGCGTTGTGCGCGGTGGTGAAAGCCGACGGCTACGGGCACGGGGCGGTGCCTGTGGCCCGGGTCGCCCTGGAGGCGGGGGCCTCGTGGCTGGCCGTGGCCGTGGTGGAGGAGGGCGAGGCGCTTCGCGGCGCCGGCATCGACGCGCCGGTCCTGCTGCTGGCCGAGCCCCCAGTCGACGCCATGGCTGCCGCCGTGGCCCATGGCCTGACGCTCACCCTGTACACCCTTGCGGGCGTGGAGGCCGCGGCCGGAGCGGTCACCAGGGGGCGGGCTCCGACGCCCGTCCACGTCAAGGTCGACACCGGGATGCACCGGGTGGGCGCCGCCCCCGAGGACCTGGTGGACGTGGCCCGGGCCGTGGACGAGGCCCCGGGGCTACGCCTCGAAGGTCTCTGGACTCACCTGGCGGTGGCCGAGGAACCGGCCGAGGAGGCCTACACCGTCGAGCAGCTGCGCCGCTTCGAGGTTGCGCGTGACCGGTTGGCTGCGGCCGGCATCCACCCCGCCATTCTCCACACCTCCAACTCGGCCGGGGCCGTCGCCCACGAGGCGGCGCGCTACGACCTGGTGCGCTGCGGCATCTCGGTGTACGGCTACAGCCCCGATCCGGCACTGGCCGCCCCCCTCGGCCTGCGCCCGGCCATGTCGCTGCGGGCGCGGGTGTCGTTGGTCAAGGAGCTGGAGGCCGGCGAGCGCGTGTCCTATGGGCTGCGCTACCGGATGCAACGGCGATCCGACGTGGCCACGGTGCCCCTGGGCTACGGCGACGGTGTCCGTCGCCGGCTGGGGTCTCTCGGCTGCGAGGTCCTGATCAGGGGCCGTCGCTGCCCCATTGCCGGGACCGTCACCATGGACCAGTTCCTCGTCGACTGCGGCCCGGCCTCGGGCGTGGCGCCCGGCGACGAGGTGGTGCTCATCGGCCGTCAGGGTAACCAGGAGATCACCGCCGACCATTGGGCCGAGCTGCTCGACACCATCAGCTACGAGATCGTCTGCGGCGTGGGTCCTCGGGTGCCTCGGGTCTACCGGAGCGGTGGGATCGAGACGGGTCAGCGCATCGAGCAGCCGGTCCTGGCGGTGGGAGACGTGGAGGTGTGATCGGGTCGTCTTGGGCGAGCCGGGCGCCCATTGGTACTGGCGGGTGGTACTAGGAGGCGGGCCTCGGGGTCCTGGGGGGCACGGCGGAGCTGCCGTCGCCGGTCGTGGCCCGCTCCTGGAACAGGTCGCTCATCCCCGCCAGGGCGCCGAGGAGGGCGGTGGCCTCCGTGGGCAGGAAGATCTTCGTGGCTTGGCCGTGGGCCATGATCTGGAGCGTCTCCAGGTACTTGACGGCCAGCAGGTCGTTGCTGGGCCCACCGTCGTGGATGGCCTGGTAGACGCTGCGGATGGCAGCCGCCTCTCCCTGGGCCACCGTGTCCTGACGGAAGCGCTCTGCGTCGGCGACCGCCTTGGTGGCCTCGGCGTCGCCCTGGGCTTTGAGGATGGCGGAGGTCTTCTGGCCCTCGGCCTTGAGCACGGCCGCCTGCTTCTCTCCCTCGGCCTGGGTGACAGCGGCCTCTCTGGCGCCCGAAGCTTCGGTCACCACCGCCCGCCGGGTGCGCTCGGCCCGCATCTGGTGGTGCATGGACTCCACCACGTCGGGCGGTGGGTCGATGCGCTGGATCTCCACCCGGACCACCCGGGTGCCCCACTTGTCGGTGGCGTCGTCGAGGATCTCCCGCAGGCGGGCGTTGATGATCTCGCTGGACGTGAGGGCCTCGTCCAGCTGCATGTCGCCGATGACGTTGCGGAGGTTGGTCTGAGCCAGCTTGGTGACGGCGACCTGGAAGTTGGTGACGTTGTAGATCAGCCGCTGGGGATCGGTGGCCTCGTAGTAGATGACGGCGTCGACCCTCACGACCACGTTGTCGGAGGTGATGACCTCCTGGGGAGGCACGTCGAGCACCACCTCGCGCATGTCGACCCGGACCATGCGGTCGATCACCGGCACGATGATGCGCAGGCCCGGCTCCTCGGTGGCGTGGTAGCGGCCCAACCGCTCCACCAGGCCTCGCTGGTAGGGGCGGATGATCTTCACCGAGGCGGCGACGAAGACGAACATGACCAAGGCCATGGCCGCCAGAAGCACGACGAGCGTCACCCCTGGGCTCCTTGCTCCGACCCGGTCTTGGGGGGCCCGTCCCCGGGTTCTAGGGGTTCGAGGGGACCGTCGTCCACGGGCAGGACGACGAGCCGCGTGCCGTGCACCCGGCTGATGAGCACCGTGGTGCCTTGACGGATGGGGACCCCGCTCATGCCGCTCTCGGCGCGCCACTGCTCTCGCTCGAGGCGGATGAGACCCGTGCCGCCCACCTCACCCGGGATGTCGGAGAGGGCCACCCCCTGGCGCCCCACCCAGCGGTTGGCGCCCACACCCGAGAGGCTGGAGCTGCGCTGCAGGCGCCTACCGATGGGCCAGAGGAAGGCGAAGGCGGAACCGGAGACACCGATGAACGCCATCCATTCCCAACCGGTGCCCACACCCAGGAAGGCGAGGAGCGAGGCCACGAAGGCGCCGGCGGCAAAGGGCAGGAAGAAGAAGGCGCCAGGGGTGACCAGCTCGCCCAGGGCGAAGACGACGGCGGCCACCAACCAGACCCATCGCCACGTGTCCGGCGAGCTCCAGTCCAGCACCGGTTCCGACGCTACTACCGACACAGAGTTGGTCTGACCAGCGATGCCGACTGCTCTCGGCATTACCATCGCGCCGGTGTCCATCCTCGCCGACCTCGAGCGGGAGGCCAGCACGTGCACCCGGTGCCCGCTGTGGGCGGGGCGTACCAACGTCGTGTTCGGAGCGGGCGATTCGAGCGCCGATCTCATGTTCGTGGGAGAAGGGCCCGGGCGGGACGAGGACCTCAAGGGCGAGCCGTTCGTGGGCCGCTCCGGCCAGCTGCTGGACCGGGTGCTCCAGGAGGAGCTCGGGATCGGCCGTGACCGGGTGTACATCGCCAACACCGTGAAGTGCCGGCCTCCCGGCAACCGGGACCCGCACCCCGACGAGGTGGCCACCTGCCGTACCTATCTCGAGCGCCAGATCGAGCTCGTCGACCCCAGTGTGATAGTCACCCTCGGTAACTTCGCCACTCGCCTGTTGCTGGGCTCGAGCCGAGGCATCAAGCAGCTGCGGGGCCGCGCCTACCCATATTGCAATGCTCGGGTGATCCCCACCTTCCATCCGTCCTTCGTCCTGCGCAGCGGTGGCGTGGGCGAGGCCATGGCCGGTCTGCGGGCCGACCTGGTCCGAGCCAAGAGGCACCTCGGAGGCGCTGGTGCATGACCCCCTGATCACCGCCGTCACCAAGTCGGCGGACGACACGCGCCAGCTGGGCGCGCTCGTGGCGCCGTTGGCGCTCCCCGGCGACGTCATCCTCCTGTCCGGTGACCTGGGCGCCGGCAAGACCACCTTGGCCCAGGGGTTCGCTCGGGGACTGGGTGTCGAGGATGCCGTCGTCAGCCCCACCTTCACCTTGGTGCGCCACTATCAGGGGCGACTTCCTCTGGTTCATTGCGACGTGTACCGGCTCGACCATCTCCAGGAGGTGCTCGACCTGGGCCTGGGGGAGATGCTGGACGACGGGGCCGTGGCCCTCGTGGAGTGGGGAGACGTGGCCGCACCGGGTCTGCCCCCCGACTACCTGGAGATGCGGGTCCAGCTCACCGACACCGACGCCGAGCGGTGGTTGGCGGGGCGGGCCGTGGGCCTCTCCTGGCTCCAACGTGTGGACGAGTTGCGGGCCGCGGTCGCAAGGTGGCAGCCGTGAGGTTCGAGCCACTGCCATGATCGTGACCCGATGATCGTCCTGGGCATCGAGACGGCGACCGAGCAGTCGGGCTGCGCCCTGGGTGGGATGAAGGGCATCCTGGCCTCGTTCCACGTTGCCAACGGCCGCCGGCATGCGGAAACGCTCGCTCCTGCCATCGAGTTCACGTGCCGCCAGGCCCGCGTGGCGCTAGCCGAGGTGTCCGTCATCGCCGTCGACGTCGGCCCCGGGCTCTTCACCGGTCTTCGCGTTGGCGTGGCCACCGCCAAGGCCATGGCCCAGGGGCTTCGGATCCCGATGATCGGGCTGTCGAGCCTGGACCTCTTGGCCTTCGCTGTCCACCGCACCAGCCGCCTGATCGTGGCCGTGATCGACGCCCGCCGCGGTGAGGTGTTCTCCGCCCTCTACCGCTCGGTGCCCGGCGGCGCCCAGCGGCTGGAGCCGCCCCGGGTCAGCTCGCCCGAGGACGTGGCCTCCGAGCTCATGGCCAGGAACGAGGAGTCGTTGCTGGTGGGCGACGGCGCCCTCCGCTACGCCGACGCCTTCGCCGACGTGGGCGCCGTCGAGATCGGCGAGACCAGCCTCGCCCACCCCTCGGCGTCCGCTCTGGTGGAGCTGGCTCACCCGCAGGCGCTCCGCGAGGAGTTCGTACCGTACTGGGAGCTCCAGCCCACGTACCTGCGCAAGTCCGACGCCGAGCTCAACTGGGAGCGCAGGGCCAGCGCCTAGTGGACATGGCTGCTCGAATTCCCCGCCCCGCCCCCGCCGCACCCGCGGTGTCCCTCGTGCCCATGCGCCGCCGCCATCTGCGCGCCGTGATGCGCATCGAGTCCCAGGTCTACCCCCGGCCGTGGTCGTTGGCGCTGTTCATGAGCGAGCTGGCCCTGCGCTCGACGCGGGTGTACACCGTGGCCCGGGTGGAGGGGGTGGTGGTCGGCTACTCGGGGCTCATGCTGGCCGGCGACGACGCCCATGTCACCACCATCGCCGTCGATCCGGCATGGCACCGCCGGGGAATCGGGAGCCGCCTCCTCCTGCACATGGCCCGCACGGCGGCAGGTCACGGCGCCGGTCATCTCACACTGGAGGTGCGGGTCGGCAACGAGGCGGCCCAGGTGCTGTACCGCAGGTTCGGCTTCTACCCGGCCGGAGTGCGAAGGAACTACTACGCCGAGACCAACGAGGACGCCCTGGTGATGTGGGTGGACGACATCGGGGAGCCGGCCTACCAGGAGCGCCTGGCCGAGCTGGAAGGCGGCATCTCCGGCACCACCGTCGTGGAGGGTGACGGGGACCTCGGTCGGACCGAGAGGCCATAGGGCATGAGCCAGCCCATGAAGCCCATCCTCGGCATCGAGACGTCCTGTGACGAGACGGCCGCAGCCGTGGTGGCCGGGGGGCACCGGGTCCTGTCGTCGGTGGTGAGCAGCCAGGTCGACCTTCACGCCGTCTTCGGCGGGGTCGTGCCCGAGATCGCCAGCCGGGCCCACGTGGAGCTGCTCAACCCCGTGATCGGCGAAGCCCTCCTGGAGGCCGGGGTGGGCGGCCCGGATCTGGAAGCGGTGGCGGCCACGGTGGGACCGGGGCTCATCGGGTCGCTCCTGGTGGGGGTGAGCGCGGCCAAGGCACTGTCCATGGCATGGGACGTTCCCTTCGTGGGCGTGAACCACCTCGAGGCTCATCTCTACGCCGCCTTTCTCGAGGAGCCCGACCTGGAGATGCCCCTGCTGGTCCTCCTGGTCTCGGGGGCCCACACCATGTTGGTCTCCATGGAGGACCACGGCCGCTACCGCGTCCTCGGCTCCACCATCGACGATGCCGCCGGCGAGGCCTTCGACAAGGTGGCCCGCTTCCTCGGCCTCGGCTACCCCGGTGGCCCGGCCATCGACCGGGTGGCCAGGGAGGGAGATCCTTCGGCTCTGCGGTTTCCCCGAGCGCTACCGGAGCGTCCGTACGACTTCTCCTTCAGTGGGCTCAAGACCTCCGTGATCACCCTCGTCCGGAAGCACCCCGGCGCCACCGTGCCCGACGTGGCCGCCTCCTTCCAGGAGGCGGTGGTCGACGTGCTGGTCACCAAGGCGCTTCGGGCCGCGGCCGAGACGGGAGCCAGGGGCATGGTGCTCGGAGGGGGTGTCGCCGCCAACTCCCGGCTGCGCCAGCGGGTGCTCGAGGCGTGCGAAGCGGAGGGTCTGCGGCCCTTCCTGCCCAGCCGGGCCATGTGCACGGACAACGCGGCCATGGTCGCCGCTACCGGCTGGTGGCGACTCAGGTCCGACGGGCCCACCGATCTGGACGTGGGGGCCGATCCCGGCCTCTTCCTGCCCTCGCTCCAGGCCTAGGTCAGCGCGCGGTATGTGCGCGGTTGCCAGTGCCCCCGTCGGGTGACTATCGTTAGCACTCGGAAGGTGCGAGTGCTAACGAGCCGTCAGCCGCATCGGCAAGCAACGCCAGCATTGACGGCGCCGTCACCAACGCCACAGAGACCCGAACCAGCCACCGGAGGACAGAAACCATGAACCTGCAGCCGCTCGACGACCGCCTCGTTGTACGCCCAAGCGAGTCAGAGGAGACCACCGCTTCAGGCCTGGTGATCCCCGACACCGCCAAGGAGAAGCCTCAGGAGGGGGAGGTCCTGGCCGTGGGCCCGGGTCGCCGGTCGGATAGCACCGGCGAGATCATCCCCCTCGACGTCCAGGTCGGGGACACGGTTGTCTACTCCAAGTACGGGGGGACCGAGTTCACCAGCGATGGTGAGGACCTTCTCATCCTCACGAGCCGCGACGTGCTGGCCAAGGTGGTCAGCTGATGACCAAGGAGCTTCGTTTCCGGGAGGAGGCGCGGCGCGGGCTCGAAGCCGGGGTCAACAAGCTGGCCGACTCCGTCAAGGTCACCCTGGGCCCGAAGGGGCGCAACGTGGTCCTCGCCAAGAGCTTCGGCGCCCCCACCATCACCAACGACGGCGTCACCATCGCCCGTGAGGTCGAGCTCGAGGACCACTTCGAGAACATGGGTGCCCAGCTGGTCAAGGAGGTGGCCACCAAGACCAACGACATCGCCGGCGACGGCACCACCACGGCAACGGTGCTGGCCCAGGCTCTGGTGCACGAAGGCCTGCGCAATGTGGCCGCGGGAGCCAACCCCACGGCCCTCAAGCGGGGCATCGACAAGGCGGTCGATGTGGTGGTGGCCTCGGTCCACGATCAGGCCAAGGACGTCGAGGACAAGAGTGAGATCGCCCAGGTGGCAGCCATATCGGCCGCCGACCCGAGCATCGGCTCGGTCCTCGCCGACGCCATCGATCGCGTGGGCAAGGACGGGACCGTGACGGTCGAGGAGTCGAACACCTTCGGGCTCGAGCTCGAGTTCACCGAGGGCATGCAGTTCGACAAGGGCTACCTCTCGCCCTACCTCGTCACCGATCCCGAACGCCAGGAGGCGGTGCTCGACGACCCTTACATCCTCATCACCAACTCCAAGATCTCCTCTGCGCACGACCTGATCTCGGTTCTGGAAAAGGTCATGCAGTCCGGCCAACCGCTGCTCATCATCGCCGAGGACGTGG
>JALZKD010000190.1 GCA_030859405.1 Actinomycetota bacterium | reverse complement strand
ACGGCTTCGAGCTGGTGGGGGAGGCCCAGTCGGGTGAGGAGGCCGTGGACCTGGTGGACCAGCTCGGGCCCCGGATGGTGCTCATGGACATCAACATGCCCGGCATCAACGGCATCGAGGCCACCCGCCGCATCGTGGACGCCCACCCCGAGACGATGGTGGTCCTGGTCTCGACGTACCAGGTCAGCGACCTCCCCGCCGACGCCCAGACCAGCGGGGCCTCCGGCTACCTGAACAAGGAGGACCTCACCCCGCGCGTCCTGCGCGGGCTCTGGGAGGGAAGGCACAACGGAGGATGGCGCTCTTTGTGACCAGACCTCGGACCCCTTGCGCTTTCCCGCAGGCGGGGCGACAATTCGGCATCCGACCTCGCATGGTTCTCCTGGCCGCCCTGCTTCTCGTCACGACTGCGTGCGGTGGAGGGGGTGGCAGCTCCGGCGCCCAGACCCGCCAGGTGCTGGTCGACTACGACCACGACGAGTTCGCCGGCGCCTTCCTGAGCTACTTCCCCCAGGTGGTCAACGTCCGGCCCGGCGACACCGTGGAGTTCAGGCAGTTCTGGACGGGCGAGGCCCACAGCGTGACCATGGGCACCCTGGTCGACAAGCCCCTGCTCCAGGTACGGAAGGCCCTCAAGGAGAACCCCGGTCTCCTCGATCAGGAAGAGACGCCGCCTGAGCTCAAGGACGCCGAACAGGCCTTCGAAGCTCTCCCCTTCATGATCGGCGAGGACGACCAGGTCAATCAGGTGGCGGCCCAGCCGTGCTACCTGGAGAGCGGGGACCTGCCCAAGGACCCGGCCAAGCCGTGCGCCGATAAGACGCTGAAGCCCTTCAACGGCCGCCAGGCCTACTACAGCAGCGGTTTCATCCCCTACGAGGGCGAGAAGGGCAACAAGTTCGAGCTCGAGCTGGCCGACGACATCGCCCCCGGCACCTACAGCTATTACTGCAACCTGCACGGTCCGGGGATGTCGGGCGAGATCCAGGTGCAGCCCGAGGAGTCGAAGATCCCCTCCCAGTCCGAGGTCTCCCGCCAGGGTCGGGCCGAGGTGGAGAAAGCCGTCCAGGAGCTGCGGGCCGGCTTCGACGCCGGTAGGGCGGGAAATCTCCCCGAGGAGTGGGGAGTGCCCGACTCCCAGGGCAAGAAGCTGTCGGGCTTCGCCCCGGTGAAACCGGGTGTGCAGGCATTCGGGAGCGAGTTCCTCCCGAGGGACATAAACGCCAAGGTGGGTGAAAAGGTCACGTGGGCCTTCGTGGGTGGTCACACCGTCAGTTTCGACGTCCCCAAGTACCTGCCCATCGTCATCATCGCCGAGGACGGCACCGTCACCTTCAACCCCCAGGCCTACAAGCCGGTCGGTAGCCCCGGGCCACCCAAGGAGGAGCAGAGCGGCCCACCCGGGAGGAGGCCGAAACCCCCGGAAGTCGACGCCGGCAGGTGGGACGGGTCGGGCTTCCTATCCTCCGGCTTGCTCTTCGAGGGCAGCTGGAGCCTGACCTTCACCAAGCCGGGCAACTACAAGTACGCCTGCCTGGTCCACCCCCGGATGCTCGGTGAGGTCGTCGTCCGCTAGCTCGGTCACCGGCCCCGAGCGCCGGCCGGCGTCAAGGGTGCGCAAGGCCGACGTCGCCTTCTTCGCCCTCCTGGGCCTGTCCGTCGCCGTCGCCCTCATGGTGTTGCTGGCCGGCGCCCTGTCGGCGGTGGCCTCCAGCTCGCCGGGCTTCCACGACCAGCTCCACGAGTGGGGCCTGGAGCCCACGCCGTTCGGGAAGTCGGCCCTGGCCATGGCCGACGCCGCCCACAGGGCCCAGCCCATCGGCGGGCTGGTCGTCGACTACGGCTTCAGCATCTTCAACCTGGCCCTCGCCGGGTTCCTGGTCTGGCTCCGTCCCCGCGACCGCACCGCCCGGTTGCTGGCCATCGGCATGGTGGGCATCGCCGCCGTGTTCAACCTCCAGGCCCACGGCGTCTACGAAGCCGGCTCCGGAGACCAACTGGAGACGATCTCCCACGACGTCCTGCATCTCGTGGCCGCGGTGGCGTACATCTTCGCCCTGCTCTCCTTTCCCGACGGCAGGCTCGTACCCCACTGGGGCAGGCCGGCCAAGGTGGCGCTGTACGCGCCGGCCACGATCATCGTGGCCGTGGCCGCCTTCCAGGTCCAGGGGACGACGCGGACCGTCGCCCTGATCCTCTACTTCGGACTGCTCACGCCCATCGCCGGCGTGGCGAGCCAGGCCTACCGTTACCGGCGCTCGCCCACCCCGATCGAGCGACAGCAGGCGCGCCTGTTGTTCTGGGCTCTGGTTCCAGCCGTGGTCGTCGGCCTCTTCATGCTCACCAAGGGAGTGCAGGAGACGGCGTTCGAGACCTTCGAGGGCCGGGCCCTGCCAGTGGTTCCGGTGGAGCTGTTCCGCGTGTTCCAACCCGTGTTCGCCCTCATCCCCCTAGCCCTGTTCGTCGGCATCCTCCGCTACCGCCTGTGGGGCATCGACCGGGTCGTCAGCCGCACCTTGCTCTACGGCATCCTGGCCGGCTTCGTCACCGCCGTGTACGTGGGTGTGGTGGTCGGTATCGGGCGCCTGGTCGGTGACCAAGGAGCCGACCGGGGGAACCTCGGGCTCTCCATTCTGGCCACGGGCATCGTGGCCCTCGCCTTCGAGCCGGTGAAGGAGAGGGTTAACCGGGTCGTCAACCGCCTCGTGTACGGCAAGAGGGCCACGCCCTACGAGGTGCTCTCGGAGTTCTGCGAGAAGGTCGCCGACACGGTGGCCACCGAGGACCTCCTCTCCCGGCTGGCCCGCATGC
>JALZKD010000189.1 GCA_030859405.1 Actinomycetota bacterium | reverse complement strand
GCGGCTACTCGACGGTGAGGGTGCCCTTCATGTCCTCGTGGCCGCTCACCTCGCAGGTGAAGTCGTACGTGCCGGGCCGGGCAGAGAACTCCACGCGGCGACTCTTGCCTGCCGGTACCTCCAGGTCTACGTCGAGAGCATCGATGGTGAAGGTGTGCCGGGACAGGTCCTCGTTGCCCACGTGCACGGACACACGGCCGGCTCTGGCCCGGGCCGTGTCGGGCTTGAACTCGACGTCGGAAGCCTTGAGGACCACGTCACCGCCCTCGGCAGCCTGGTTGCTCACGAACAGGCTGGAGACCACGCTCAACCCGACACCGAGGACCATGACCACCAGAGCCACCACGCCGACCGGTGCCGCAGAGGCACTGGGCCAGCCTCGCAGGAAGCCCACCATGGCCAACACCCCCACGACGGAGGCCACCAGGCCGGCCAGCGTGGTGCTGAAAGCGAGGAAGGAGGCCGGATGGGACAGGTCTTCGACCAAGAACGGCAGGCTCGTCAGCACAAAGAGGACGGAGACCACTCCGACCATGATGGGGCCGGCCTTGCCCGGCCTCCGCACCAGCACGATGCCCACTGCGTAGAGCAGCAGGAAGAGCAGCAGCGGCGGGATGACGGCCCCTGCCAGCAGCACCTGGATCACGAGCATCACGAGGATGTTGACGGCGGCGACGACCAGAAGGAGGCGCAGCCACCGGCTCGTGTCGGCGGCGGTAGGTGTCATGCGTGCCCTCCTCGTTCCCGAGAGAGATCCTAACCCGGGTGGTTGGCAAGGGCTCGGTGGAGCTCCGCCAGCACGGCTCTCTGGACCTCACGCAGGTGCTGGTCGTCGTCCACCTTCTCACCGTCGGCGTCGGTGACGTAGAAGGCGTCCACCACTTCGTGGCCGAGGGTGGAGACCTTGGCCGTACGGATGTCCAGGTTGCAATCGTCGAGGGCCCGCGTGATGCGGTACAGGACACCGACGCCGTCGGGGGCCCGGACCTCGACGACCGTGGCGGTGGCAGACGCCTCGTTGTCGATCAGCACCCGTGCCTCGGCCGGGTGCGCCGACGTCGTTCGATGGTGACCGGAGTAGGCGCGCGCCTTTTCGGCCAGCTGGGCCTCGAGCGACAGGCGACCGTCGAGGCACCGAGCGACGTCCTCACGGAAGCGGTCCCAGTCGGGCGCGACACCAAACGCCGGCTCCACCTCGAAGACCTCCACCGCCATGCCGCCCTCGCTGGCCGCAACCGCCGAGCGCACGGTGAGGGCGTGCACGGCCAGGGTCCCCGCCACACGGGAGAAGTGGCCCGGCCGGTCGGGGGCGACCACGGTGAGGCCACCGTCGTCGACCACGATCACCAGCTCCCCCTTAGCCATGAGAGCGCGGTGCTCAGCTGTGGGCAGTGTGGGAGTGTCCGGTTGGCGATGGCCGGCGAGGAGGCGAGCGGTGCGGTCCACCAGGTCCCGAACCAGTCCTGCCTTCCAGGGCCCCCAAGCCGCGGGCCCGGTGGCCAGGCCGTCGGCCTCGGTGAGGGCGGCCAGCAGCTCGAGGGTCTGCTGGTCCCCCACGCTGAAGGCCACCGCTTCCACCGTGGCGGGGTCGTCGAGGTCACGGCGGGTGGCCACGTCGGGGAGGAGCAGGTGGTGACGCACCATGTCGGCCAGAACCTCGACGTCCTCGGGGGCGAAGCCCATGCGAGAGGCGATGCGGCCCACCACCTCGACGCCAACCTCGGTGTGGTCCCCGGGGAACCCCTTTCCGATGTCGTGCAACCAGGCGCCGACGAGCAACAGATCGGGACGGGAGACCTGACGGGTGAAGGCCGCGGCCTGGGCCGCGGCCTCGCACAGGTGCCGGTCGACGGTGAAACGGTGGTAGGCGTTGCGCTGAGGGCGGCTTCGTACCGCCTCCCATTCGAGCAGGAGCCCCGTGAGGAGACCGCACTGATCGAGGGACTCGAGCACCGGGATGGCCGCCGGCCCGGTGCCGAGCAGGGCTACCAGGGCGTGGCGGGCGGCGGGCGGCCAGGGGTCGCCGAGGCCCGGGGCGTCCCTCGCCAGGCGATCCAACGCGGTCCGGCTCAGAGGGGCGTCGCTCTGGGCTGCCGCTTCTGCGGCGCGGATCACCAGCGAGCGGTCGCTCAGAGGGTCGGCGTCGGGCCCCAGGACCACCTCGCCTTCGCGCAGGAGCAGACCCGGTCCCAGCGGGCGGTCGACACCCGACGTACGGCCCCTGGGCCCCGCCAGTGCCGAAATGACCCGCCGCCAGCCGTCGTCGCTCCACCAGGAGATGGTGCGAGCAGCGCCGGCGATGGCGGCCATGAGGGCGTCGGCGTCCGCATAGCCGAGGTCGCTGGCAACACCGTCCTGCTCCTGGAGCAGCAGCCGGTCCAGCGTCTTGCCCGTCCGGCGATGCAGCTCGACGCGGGCCGACAGCAGGACCTCGTGGGGCTGGTCCAAAGCGTCCCCGCCCCCTTCCACGGCGGGGACGCCCACCACGGGACTGGCCAGCGCCGCAGCCCGGAGGGCATGCACGTCCCGCAGACCACCCCGGCCTTCCTTGAGCTCGGGCTCGAGGAGGAAGGCCACCTCACCGAAGGACTCGTGGCGGGCTGCCACCTGCTCCCCGAGCGCCGCCAGCCACCGGGACCATCGCTTGGACCACCGCTCACGGGCTCGGTCCGCGAGCTCGGCAGCCAGGACGGCGTCACCCGCCACCAGCCGGGCGTCGAGCAGACCGAGGGCGGCCTTCAGGTCCAGAGCGGCCACGGCCAGGGCCTCCTTGACCGTCCTGACGCTGTGGTCCAGTCCCATTCCGGCGTCCCAGATCGGGTACC
>JALZKD010000018.1 GCA_030859405.1 Actinomycetota bacterium | reverse complement strand
GGCCAGGATGCCGGGCACGGTGCCGGGGGCTGGCTCGAGGACCTCGGTTCGGAGGTGATGCAGGGCCCGGAGCAGCTTGCGGTACTGCACCAGCTCGGCCTGACAACGCAAGCAGGACTCCACGTGGGCGGACACCTTGGAGCTGGCGCCTCCGGTCCCTTCCACAACCTCGGGCAGGATCTCGGCTACCTCTTCACACCGCATGGGCGTCCCTCTCCTCCCTATCGTCCCTATCGTCGCCCCGAAGCGGGAACAGCCGCTCGCGGAGCTTGCGCCTGGCCCGATGCAGTCGCACCTTGGCCGCGCCCTCGCTGATGCCGAGCTCGGCAGCGATGGCCTCGTGGGGCAAGTCGTACACGTCGCGCAGGACCACCACGGCCCTCATCTCGGGGGACAGGCTCTGCAGGGCGACGTTCAATCGGTCCCGCTCCTCGCCCATACCGAGACGGGCCTCGGGATCGGCCTCGATTCGCTCGTCGGCCAGAACGTGGTCCTCACTGAGGCTGTCGTGGCGGTCCCGAGACCGTCGGGAAAGGTGGCTGGAGGCACAGTTGGCGGTGATGCGGTACATCCACGTCGTGAAGGCGGCCTCGCCGCGATAGCGCTTCAGTCCCTTCCAGGCGCGGAAGTAGGCCTCCTGCATCACGTCCTGCGCGTCCTCCTCGTTGCCGGTCAGCCGGTAGGCCAACGTGTAGGTGTCAGCGCACGTAGCCCGCACCAACTCCTCGAAGGCCTTTCGGTCGCCCGCCTTGGCGGCGGTGACCTGTTCGCCGAGCTCCAGCGCCATCTTGATGTTCGACCTCCTTGGTGTCGAGAACGTTACCGACGGTGTGTCGGGTGTCCGCCCGGGGGCGGGCGGGCCGGCGGCGGGGCTACCGCGTCTCCTTGTGGACCGTGTGCTTGCGGTCCCAGCGGCAGTACTTCTGCATCTCGATCCGCTCGCGGTCGTTCTGCTTGTTCTTCATGGTGATGTAGTTGCGGCGCTTGCACACCTCGCAGGCCAGCGTGACCTTGACCCGCTTCTCGCTCTTCGCCATGGGAGCTCCTTGCCGGCCGGCTGGGACCGGCCCCGTTGGATGTAGGTAGGGCGATGCTTCGGTAGCGGCGGTCGGACTCGAACCGACGACCCCACGATTATGAGCCGTGTGCTCTAACCAACTGAGCTACGCCGCCGTGTCTTGGACTTCTGCTTCGGTGTGGTGCCGAGAGCCCTCTGTGGGAATCGAACCCACGACACCAGCCTTACCATGGCTGTGCTCTGCCGACTGAGCTAAGAGGGCGCCGAGGCGGGAGGGCCTCGGGTGGCGACCGGCCATGATAGCCGTCATGGCCACATCCGCCCCTCTGGCCGTCCGACTCGCCAACCCGGGCGACGCCGAGGCCATACGGGCCATCTACAACCGCGAGGTGACGGGCTCGACGGTGACCTTCGACCTGGTCCCGCGGACCATCGCCGACCAGCGGGCGTGGCTGGCCGCTCATGCCGGCGCCCACCCCGCTGTGGTGGCGGTGAAAGAGGGCGTGATCCTCGGGTTCGGTTCCCTGTCGGCGTACCGGGAGCGACCGGCCTACGCAACCACGGTGGAGGACTCGGTGTACGTCCACCACGACGCTCGGGGCCAGGGCGTGGGAGTGGCGATCCTCTCTGAGCTGGTGAGGCTGGCCACCTCTCACGGGTTCCACACCGTCGTGGCCCGCGTGGTGGGCGGCCATGAAGCCTCCATCCGGGTGCATCGGACCTGCGGCTTTCAGACGGTGGGCGTGGAGAAGGAGGTCGGGCGCAAGTTCGGGCGCTGGCTCGACGTGGTGGTGATGCAGCGCCTCCTCTAGCGCCGGCATTGCTCCGAACCCGCTTCTCAGAACTCGCCGGAAGCCTCCTATGCTGCGGCCTTACCCGAGGAGACTGATGGCCGCCCTTCGTGATACCACCAAGGACCGGTTGGCGGCGGTCGAGCCGGTCGTGCGCAGGGTGCTCGCCTCCAAGGTCTTCGACAGCCACCGCCTCGACGATCTGGTGCAGGAGACCCTTGCCCGTGTGGCGTCGAGTCGCCGGGACCTCGAAGGAGAGACCCTGGTCGCCTACGCCATCGTGTCCGCCCGCAATGTGTGGGCCTCCGACTCGGCGCGGTCCGCCCGCCGAGGTGAGCTCCAGCACCGGCTCGCCGACACGCGCCAACCGGAGCAACCGGATGCCCTGGCCCTGGCCGGAGAGGAGCACGACGCCCTCCGCGTCGCCTTGGCATCGCTGTTGGAGGCGGAGCGCCGAGCCCTGATGGCCCACGAGGTCGAGGGCGTCGACACCGCCACCATCGCCGAGGAGGACCGTTCCACCCCTGGGGCCGTGGCCGCTCGGCTGGCCCGCAGTCGGGCCAAGCTCCGGGTCGACTACGTGGTGGCCTACCGGCGGGCTCAGCTGCCCACCGACGAGTGCCGGAGCGTGCTCGTGGCGCTGTCGGCCGGGGACCGGCGCCGCCAGGCCTCCCTCGGAGCCGCCGACCATGTGTTGACCTGCCCCACCTGCGCCCAGCTGGCCCCCACGCTGGTGGAGCGCCGGCTCCCACTGGCTGCAGTCATACCCGCTGCGGGCCTGCGGGCGGTCGGTCGCCATGTGCGCCTTCGTCCGGTTCAGACGACCGCCACCGTGGGCGCCGCCGGCGCTGTTGCCGCCGCCGTCGTGGTGCTGTCCCAAGGGGAGCCCCCTCCCCCCGCCACCGCCTGTCCGGGACTGGTCGCTGCCGACGGTCGGCCCGTCGACGCCGGGGCCCTCGCCGGCCTGCCGGGAACCGGCGTGTCCGGTCGTGGCGTCTCGGTCCAGTCCGTGCCCGCCAACGAGGGATTCTGGGCGTCATGCGGTCAGGGCCGGGTGTGGGTGCGGCTGGTGGGCGCCGGCGAATCGTCGGCGACCATTGCACCTGGCGCCGGCGTCAACTTCGGCGGCGTAGCCGTCCAGCACGGCGCTGGCTTCGCAGCCAACCATGGCGTCGCCCCGGCCGAAGGGGCTGCCGAGCTCGACGCCCAAGGGGTCCATCTCGAGGTGCCCTACGAGAGCCTGACCCGGTAGCGCCAGCGGGCCGGCGAACCCGGTTGGTGGGCCGGGGAGGATTCGAACCTCCGTAGGCTGTGCCGGCAGATTTACAGTCTGCTCCCTTTGGCCGCTCGGGCACCGACCCGCCCCGGCCAGGATACTTTGGCTCCATGCCCACATTCGACGTCGTCTCCGAAGTCGACATGCAGGAGGTCAAGAACGCCGTGGACCAGGCCTCCCGCGAGGTGGCCACCCGGTTCGACTTCAAGAACACCGGCTCCACCGTGGAGCTGTCCGGGTCGGACCTGCAGCTGCACTCCTCCACCGAGGACCGGCTGCGGGCCCTCGTTCAGGTGGTGGAGGAGAAGCTGGTCCGCCGTCAGGTGTCGCTCAAGGCGCTGGAGCGGGGGCCGATGGAAGAGGCCGCCAAGGGCACGGTGCGCCAGACCATCGCCATCAAGGCGGGCATCTCCTCGGACCACGCCAAGAAGCTCAACAGGTCCATCAAGGACCTTGGCCTCAAGGGCGTTTCCTCGCAGGCCCAGGGCGACCAGCTCCGGGTCTCGGGAAAGAAGCGGGATGACCTCCAAGCCGTCATCGCCGCCCTCAAAGGGGAGGACTTCGGCATCCCGCTGCAGTTCACGAACTTCCGGGACTGACCCTACGGCCCGGCGCCAACCCCATCCAAGCCCAGTATGGGCCTCAGCTGGCGTGGGGTGAGGGGCGTGAGCAGGGCTCGAGCCCGAGCCTCCCCCACCTGCACCGCCACTGCGTCCGCCTCGCGCTGGCGAGCCAGCTCCGTCCAGTCGACCTCACTGGCGATAGCGGAGGCCTCGGCCTCGGCCAGGTGCAGGGAGCCGCCCTGGGGGCTGGCCGACGAGGCCCACAACAGCTCTGTGCGAGAGGGCCGGATGGGTGCGGCCAGGAAGCCGTCGCGCCCGTCGGCCAGGCGCCGCGTCAGGCCGGTGGCGATGACGGCTTGGGGGCGGCCCTTCTCGAAGGAGGCGATGACCGAGTCAATGTTGGCCAGGGCCTCCTTTATCCACCCATCGAGAATGGGCTTGGGGTTGACGTTTCTTCCGCCCGGATGCACCTCGAAGTGCACGTGACACGCCCCCCCGACGGCATTGCCCGAGTTCCCGTTGTATCCGATGATGTCGCCAGTCCTCACCCGCTGACCCGAGCGCATGTTGCGGGCATAGCCCTTCAGATGGGCCAGGTAGTACTCGGTGCCCCCGCCCTGCACGTAGGCGGCCGTGCCACCCGCACCACCACCCGCCATGGTGAAGACGCCGTCGGCCGGTGACCGCACCGGCATACCGCAGTCGGCGAAGATGTCGGTGCCCTGGTGCCAGTGGAAGTAGGGCGTGAAACGGGGATTCCCGTAGTCGTCGGTGAAGTTGGCGGGACCGGCGATGGGGAAACGGCCGAAGCCCAACTGGATGGCCTCCTCCCGGCTGAGGCCCAAGGCCAGGAGTGGTTCGATGGCCTCGAGCAACTTCCTCGTGTTGTTCGGTCCCGACCGCGGGCCCGTCCGTATGGACTTCTGGGCGCCGGGTGGGATGGTGTTCGGGCCCGGCTTCTCAGGTCCTGCGTCCCCGCCAGGGTTGTTCGAGGGGGCACCCTTCGGCGGCGGCGCCGGCTTGGAGCCCGGGGGGGGCGGCGGGGGCGGCTTGGAACCGGGCGGGGGCGGGGGCGGCGGGGGGGGCGACAGTATTTGATCCAGAGGCGGGAGCTGGGCTCCTGCACCTCCGGCGGTGAACATCAGGGCCGTTGTCACGGCGGCAACAGTGAGAGGGCGGAACCGTCGTGGGCGGTGCCTTGATGAAGGGAAGATTAACGATGGCAGACCAACATGTTGCCGGAGATGGCGATCGAATGCCAGAAATATCGCAGATCAGGCGTGCCAGGCTCCTTCTCGCAGGCGAGCCACGCGCTCCTCGACCGGTGGATGAGTGGTGAAAAGCTTGGCGAACTGCACCCGGCGGCCGGACAGGGGGTTCACGATGTACTTCTGGGCCTGGGCCGGCTGCACGTCCATCGGTATGTGACGGGCTCCCTGCTCCAGCTTGAGCAGGGCCCGGGCCAGCGGGTCACCGTCACCGATGAGCCGGGCGCCGGTGCGGTCGGCCTCGAACTCGCGGCTGCGGCTGAGCGCCATCTGGAGCAGCATGGCCGCCAGCGGGGCAAGGATCATGAGGGCCAGGAGGGCGATGGGATTCATATTGTCGTCGTCGTCCCGGCCCCCGCCGCCGCCGAACATGGCTCCCCACATGGCCATACGGGCCGCGAAGGTGATGCAGGTGGCCACCATGGCCGCCACCGAGCCGATGAGGATGTCGCGGTTCCCCACGTGGCTGATCTCGTGCGCCAGCACGCCGCGGAGCTCGTCCCAGTCGAGGATCTGGAGAATCCCCTGGGTGATGGCCACAGCAGCGTGGTCGGGGTTCCGGCCCGTGGCGAAGGCGTTGGGCTGGGGATCGGGCGTCAGGTACAGCTTGGGCATGGGCATGTCCGCCTGCTGGGTGAGCTCCCTCACGATGCGGTAGTACTCGGGCATCTCGGCCTCGCTCACCGGCCGGGCCCTGGCCGCCTTGATGGCCAGCTTGTCCGAGAACCAGTAGGACCCCCCGACCATGAGGATGGAGAGGACCAGGCCGATCACCAGACCGCCGCGCCCGAAGAAGGAGCCGATGATGACGAGCAACCCTCCCAGGCCGGCAAGGAGGACGTAGGTCTTCATGGTGTTCTTGCTCATAGCCCTTCCTTCAACACCGTTTTGGGCGCCGTCGTTCCCGGCCGGTCCTCCGCCTCTCGGTCAGTCCTCGGACGGGGCGGCCTGAGCCCGCCGGCGGATCTCCTCCACCACGGACGCGTCGGCCAGGGTGGTGGTGTCACCCAGGGCCCGTCCCTCGGCCACGTCGCGGAGCAGCCGGCGCATGATCTTGCCGCTGCGGGTCTTGGGCAGGTCGTCGGCGAACACGATGGTCCTGGGCCTGGCAATGGGCCCGATCCTGCTGGCCACGTGCTGGCGGAGGTCCTGACCATGGGCCTCGTCGGGCTCATGGTCGCCCCTCGAGGTCACGAAGGCGACGATGGCCTGGCCGGTGGTGGGATCGGTGGCGCCCACCACCGCCGCCTCGGCCACGCTCGGATGGTCCACCAGGGCCGACTCCACCTCGGTGGTGGATATGCGGTGACCCGAGACGTTCATCACGTCGTCCACCCGACCCATGAACCAGAAGTAGCCGTCGTCATCGATCCGGGCTCCGTCGCCGGCGAAGTAGCGACCCTCGAAGCGGTTCCAGTAGGTGTCCCGGTAGCGCACCGGGTCTCCGTAGATGCCGCGGAGCATGGCCGGCCAGGGCCGGGTGAGGGTGACGTAGCCCCCACCTTCGGACACCGGTTGCCCGGCGTCGTCCACCACCTCGGCGGCGATGCCGGGAAGGGGCCGCGTGGCTGACCCGGGTTTGCACGTGGTGACGCCCGGCAACGGCGAGATCATGATGGCACCGGTCTCGGTCTGCCACCAGGTGTCGACCACCGGGCAGCGTCCCCCGCCGATGTGCTCGAAGTACCACATCCACGCCTCGGGGTTGATGGGCTCGCCCACGCTCCCGAGCAGCCGCAGGGAGGAGAGGTCGTGCTTCTCCGGCTGCTCGCTCCCCCACTTCATGAAGGTGCGGATGGCGGTGGGGGCGGTGTAGAGGATGCTGACGCCGTACTTCTCCACGATGGACCACCAGCGGTCCCTGTCCGGGAAGTCCGGGGTGCCCTCGTAAATGACCCCGGTGGCCCCGTTGGCGAGCGGGCCGTAGACGATGTAGCTGTGGCCGGTGACCCAGCCGATGTCGGCGGCGCACCAGTACACGTCCTCGTCAGGGTGCAGGTCGAACACGTACTTGTGGGTGAAGGCCACCTGGGTGAGGTAGCCGCCGGTGGTGTGCATTATCCCCTTGGGCCTGGCCGTGGTCCCCGACGTGTACAGCAGGTAGAGCAGGTCCTCCGAGGCCATGGGCTCGGGCTGGCGATGAGGCTCTGCCGCATTCATCAACTCGTGCCACCAGCGGTCGCGGCCCGGCCGCATCTCCACGTCGGCCTCGGTGCGGCGGACCACCACCACGTGGTCGATGGAAGGTGTGTGCTCGACAGCGGCGTCGGCATTGGCCTTGAGCGGCACGGCGCTACCCCGCCGCCATCCCCCGTCGGCGGTCACCAGCACCTTGGCCTCGGCGTCGACGATGCGCTCCCGCAGGGCATCGGACGAGAACCCCCCGAACACCACCGAGTGGACGGCGCCGATGCGCGTGCAGGCCAGCATGGCCACGGGCAGCTCGGGGACCATGGGCATGTAGATGGCCACCCGATCACCACGGGTGACGCCGAGGCTCTCCAGCACATTGGCAAAGCGCTCCACCTCGGCGAGCAGCTGGGCGTAGGTGAGGGTGCGCGTGTCCCCCGGCTCGCCCTCCCAGTGGAAGGCCACCTTGTCGCCCCTGCCGGCGGCCACATGACGGTCCAGGCAGTTGTAGGAGACGTTGAGCGTGCCTCCGAGGAACCACTGGGCATAGGGCAGCTTCCACTCGAGGACCCTGTCCCAGGGATCGAACCAGTCGAGGAGGTCGGATGCCTGGTCGGCCCAGAAGCCCTCCCAGTCGGCCTCGGCTCGATCGTAGACGGACCAGTCGGTGAGGAGCGCCCGATCCCTGAAGGACGGAGGGGGCTCGAAGGTGCGAGCCTCGGTGTAGAAGGACTCGATGCCTGCCGCTCCGCTGGACTGGGTCATCCTGGTGCCTCCCTGCTCGCCGCCAAGGGTCCGGCCCCGGAGCCTATGTGGTCGTCTCCCATTCGAGGACCCGGAAGGCACCGAGGCCGGCGGGGTCGGTCAGCGCCTCTGCCTCGCCCACAAGGCTGCGGGCCCGCAGCGCCTCCAGGTCGCCAGAGCTGGCCCGCTCCCACCAGGTGGCGCGAGCGGACTCCACCAGCTCCTCCAGGCCGTGGGCCGCCAGGAACTCGGCTTGGGAGCGATCGGTGGACGGGCGCCGAACCAGAGCCAGCTGGTCGACGGCGACCTCGCAGGTCACATCCTGAGCCCCCGACCTGGACAGGGGGTGCTCCCCGCGGTGGTGAGCCCGGTAGGTGCGAAGCCACTCCTCCCACGGTCGGGTGGCGAGCAATGGCGTGGTGGCGGTGTAGTCGATGACCACCACCAGGCCCCGCTCGACCCTGGCCAGGGCTTGGCCCAACCAGGACCGCGCCCTGTGCTGGAGGGGGATCCGCCCACCTGGACGAGCATGGAGGACGAGCCGGTCGGCCTCGGCCGCCAGAGGCGGCGCCGCCGGCACCAGCACCTCCACCAGGTCACCCCCCTTCTCGCCCACCCGCACCTCCAGCCAGCCGGTTCGGCTGCGTTGCAGGAGGACCAGCGCCATGTTGTCGAGCAGCTCGTTGGCCAGCACCACTCCGACGAAGGGCTGACCCGGCAGCTGGGCCAGCGAGGCGAACCGCGGCCCGGTGCCGACCAACGGGTCGGCCTCGGGGTCCACGTCGGGCCCTGCCCGGAGCAACGTGCTCGGAGGCTCCAGTGAGAGGTGCTGGCCGTGACGCTCTCGTAGCGCTGCCGTGCGCTCCACCAGCACGTAGCGGAGGGCCTTCGCGCACGCGGGACCGGCACGGCGGATGCCAGCGGCCAGAGTCCCTGTCCCGGCCCCCACCTCGGCCACCAAGAAAGGGTCAGGGCGCCCGAGGCTCGTCCACCAGGAGTCGAGGGCCCTGGCCACGAGGTTGGCGAACAGGGCGCCGACCTCCGGGCTGGTGAGGAAGTGGCCCCGTCTGCCCGCCCCTGCGCCCCTCGTGAAGAACCCGTTATGGCCGTAGAGGGCAGTGTCCAGGTAATCGTCGAAGGAGATCGGCCCCACGCGGCGGATGCGCTCCACGATGCCACCGGTGGCGGGGCCAGCGGCGGCCAGGGTCGCCCTACCTGACAGGGAGCTGGGCCAGGTCCCCCAGGCGGGCAAAGGCCTGGGGGTACACGCCGATGGCCACGACGGCGGCGGCAGTGATGCCCAGCGCCGCCCCCAGCGCCGGTGGTACCGGGATGGGCGTCAGGTCGCCGTCGGGAACCGGTCGCATCCACATCTCCCGGGCCACGCTTGCGTAATAGAAGAGGGCGACGACCGAGTTGACCCCGGCTACCACCGCCAGGGTGACGGCCCAACCCGTGCCGGCGTCGATGGCCGACTTGAAGATGTAGAGCTTGGCGAACCATCCCCCCAGCGGTGGGATGCCGGCCAGGGAGAACAGGAAGACGGTCATGAGCACGGTGAGGCCAGGGGCGTAGCTGAAGAGGCCTCCATAGGACGAGATCTCACCCGAGCGGGTCTTGCGGGCCACGGCCATGACGATGGCGAAGGCGCCGAGGTTCATGGCCGCGTAGATCAGCAGGTAGACGATGGCGGCGGTCTGGGCCGTGCCCGCAGCCACCTCGCTGGCTCCTCCGACGGCGAAGGGAACGAGCATGTAACCGGCCTGAGCCACCGAGGAGTAAGCGAGCAGGCGGACCACGTTGGTCTGGCGCAGGGCCACCAGGTTGCCGACCGTCATGGTGAGGGCGGCCAGGAACCAGAACAGCGGCTGCCAGACGTCGCTCTGAGCGAAGAAGCCCACGAAGACCAGCTGCAGGAGGGCGACGAATCCCGCCGCCTTGGACGCCACCGACAGAAATGCGGTCACCGGGGTAGGGGCCCCCTCGTAGGTGTCAGGCGCCCAGAAATGGAAGGGGACGGCCGACACCTTGAAGGCGAAGCCGACGACGACGAAGAAGATGCCCAGGGCTACGAGCGACTCAGAGCTTTCGGCCTGGCCCAGCTCGGCCCCGATGTCGGCCAGCACGGTGGTGCCCGTGGCGCCGAACACCAGGGACATCCCGTACAGCATCACTGCCGACGACAGCACTCCGAGCAGGTAGTACTTGAGCGAGGCCTCATTGCTCCTCAGATCGCGTTTGCGCCAGCCGGCCAGGAGGTAGGCAGGGATGGAGAGCAGCTCCAGGGCCACGAAGATGCTGAGCAGGTCCCGGGAGGAGCACATCACCACCATCCCGAGCACTGACGACAGCAACAGGAAGTAGTACTCGCCCTTCCAGTAGTCGCCCTCCTGGACGTGGTCGGTGGACATGAGCAGCACCACGTAGCCGCTCACGAGGAACAGGGCCTTGAGCACCAAGGCGAAGTCGTCCACGACGTAGGCGCCGGAGAACATGGAGCGGTCGGCGCCGTCGGCGGCCAAGAAGGCGATGGGCAGGAGGCTGGCCAGAAGGCCGACGCCGGCCACCTGGGCCACCACCGCCTTGCGATCCTCCCCCACGAACAGGTCGATCAGGAGGACGGCGACCAGGACGCCGGTGAGGATCAGCTCCGGAGCCAGCGCCGCGTAGTCGAGGTAGGGCGCCTGGAAGGCGACGCCAAGCAGGCCGGCCACCACTGGCTCAGCCCCCCAGCGCCTGGACCGCCGACGTGACGGTCTGCACGGCTCCGTCGGTGATGCCGAAGATCAGGCCGGGGAAGACGCCGAGGACGAGGATGAGGACGAGTAGCGGCGTCCAAGCCACCCATTCCGGGCCGCGCACGTCGTGCACGTGGGCGTCGGCGAACTCCTCCTTGGCCGTGCCGAACGCCGTGCGCTGGTACATCCACAGCAGGTAGCCGGCGGCGAAGACGGTGCCCAGGGCGGCCACCACCATGTAGAAGCGGAACAGCGGCACCGACAACCCGGGAGCCGGCTGGTAGGCAGAGAGGATGGCCGGGAACTCGCCCCAGAAGCCGGCCAGGCCGGGCAGGCCCAGAGACGCCATGGCACAGAACCCCAGGAGCCAACCGAGCTTGGGCGCCTGCAGCAGCATCCCCCCCAGCCGGTTCATCTCTCGTGTCTGGTAGCGCTCCTGGATGGAGCCGGCGATGAAGAACAGCATGCCGGTGATGAGACCGTGGGCCACCATGCCGAATACGGCAGCGTTGAGGCCGTAGTCGGTCAAGGTGGCGATACCCAGCATCACGAACCCCATGTGGGCCACCGAGGAGAAGGCGATGAGCCGCTTGAGGTCGCGCTGGGCCAGGCAACCAAGGGCCCCGTAGATGATGCCCACCACCGCCAGCCCCCCGATCACCGGGGCCCACACCCGGGCCGCTTCGGGGAGGATGGGCACCGCGACGCGAATGAAGCCGTAGGTGCCCAACTTGAGGAGGACCGCGGCCAGGATCACGGAACCCACGGTGGGCGCCTCGGTGTGCGCGTCCGGGAGCCAGGTGTGGAATGGGAACATGGGCACCTTGATGGCGAAACCCATGAAGAGGCCACCGAAGATGAGGATCTGGGTGCTGCGAGCGATGGTGCTGCCATTGGCAACCAGCTCGGGGATGTCGAAGGTACTGCCCCCCTTGAAGTACAGGAGGAGGAACCCCAGGAGCATGAGGGCCGAGCCGAACAACGTGAAGAGGAAGAACTTTATGGCTGCGTACTGCCGGTTGGGCCCGCCCCAGACCCCGATCATGAAGTACATGGGGAGCAGCACCAGCTCGAAGAAGACGAAGAACAGGATCAAGTCCTGGCCCACGAACGTGCCGTTCATCCCCGTCTCCAGCACGAGCATGAGGGCAAGGAACGCCTTCGGGTTGTGCGGTTCGGGGAAGTGGTCCCAGGAGTAGATGACGCACAGCCCCGTGATGAGCATGGACAGGGCCAGGAGGGGGAGCGAGAGGCCGTCCAGGCCGACGTGGTAACGACTGTCGATGACGTCGATCCAGGGCACGTCCACCTCGAACTGGAGCGTGTCGGTGGACCCGTAGTCGAACCGGGCCAGGATCCCCACGCCCACCCCCGCGGTGGCGATCGTCGTGACCAGGGCGACCACCTTCATCAGGGCCTCCGCTCGCCTGGGTACGGCGATGAGAACGGTCGCCCCCAGCGCAGGGATGAACACGGCCAGGGTGAGGGCCCACGAGTCGAACATCGGCCTCCGCTCTCCTAACTACCAGTGGTGAACAGGACGAGGGCGCCGCCCATCATGACGACGGCGGCGAAGAGGAAGAGGGCGTACTGCTGGACCCGCCCGGTCTGCATGACGCGCAGGACCTTGCCCCCACCCTCGGCGCTTGCGCCGGCGCCGTTGACGATCCCGTCGACCAGCTTCTGGTCGAGCACGTCGTACACGAAACGGGCCAGGCCCCGGGCGGCGATGCCTACGCCGTTGACGATCCCGTCGATCACCCGTTGGTTGAACCAGTAGGCGGCCCTGGCGATCGGGCCCTTGATGCCGGCGACCACCACGTCGGTGTACAGGCGGTCGAGCCCGTACTTCTCCTCGAGGACGCGGTAACCGACCCGGGCGGCGGCGCTGCGCTGGGTCAGCCGGCGGGGGCCGAGGTTGCGCCAGAAGTAGGCGTAGCCCGCGGCTATCCCGGCCAGGCCCACGGCGGTTCCGAGCACGGCAATGCCCATCGAGAAGGAGTGATGAGCCACGCCGGCGCTCAGCACGGTCTGGTTCTGGGTCCACTCAGCGAACCACTCACCTCCGGGAACGTTGAGGAACCCGGCGCCGACCGACAAGGCGGCCAGCACGACGAGGGGCACGGTTATGGCCGGCCGCGACTCGTGGGGATGGCCGTGGCCGCGGTACTCACCGAAGAAGGTGAGGTAGACGCAGCGCGTCATGTAGGCGGCGGTGAGAGCGGCGCCCACCAGCCCGATGACGAGGAAGATGGGATAGCCGTTGGCGGAGGCGCCCAGGAGGATCTCGTCCTTGGACCAGAACCCGGCGAGGGGAGGCACGCCCGCCAGGGCCAGCGAACCGATGACGAAGGTCCGGTAGGTGACGGGCATGTGCTGGCGCAGGCCTCCCATGTCCTTCTTCATGTCGAAGCTGTGGACAGCGTGGCTCACGGAGCCGGCGCCGAGGAAGAGGAGACCCTTGAAGAAGGCATGGGTCGTGAGGTGGAAGACTCCCGCGGTCCAGGCCCCCACGCCCAGCGCCATGACCATGTAACCGAGCTGGCTCACTGTGGAGTAGGCCAGCACCTTCTTGATGTCGGTCTGGACGAAGGCCAGGGCGGCGGCGATGAGCACGGTGGTCCCCCCCACCAGGGCCACGGGATTGATGCCGCCTCCCCCGATGTCGAACCCCGACCAGAACACGCCGTAGAGGCGAGCCACCAGGTACACGCCGGCCACCACCATGGTGGCGGCATGGATGAGCGCCGACACCGGCGTGGGACCAGCCATGGCGTCGGGGAGCCACGTGTGGAGGGGGAACTGGGCGCTCTTTCCGATCACGCCGCAGAGCAGGCCAGCGGCGCCCGCCAGCAGCACGGCATGGCCCACCTCACCACCGAGCGCCGAAGCGTTGATCTCGGCGATGTCGAAGGTCTGGCCGGCGGCGAAGAACAATACGACGATCCCGATCAGGAGGCCGACGTCGCCTGTGCGGGTGGTGAAGAAGGCCTTCAGGGCGGCGTTGGAGTTGTTCCGCTCCTCCCACCAGTGACCGATGAGCATGAACGAGCACAGGCCCATCAGCTCCCAACCCACCAGGAGCTGCAGGGTGTTGTTGGCCGTGACCATCACCAGCATCCCGGCGGTGAACAGGCTGAGGCCGGCGAAGTAGTGCGTGTAGCGCCGGTCACCGTCCATGTAGCTGGTGGAGAAGACGTGCACCAGCAGCGAGATTAGGGTGACCACGAACATCATGGTCACGGCCAGGCCGTCGATGTGGGTGCCGGCCTTCACCCGGAGCTGACCGTTGTCGAACCAGGTCACCTCCCTGACCACAGGGGCGCGGACGGGCTCGGCCTCGTGCTCGGCCTTCTTCTCCCCGTTGTGCTCGGGCGTCTTCTCCGCCGCCTCACCCTTCACTGCGTGCTCGGTGGCGCTTGGGGCGTGAACCTCGAGGTCGGCGGGGCGCTGCACCCACTGGACGGCGGCGATGCAGGACAGCACGAAGGCGACGGCCAGGGCGGCGACACCGATCTCGTGCCCGCCCTTGGGCAGGCGCTTGCCGAAGAACAGTATGAGGACGAACGACAGCACCGGGAGGGCGGGGACGAGCCAGGCGTTCTTGAGCACGCCTCCCGTCAGCCCTTCATGAGGTCGACCTCGGTGAGGTCGATGGATTGTCGGTTCCGGTAGATGAGGATCACGATGGCCAGACCCACGCCCACCTCGGCAGCGGCGACGGCGATCACGAAGAGGGCGAACACCTGGCCGACCACCGTCTCCCGGAAGAGCCCGAAGGCCACCAGGTTGATGTTGACGGCGTTGAGGATGAGCTCGATGGACATGAGCACGAGCACGCCGTTCTTGCGAGCCAGCACGCCGTAGACGCCGACGCAGAAGAGGACCGCGGCCAGGAGCAGGAACTGGTTCAGGTACACGACTCAGTCGCCCCGGGCGATCACGACCGCGCCCACCAGGGCGGCGAGGAGGAGCACGGAGATGACCTCGAAGGGGACGACGTAGGTCTGGAAGATGGAGACGCCCACCTCACCGCTCCGCTGCACTGCGGCGTCCTTGGGCAGCTTGGTGGATCCATAGGCGTCGAGGAGCACGGCCCCGAGCACACCGAGTAGGAAGAGGGCCACCGCCACGCTCAACCAGCGCTGGTCGTTGTCGAGGTCGGCCGCGCGCCCGATGGGCGCGCGCGTGAGCATGGTGCCGAACAGGAAGAGGATCAGGATGGCGCCGATGTAGATGATCACCTGCACGACGGCGATGAACTCGGCGGCCAGCAGGATGTACAGGGCGGCCACGCCGGCCAGCACCACCACCAGGTACAGGGCCGCGTGGACGACGTTCTTCGTGGTCACCACCCGGATGGCGGCCATGACCATGGCCGCAGCCAGAACCCCGAAGACGATGTTCTGAGCGACCATGGTCCTACTTCTTCGGGCCCAACTTGGGGTCGGCGCCGGCTTCCAGGGGCGGCGGCTCAGGAACCGTCTTCATCCACTCGCCCAGGCGGTCCTTGTCGTGCAGGAGGTCGGCGATCTTGACCTCCGAGTACTCGTACTCCGGAGTCCAGAACAGTGCGTCGAAGGGGCAGACTTCCACGCAGATCCCGCAGTACATGCACAGGCCGTAGTCGATGTCGAAGCGGTCGAGCTTCTGCACGGTGCGGGGCTTGCCTCCCTCGCGCCGGGGTGGAGCCTTGTCCTTGTAGCCCTCGATGTAGATGCACCAGTCCGGGCACTGACGGGCGCACAGCATGCACACCGTGCAGTTCTCCTCTTTGAGGGCGATCACGCCACGGGCCCGGGTGGGCGGAGCTTCCTTGACGTGGGGGTACTGAACGGTGACGGCGGGCTTGGTCATGGTCTTGAAGGTGACGCCCAAACCCTTGAGCAACCCTGGGACGTGTGGCATGAGAGTCCTTTTCAGAAGACGACCTTGAGGACGCCGGTAACCATGATGTTGGCAAGGGAGACCGGAATGAGGTACTTCCAGGCCACGGCTTGGAGCTGGTCCTCCCGCAGCCGGGGGAACGTGAAGCGGAACCAGAAGACGAAGAACGCGACCAGCATGATCTTGGCACCCAGCACCAACGGCCCGGCCACGTCGGCCAGGGTCCCCTCGATGCCCGGGAGATGCCAGCCGCCCAGGAACAGCGTGGCGCCAATGGCCGCGAGGGCGAAGGCGGAGCCGAACTCGGACATGAAGAAGAAGAGGAAGCGGAAGCCCGTGTACTCGGTCATGAACCCCGCCACCAGCTCGGACTCCGCAACCGGCATGTCGAAGGGCGTCTGCGAGAGCTCGGCCTGCGCGGCCAGGAGGAAGACGGCGAACCCCACGAACTGAGTGAGGATGAAGGGGTTGCCCACGACGCCGACGCCGAAGATCTCACCTTCGGACTGAGCCCTGACGATGCCCTGCAGGCTCATGGTCCCGGCCTGCATCACCACCCCGACCACGGCCAGCACCAGAGGCAGCTCGTAGGCGATCAGCTGCCCTGCGGCACGCAGAGCGCCGATCAGGGAGTACTTGTTGGCCGAGGCCCACCCGGCCATGAGCACGCCGAGCACGGAGAGGGAGGAGACGGCGAGGGCGAAGAAGACCCCCGTGTCGAGGTCCTCCACCACCAGCCGGGGCCCGGCGGGGATGACGATGTAGAGGAGAAATGTGGACATCAGCACCACGATGGGCGCCAGTCCGAACACGAACCGATCCGACCGGGCAGGGAAGATGTCCTCCTTCTGGAGGAACTTCAAGCCGTCGGCCACGAGCTGCAGGGTGCCATGGGGGCCCGCCTCCATCGGTCCCAGCCGGCTCTGCATGTGGCTCATCATCTTGAGGAGAAAGACGTAGCCGAGGATGATGGCAGCGGTCGGGATGACCGCCAGCACGACCAGGACCTTGATCGTGGTCGTCTGCCAATAGGCGAGCTGGAGAGCCAGGGTCATCGGTCGATGTCCCCGAGGATGAAGTACAGGGAGGCGAGAATGGTGATGACGTCGGGTACGTAGACGCCCCGCAGCACCCAGGGGATGACGGAGACGTTGTTGAACGAGGCACTTCGGATCTTCACCCGGAAGGGACCGAGGCCCCCCTTGCTCACGACGTAGTAGCCCATCTCGCCCAGAGGGTTCTCGGTGTGCACCCACGCCTCTCCGGCCGGGACCTTGATGATGCGGGGCACCTTGGCCTGGATGGACCCGGCCGGCAGGCCGTCGAGGAGCTGTTCGACGATCTTGGTGGCCTCGCGGACCTCCTGCAGACGGACCCAGTAGCGGGCGAACGAATCGCCGTCGAGGTGGGTCCAGACCTTCCAGTCGCAGTGCTTCCATGCCAGTGGAGAGTCCTCGTCCCGGCGCAGGTCCCAGTCGACCCCACTGGCTCGGATGTTGGCCCCCGAGAGGCCGTACTCGAGGCCCACGGAGGCAGGTATCACCCCGATGCCGCGCGTGCGCCGGTCGAAGATCTCGTTGCCCATGAGGAGCTCTTCCATCTGGTCGCAGAACGCCCGGACACGACCCATCACCCCCTTGGCCTCACCGACCCATCCCTTGGGCAGGTCGTCCTTCAGGCCGCCGATACGGTCGAAGTTGGGGTGGAAACGCCCTCCCGTCACCGCCTCCATCAGGTTGAGGACGTACTCGCGATCCCGGAAGGCGTAGAACACGGGGGTCAGGGCGCCCAGCTGCACGCCCATGTCGCCGAGGAACAGCGAGATGTTGGCGATGCGGGCCATCTCGAAGAAGATCGTTCGCAGCCACTGGGCGCGAGGCGGTGCCTCTATCTCCATGAGCTTCTCGGCAGCCAGGATGAAGGGCACCTCGTTGGCGAAGTGGCCCAGCCAGTCGATGCGGTTGACGAGGGTGGTGATCTGGGGATAGCTGCGTACCTCGCAAAGCTTCTCGTAGCCGCGGTGCATGTAGCCGCACACCGGCTCGGCCCACACCACCTGCTCACCGTCGAGGCGCACCACGATGCGCAGGGTTCCGTGGGTGGCCGGATGTTGTGGCCCGAGGTTGAGTGTCATGCCCTCGGCCTCGAGCTCCACGTTGATCCGGGCGTCGGCAGCCTGGCCGGCGACGTATGCAGACTTCTGCCAGTCGGTGGTGGCGGTCATCCGCCTTCGCCCGTTGCCACCCCGGTCTCCGCCCCAGCGCCTTCGTCCTCCGGGCCACCTTCCCCCGGGGCTTCTTCGCCGGGGATGGGCTCAACGTCCACCAGACCGGGCCAGGGCTTCACCTCACGGGCCAGAAGGGGAAAGTCCTTGCGCAGCGGGTGGCCCTCGAACTCGCCGGGCAGATACAGATGGCGCAGGCCCGGATGGCCCTCGAAGGTGAAGCCGTACATCTCCCAGGCCTCACGCTCGTGCCAGTCGGCCCCTCGGTACACGCTCACCAGCGACGCAACCCGCGGGTCCTCCTCGTCGAGATCGGCCTTCAGGGTGACCCCCACCTTGCGGATCGTGGAGTACAGGCGGGCCAACAGCTGGAACCGGGTCTCGCCGCCCGTCACCCCGGTCTGGTAACCCTCGTCCTCGGCGCCGGTCTCCGGTTCTGGCGCCTCTCCGGCGGGATCCCAGCGCTTCTCGCCGGAGAGCTCTGGGTTCACCAACCAGTCGATGCCGGAGAGGAAGCAGAAGTAGTCCATGTCCAGTCGGCGCCGGCACGCCTCGGCGGCCTGGCGCCACGCGGTCCGGTCCACCCGGACCCAGACGTCCCCACCGCTGACCTCGGAGGCCACCACGGCGTCGTCCAACTCCGCCTTCAACGCCTCCACCACCTGTTGGCGAGTCGAGTCCTCGCGGTGACCGTTGCCGGGCCCCGCCTGCTCGGTGGCCGGCTGGCTGGCGCCCGCCTCCTCGGCGGCCCCTTCGTCAGCTTCCGACGACAATGGGATCACCTTTCCAGCGCTCGACCATGTCCTCGTCCTGGATGCGCGCCTGGAGCAGCACGATGCCCTCGAGCAACGCTTCGGGGCGGGGGGGGCACCCGGGCACATAGACGTCGACCGGGACGATCTGGTCGACGCCCTTGGTGACGGAGTAGCTGTCCCAGTACGGGCCGCCGCAGTTGGCGCACGAACCCATGGAGATCACGTACTTCGGATCTGGCATCTGCTCGTAGAGCCGGCGGATCGGGGGCGCCATCTTGTCCGTGACCGTCCCCGAGATGACAACCAGGTCGGCTTGGCGGGCGCTGGCCGGGAAGGGGATGACGCCCAGGCGCATCACGTCGTAACGGGGCGACCCGAAGGCGGCGCCCATCTCGATGGCGCAGCAGGCCAGGCCCCACTGGTAGACCCACAGCGAGTACTTGCGGCTGAGGTTGAGCAGGTGCCCGAGCGGCTTGGGCACCCAGCCCTTCTCCACTAGGCCCATGCCGGATCGCCTCCGCGGTGAGTCACATCCACCGAAGGACCCCCTTGCGCCAGGCGTACAGGAGCCCGAGAGCCAGGATGGTGATGAAGACGATCATCTCCGTCAGGCCGAACACACCCAGCTCGTCGAGGCGGACGGCCCAGGGGAAGATGAAGACCGTCTCCACCTCGAACAGGACGAACAGCAACCCGAACAGGTAGTAGCGGATCTGGCTCTGCGACCATCCGGTGCCCACGGGGTCCACACCGCTCTCGTAGGAGATGTACTTCTGCGCCTGCGCACGCTTGGGCCTGAGGAGGCTGCCTGCTCCGAGCATGGCGCCCACCATGGCCACAGCGGCGGCACCGAACACGAGGACGGTGAAGTACTCGCGCAGGAAGCCTGACATTGACGACGAGCGTAGTGATGGCCTTCACGAGCCGCCAGACAGCGCCGGGCACCCAAGAGCCGAGCACCGTATGCTCCGGCCACGCCACGGTCCCAATGCGCCTGAGCGCTCACGACTTCGAGCAGCTGGTCGCCGACGCCCTCGACGGCCTCCCAGCCGACCTGGGCGCGATGATGGACAACGTGGCGGTGGTGGTGGAGGACGGGCCGACGTCCGAGCAGCTGGGTGGCGGAGGTGGAACCCTGCTGGGGCTCTACGAGGGCGTCGCCCTCCCGGAACGCTCCCCGTTGTCCTACACAGCCACGTTGCCCGATCGGATCACCATCTTCCGGCTGCCGATCTGCGAGCTGGCGGAGAACGAGGCTGAACTGCTCGACCTGGTGAGGACAACGGTCATTCACGAGGTCGCTCACCACTTCGGGATATCAGACGAGAGGCTGGCCGAGCTCGGCTGGCAATAGGAAGCGCGGCCGGAAGAGCGCCTCTTGTCGTTGATCACGCCACTGGATACCATTGTCCGAACGGACGTTCGAGTGAGAGTCGAACCGAGACGCCGAGCTCCAACCGACAGCTCGACCGACACAGGAGGTCCTCATGGCCAAGGTGCAGCCGATCCCCGAGGGGTACCCGCGGGTCACGCCCTATTTGTGCGTCGACGGCGCCGGCGCCGCCATCGCGTTCTACGTGGACGTCCTCGGCGCCACCGAGCGGATGCGTATGCCGGCGCCCGACGGCAAGATCGGCCACGCCGAGGTCCAGATCGGTGACTCGGTGATCATGATCTCCGACGAGATGCCGGAGATGGGCTTCATCGGCCCACGGACCGTCGGCGGGACCCCCGTGGGCCTGAGCGTGTACGTGGAGGACGTCGACGCCGTCTTCGACCGTGCGCTGAAGGCGGGCGCCAAGTCCCTCCAACCGGTGGAGGACCAGTTCTACGGCGACCGGTCGGGCCAGTTCGAGGATCCCTTCGGACACCGGTGGAACGTCGCCACCCATGTCGAGGATGTACCGCCCGAGGAGATGGAGAGGCGGGCCGCCGAGGCAATGGGCGGGGGTTGAAGCCGCCCCCGCCTCCGGCTACGGCTCCCGGTTGGCCTCGATGAGCTCCTGGCTGAAGGTGAAGACCTTTGGATCCTGGGTGTCCACGGTGCCCCGCACCCAGTGGACGTCGGGGCTGCCAAAGGTCTCCACCCGCGTGAAGTTCTCGATCACCCCGCCGGTGGCCCGGCTGACCAGGGGCTTGTCGATGCGAGAGACGTGGCTGTCTCCGTGGACGAGCACCACCGGCTTGGCAAAGGCCACCGTTTCTCGCTCGAGGGCGGCCAGCAGGTCCTCGTAGCCGGGGCGCTGACCAGGTGGCCGCTCGAAGGCGGGGTCGGCCTGCATGGCCAGCACCACGGCGAGGCTGCCGCCGGCGCGCGCCTTCTGGAAGGTCTGGGCCAACCACTCGAGGTTGGCGGTGTTGCGAGCTGTGTACTCTTCGGCGTCTCCCAGGGTCCCCTCGGGACGGCTCGGGTCGGGCCGGTTGTTGTTGCTGCCCACCACGTGGAGGGTGGCAAAGGTGACGTTGGCGAACTGCCATCGGGCGTTCTCGGGGTAATCCCTGCTCTGGCGCTCGAGGCGGAGCCGCTCCCGGCCCTGGGACTGCTCACCGGCGAAGAACACCCGGCGCAGGAAGGCCAGGCGCTCCCGAGGTCTTCGGTCGCCGCAGTCGGTCCATTCGTTGTCCCCGGGCGTGTAGATCAACGGGGAGGCGAACCCGTTGAAGATCTCGAGGGTCTCCTGGTACACCCGATCGGCGCAGGAACCGCCACCCTTGATGTCGCCCACGTGGATGGTGAAAGCCACCCCCTCGGCGTTGATCCTCTCCTGGAGACGCTGGAACTTGGGGTACTCGTCGGGCCGGTAACGAGCATCGCCGATCAAGGCCAACTGGAAGCGTTCCCCGCCACCCTGGCTGGTCTGGTTCCGGTCGCCCCTGGCCAGGAGCACGGCCACCACGATGGCCCCTCCCACCATGACGCCGGCGACCAGCAGCCGTCGTGAGCCCAGACGCGCCACGCGGGCCTATAGCAGGTGGCTGGCGTCGCGAGCGAAGTCGATCACCGGTCCCGGCAACAGACCGAAGGCCACGGTGAAGGCCACCGACACGGTCAGGACCACCGCCATGGAGCGGGGGACCGGCACGGGGTCGGTCTCCTCCCGCTCCTCCTCCTCGGAGGACATGTACATGAGCACGGTCACCCGCAGGTAGAAGAAGGCGGCCACCACCGATGACAGCATGCCGATCAGGGCCAGGGTGTACGACCGGCCTTCCACGGCTGCCGAGATCACATAGAACTTGGCCAGGAAGCCGGTGGTGAAGGGGATGCCGGCCTGGGCCAGCAGCAGCACGGTGAGGGCCATGGCCAGGGCCGGCCGCCTTGCCGAGAGGCCCCGGTAGGCGTCGAGATCGTGGCGGGCGTCTCCCCTGCGCCCCACGAGGGTGACGACGGCGAAGCTGCCCATCACCATGAACGTGTAGGTGAGCAGGTAGTAGAGCGACCCGGCGAGGCCCTTGTCATTGGCTGCCTGAAGGCCGATCAGCACGTAGCCGGCATGGCTGATGGACGAGTAGGCGAGCATCCGCTTGATGTCCTCCTGCACGATGGCCAGCACCGACCCCACCAGGAGGGTCAGCACGGCCAGGATCCACACGATCGGCTGCCAGTCGAGTTTCAGGATGTCGAAGGTGGAGAAGAACACTCGCAACAACCCAGCGAAACCGGCTGCCTTGGCCCCCGCAGCCATGAACCCGGTGACCGGCGTGGGCGCGCCCTGGTAGACGTCGGGGGTCCAGGTATGGAACGGGACGGCCGCCACCTTGAAGCCGAACCCAACCAGCAGCAGGGCGATGCCCGCCAAGAGGACGCCGTCGGCCGGCGACACCGTGGAGTCGAGGTAGGCAGAGATCTCGCCCAGGTTGGTGGAGCCGGTCGCCCCGTAGATCAGGGCCACGCCATAGAGGAACACGGCCGAGGAGAAGGCGCCGAGGACGAAGTACTTGATGGCCGCCTCCCTCGACTCCATGCGCCGGTTGTTCAAGCCGGCCAGAACGTAGAGGGCGATGGAGAGGACCTCGAGTCCCAGGAAGGTGATGACCAGGTCGTTGGCGGAGGCCATGAACATGGCCCCGGAAGCGGAGAGCAGCATGAGAACGTAGAACTCGGGCCCGCGCACCTCCTCCCGCTTCAGGTAGGCATCGCCCATCAAGGCGCCGAGGACGACGATGGCGCTCACCGTCACCAGAAAGAACACGGCGTAACCGTCGACGGCGATGGCGCCGGCCACGGCCGGTCTGGGCCCGTTGCGATCGACGTCCAACCACAGCAGCCACGAGGCCACCAGCGAGGCCAGCCCCACCACCACGGTGAAGGCGGACCACGCCCACGGCGGACGGCGGCGGACCATTGCCACCCAGACCAGCAGCACGAGGGCTCCGCCGATCAGGATCAGGTGGGGCGCCAAGGCCGAGTACTCGACCTGGGGCAGTTCCAGGGGCGGGAGCTGGTGGGGTTCCCCCGCCTGGGCCAACGCCTGGGCCACCTGGGCCAACAAGGTACCGATCACTGGCCGCCGCTCCTCGCCTTGTCCTCGGCCTTCCTGAACTCCTCCAGCCTCTTCTCGGCCTCTTTGTCCTTGGCCTCCTTGGCCTCGGCCTCTTCCTTATCGTGCTGCTCGTGCAGGCCCTCCTTGCCCTCGGCCGCCACCGCCGGTTGTCTGTACCCACCCTTCTCCTCGATGTGCTCGATGAGGCGGTCGACGGAGGGGTTGATGCGTTCGAGGACGGGTTGGGGGTAGACGCCGAGGAACACGATGAGGATGAGCAGCGGCGCCATGACCACTCGCTCTCGCAGCGTCATGTCGTGCAGGTCGGCGTTGTCGCCCTCAGGGGTGCCGTGGAAGACCCGCTGGTAAGCCCAGAGCAGGTACACCGCAGCCAGGACCACGCCCACGGCAGCCGTGACGGCCCACCACCGGCGGGTCACGAAGCTGCCGATGAGGATGAGGAACTCACCCACGAAGCCGTTGAGCCCCGGCAGGCCGATGGAGGAGAACATCACCACCGTGAACACAACGGCCATCA
>JALZKD010000188.1 GCA_030859405.1 Actinomycetota bacterium | reverse complement strand
CGCCCACGGTTGAGCCACGATCGGTGCCCACGCCCTCCCCCCCCATGTCAACCGCCCCTCCACTCCGGACGGCGGCCGTCACATCGACGGGGGGCCCAGTCAGGGAGCCACGTGGGGACACAGGTTTTGGACCTGACTTGAAGAGAACGGTCAAGGCGTTCTCGATCCCCCTTATGCTCACCATTGTCGTGGGCTTGTTCCTCGTGCTCCAGACGCACTTCGACAGGCGTGACCCCAAACTGGTCGCGGCCCCGGTGGTCGACGACCTGCACACGTTCCGGTGAGCCGGTCGGTGACCGCGCCGGCGCCGACCTCGGAGCTCGTCCCCCTGGCCGAGCGCACCACCTTCCTGCAGGCCTCCCGATTGACCATGGTCGCTGCAGTGCTGATGAGCGCCGCCTTGTGGCCGGACACCATCGGCGCACCCCCGTCGGCCCTCGCCCCGGTCACGGCCGCCTACGTCCTGCTCACCGTGGCCGTCGAAGTGGTGCGACGAGCCCTGAAGCGGCGCAGCCTGGCCCTGCTGGGAACCCTGCTCCTGGCCGACGGCCTCTGGATCGCCGCCGTGGTGGCCCTTACCGGAGGCCCCGGCAGCCTGCTGGCAGTCCTGGTGGGCCTCCACGTCGTCGCCGTGACCCTGCTCGCCTCCTACCGCACCGGCCTGAAGATCGCCATATGGCACTCCCTGCTGTTCGTCACCGCCCACTGGCTCCAAGGGGTCGGGAACGCCGGCGGGCGGGACCCATCGCCGTATGACGTCGCCGGAGCGGTGGCCAGCGTGGTCACGTTCCTGGTGCTCGCCATCGGCACCGCCGTCTTCTCGTCACTGAACGAGCGCGAGCTTCGCCGGGGCCGGAAGGTGTTGCGGGGCCTGGTGGCCATGGGCAAGGAGCTGCAGGACGCACGGTCGCCCGACGAGGTGGGGCCCGCCGTGCTGAGCTGCGTTCTGCGGACCTTCGGTGCGCCCAGGGGCGCGGTGGTCCTTGGTGACCAGAGCGGTGTACGCAAGGTCTGGGTAGGGGGTAAGGCCGGCGAGGACGAGCCGACTGCCATCGGCCCCCATGGAACCGCACCGGGCGACGTGCTCACCCGGTGTTGGCGGCTGAGGGAGCCCCAACTGGTCAGGACCCTCGGCGCCGACGACGGAGTGCTTTCCCAGGCGCTGCCGGCGGCGAGGAACCTCGTGGTCGTGCCCATGGTCACCGACGGCGAACCCATCGGCGCCCTGGTCCTGGAGCAGGGCGGCGGGCTGGACGAGCGAATCAGCACAACCCGTATCAACGCCCTGGTGGAGTTCGCCGCCCACGGCGCCCTCTCCATACGTAAGGCCACCCTGCTCGCCGAGGTCGAGCGCCTGGCTCGGGTGGACGCCCTGACCGGGCTTCCCAACCGCCGGACGTTCGACGAGACCCTCGACCGCGAGGTGGCGAGGGCCGCCCGCAGCGGCGAGCCCCTGAGCCTGGTGATGCTCGACGTCGACCACTTCAAGCGGATCAACGACACCTATGGCCACGACGGCGGGGACGAGGTGCTGCGCGAGATCGGCCGGATCCTGGCCACCTCCCTCCGTCAGATCGACCTTCCGGCCCGCTTCGGAGGTGAGGAGTTCGCCTTCGTCCTCCCCGACTGCACCGGCCACGCCGCGCTACGTCTGACCGAGGAGGTGAGGCGCGCCATCGCCACGACCCATTCCCATGGCGGCGAGCAGCTGCCGTCGGTGACCGTGAGCGCCGGGGTCGCTTCCTTCCCTCGCAATGCCCTCAGTGGCGCCGAGCTGACGAAGCAAGCCGACGAGGCCCTCTACCAGTCCAAGCGTGGCGGTCGTGATCGGGTGACCCTCGCCACGCGGACAGGGCCCGTGGCGAGGGTCCCAGGGGCCGTCGCCTGATCCTCGACAACCGGAGGGGCGGCCTGCCTCAGCTTGGCTAGGCCGGAGGAGGTGGCACGACGGCCAACACCCATCTCGGACAGGTCCAGGCCGGCCAGCTCGGTCTCATGGGAGCGGATGCCGCTCATTCGATCTGGCCCCGGAGTGCGCCTCCACCCATTCCCGCACGCCGTAACCCACGGAGCGACCGTATTGGCGGGAAATGTCGACTCTATTGTCGGAGTATTACGCTTCGCGTACGGCTATCTGGCCTGGTTCTGACGACTCCAGCAGGTATCCCCGCGACCTGACGGTTCGGATGGCCAGGCCGATGGGTGACAGGCGCCGCCGGAGGCGCACGACGTGAACGTCGAGGGCGTTGCGACGAGGAGCGCCCTCGGGCCAGCCCGACCGGGCCAGGGCCCCCCTACTGACCACGGCGCCGAAGCGCTCGAGCAGGGCCGTGGTCAGGCGGGCCTCCACCGGGGGCAGAGCGACCCAGCGGCCGGCGAAGCGCAGCACGCCGTCACCGTCGAGCTCGGGAACCGTATGGGCGTGGAACCGGGACCGCGCCGTGAGGCCGATGAGCCGGGAGCGCACGTCCTCCTCGCTGGAGGGCACTCGCACCCAGTCCTCGAGGCAGTCCTCGGCGTCTGGTGGCGGATGACCGTCCTCTATGAGCAACAGTCGGGGTGCCCCCTCCTCCACGAGGAGAGCACGCCGCTCGGCTTCCCGTGGCCAGCGCACCAGCACCACGTCCATGCTGGCCACGGTAGGACCTCAACGTTGCGGGGGTGTTTCCGCTCAATGAAGAAACAAACTCGACGTTAGGACTTCAAACGAGTGCCCGAGGGGCCGAAGTTTTCGTAGTACCGGCTTGGCGTCGGGCCCCGTTGACCCTGGTACTTGGAGCCCATCCGGACCGATCCATAGGGCGAGTCGGCGGCCGTGGTCATGCGCAGAAAGCTGATCTGGCCGATCTTCATCCCGGGGTAGATCGTGATGGGCAGCGTGGCCACA
>JALZKD010000187.1 GCA_030859405.1 Actinomycetota bacterium | reverse complement strand
ACACCCAGGTGCGGCGGTGGATGGTGGTGGGGCCCCACGCCTTCAGCGCCATCTTGTGCCGGGGGCAGGGATAGCCCTTGTTGAGGTCGAAGTCGTAGGCGGGAAAGTGCTCGGCCTCGGCGCGCATGAGGCGGTCGCGGGTGACCTTGGCGAGAATGGATGCGGCGGCGATGGAAAGGCATGTGGCGTCGCCCCTCACGATCCGCTCAGTGCTGCCGGCGCCCACGAAGTCCCAGCGACCGTCGATGAGCACGTGGTCGGGCACAAGTCCTAAGCCCTCGAGGGCCCGCCGGGCGGCCAGCTTCTGAGCCGCGGTCATACCCAGGGCGTCGCACTCGGCCTGGCTGGCGTGGCCCACGGACCAGGCCCGGCACCACGACGCCACCTTGTCGAACAGTCGCTCCCTCTCGTGCTCGGTGAGCATCTTGGAGTCCCGCACGCCGTAGACCCGCCGGTCCCTCGGCAGCACCGCCGCGCCCACGCTGATGGGACCGGCCCACGCTCCCCGGCCCACCTCGTCGACACCCACCACCACATCGTGGCCAACGTCCCAGCGGGCCCGCTCCAAGGTCAGTGACGGAGACTTGGGCCGGATGGAGGGGCGCAGCCGTTGACGGGTCGGGGCCACGGTCGCGACCCTACCGTTCTCCGAATCAGCCCAGTTCGACCGAGGGCGTCCCGGCCACCACCTCACCTACGACGGTGAAGCCCGCGGACGCCAGTATGGCCGCGTGCACCGGGCTCACCGCGGCCAGCAACCCGCCCGACGTCTGGGGATCGAAGCCCAGGGCCTCCACCGCCGAGTCGGCCGTGGACACGACCTTGCCCTCGAGGTGGGACCGGTTCCGGGCGTCACCACCGGTGCGCACGCCAGCCTGGGCGGCGGCGAGCGCCCCCTCGTACAAAGGCAGGGACGAGGCGTGGATGCGCAGGCAGGCCCCCGAGCGCTCGGCCATCTCCCAGGCGTGACCGAGCAGGCCGAAACCGGTGACGTCGGTCACGGCGTGGACAGCACCCTCGCCAAGCCCGGCCAACGTCTCCGCCGCGGACCGGTTCAGGGTGCGCATGCCGGCGATGGCATGCGCCTTCTGCGCCGCCTCGCCGCCGGCCAGGAGGATGCCGGTCCCTAGCGGCTTGGAGAGCACGAGGCTGTCGCCGGGACGAGCGCCGGCCTTGGCCCACACCTTCTCGGGATGTACCAGGCCCTGCACGGCCAGACCGAATATGGGCTCTTCGGAGCGGATGGTGTGGCCGCCGCCGATCACGCCGCCGGCCTCGGAGACGACCTCGAAGGCGGCGTCGAGGATGGCCGTCACCGCCTCCACGGGCAGCTTCTCGGGGAAGGCCGCGATGTTGAGGGCGAGCACGACGCGGGCGCCCATGGCGAAGACGTCGCTGCATGCGTTGGCGGCGGCGATGGCGCCGAAATCGGCCGGATCGTCCACCAGCGGCGGGAAGAAGTCGGTGGTGGAGACCAGAGCCAGGTCGTCGGAGAGTCGGTAGACAGCAGCGTCGTCGAAGGGCGCCAGACCCACGAGGAGCTCGGACTTGGATTCGGCGAGGGATCGCACCAAGGCGTTGAGAGGAGCCGGTCCCCACTTGGCGGCACATCCCCCGCACGCCGTCCACTCGGTGAGCTTGAGCTCTGGGCCAAGGTCTGACCCGGTAACCAGTTGCGCCATGGGAGGCGAAGCTAGTTCAGCCGGGACACCTGTTCGCGCTCGGCCTCGTCGGCCTCGGTGGTGAGGAAGGCTTCGAGCATCTCCTTGGCCACCTCCGGAGCCGTGAGACGAAGACCCATGGCCAGGACGTTGGCGTCGTTCCAGGTCCGGGCTCCCCGGGCTGTCTCGGCATCGGTGCAGAGCGCGGCCCGGGCACCGCCGACCTTGTTGGCCGCCATGGACACGCCGGTGCCGGTCCAACAGCACACCACCCCGCGGTCGGCTCTTCCCTCGGCCACCGCCTCCCCCACGGCTCGCCCGACGTCGGCCCACTGCTCGCCGTCAGCCACGGTGACGACGTCACAACCGCGCTGGCGCAGGGTCTCGACGATGACGTCGGTGACCGGGGTGCGCTCGTCGGTCCCGAAGACCACCCGCATGGCCCTCACCATACCCACCGCCGGTGGGTTAGCTTCACCGCTGGGCCAGTGGAGGTGGACGAGGTGATGCAGTCACTCGAGAACAAGCGGCTCACGGTCGTGGCCATCGGCGCTCATCCCGATCCCTTCGACATGCCTTACCAGGCGGGCGGCACGCTGGCCAAGTACGCCCGTCGGGGGCACGAGGTCGTCCTGGTCTCGGCCGCCTTCGAACCGGAGTGGGCCGAAGAGGTCGAAGCCATGGCCACGCACCTGGGCGGCTCACAACGCTGGCTCGGCTTCGAGGAAGGGGCGGTGTTCGACGACCCGGCCCAGACGCAGCGGATCATGGCCCTGCTGCGCCAGACCAGGCCCGACGTGGTCATCACCCATCAGCCCCGCGACTACCACCCCGACCACCGGGCCCTGTCCAGAGCGGTGCTGGGCGCCTGCCTGCTGTCCCGGGTGGACGAGATCGAGTCCGATCACCCGCCCCACAAGATCGGGAACCTCTTCTACTCCGAGACCACCAGCGGCTTGAGCTCCGAAGGCTCCATCCACGTCGACGTGGCTGAGACGTGGGAGCAGAAGATGGCGGCCCTGCGACTGCACAAGGGGCTCTCCGAACGAGCCGGGGTGGCCCACCTCGAGAGCATCGAGCACCTGATGGAGCGGGAAGAGACGGTCATGCGCTTCCGCGGCTTCCAAGTGGAGCGCGACTACTGCGAGGTGTTCGTCCCGGCCGTCAACTACCGAGTCACCTGGGCCCACGAGCTGCTTCCCATCGCCACCCTGCCGCCCATCGAGGACTGAGACGTCCCCCCGCGG
>JALZKD010000078.1:7953-8588 GCA_030859405.1 Actinomycetota bacterium | reverse complement strand
CCCTCGGGGCCGGGCACGGCCGCCGCAGCCTCGCTCCGGTTGGGCGTGGCCAGGCGGACCCCGGCCACCGGCTCGGGGCCTCGAGGGTGGGGATCCCACACGAGGGGGGTCCGGACCGGAAGGTGGGCGAGCAGGTGGCGCAGGCCCGGCTCGGCGGCCACACCACGGCCGTAGTCGGCCAACAGGACGGCGCCGGCCCTCTCCATGGCATCGGCGGCGGTGGCAGGGCAAGGCCCCACCGGTTCCCTGTGTCGGGAGCCGTGGTCGAGGCGCAGCAGGGACTGGCCGCCGCTTCGGACCCGGACCTTCTGCGGCGTCTGGCCGTGGAGGCCCAGGTCGACGACCTCCACGCCGCAGCGGCCCAGGAGGTTCGCCAGCTCGCGCCCGGCCTCGTCGCCGGCCAGGGCGGTGACGAGGGTGACGGGACGGCCCTCGCTGGCGGCCAGAGCCGCGGCCAGACCCGCCCCACCCGGGCGCGACGTCTGCTCCAGCTCGTCGATCACGGGGACCGGGGCGTCAGGGCAGAGGCGGTCCACCTGGCCCTCGAGATCCCGGTCGAGGAGGGTGTCGCCCACCACCACGAGCGGCCGGCGGGATCCCGCCCGACGGGAAGCGGGAGCGCTCACTGGTCGGCG
>JALZKD010000078.1:0-7943 GCA_030859405.1 Actinomycetota bacterium | reverse complement strand
GCGACGGGCAGGCCCGTCGCCACCGAGCGGTCCCGCAGGAACTCGTCCACCTCGAGCTCCACCGCCGCGCAGACGAGGTGGATGACCACCTGGTGGACCTCCTGGACGGTGGCCGTGGCCGGCGCGTCCACGATCAGGCTCTCGTGGCAGAGGGCCGTGACTGGGTTGGGGGCTCGGCCCGTGAGCCCCCAGGTGGTGAGATCGGCCTCGTTGGCTGCCTCCACGGCCCGAATGACGTTGCTGCTGCGCCCTGAGGTGCTGAGCACCACGAGGACGTCGCCCGGGCGCCCGTGGGCCCGCACCTGGCGGGCGAAGCCCAGGTCGGCGCCGTAGTCGTTGACGATCGACGTGAGGCTCGAGGTATCGGCGTGAAGGGCCAGGGCCGACAGGGGAGGGCGTTCGCCGAGGTAGCGACCCACCAGCTCGCTGGTGAGGTGCTGGGCCTGGGCCGCGCTGCCGCCGTTGCCCGCCGCCAGCAGCCGCCCGCCACCGAGGAGGGTCCGGGCCAGCCGCCGGCCCCAGGAGTCGATGCGTTCGATGTCGTGGTCCAGAGCCGCCAGTGGTCCCTGGAGGGCGGCCAGGTGGGCCCGGCCGGAGATCAGCGGCTCGGTCATGGGAGCACTCCGGCGTCGTCCATGAAGGGGGTCACAGCGAGCTCCCGGTAGGTCTCGAGGGTGGCGTCGGCGACCCTCGCCCAGCTGTAGCGGGTGCGGGCCCGGCGGGCGCCGGCAGCGCCGAAGGACCCCCGCATCGAGGCGTCGCCGAGCAGTTTGCCCAGAGCCTCGGCCAACTGGCGGGGATGACGGGGCGGGACGTGGATGCCCGTCACCCCGTCTATGACGGTGTCCAGCAGACCGCCGACCGCCGACGCCACCACGGGCACGCCACAGGCCATGGCCTCCACCGCCACCATGCCGAAGGGCTCGTACCAGGGGACGCACACCACCACGTCGGCCGAGCGCAGGAGGGCGGGCACGTCGGCCTGGTCCACACGTCCTCGGAGGTGCAGGCGGTCGGCCACGCCGTGGCGGGAGGCCAGGGCCCGGAGGCGCTGCGCCTCCTCGTCTCCGTCCAGCTCCGAAGCGTCGGGGCCGCCGGCCACCACCAGCTCGGTGTCGGGCAGCTGGGTCAGGGCTTCCACCACCGTGCTCAGACCCTTGCGCTCCACGAGGCGGCCGACGGCGACCAGACGGTGCCGGTGCCGAGCACGCTCCTCGCGGGGCCCGTCGGGGCGGAAAGCCTGGAGGTTCACACCACAGGGCACGAGCTGGACACGTCCCAGGTCGGCTCCGAGGCGTGAGAGCTCGAACACCTCGTCGCTGCAGGTGGCGATCAGGCGCTGGGCCCGGGCCATGATGGCCTGCTCCTCGTCGAGCCGCTCGCTGGGGCTGGTGTCCCTGGCGCCCTGATGGCGTCTCTTGACCACGCCCAGGGCGTGGAAGGTCTGCACGACGGGGATGTCCAGGGGCGCCGCCGCCCGCAGAGCGGCCCGCCCCGACATCCAGAAGTGGGCGTGCACCACGTCGGGGCGCTGGCGGGCCCAAGCCCGGCCGAGGGCGGCGCCGAAGTCGTCCATGTGGGGGAGCAGCAGGTCCTTGGGGACGGGGCGGGGCGGGCCGGCGTCCACGTGATCGACCACCACCCGCGGGGCGATGGACACCCGTCGGGGAAGAGCCGTGTTCTCACGGCGGGTGTGGACCACCACGTCCATGCCACGGTTGCCCATCTCCATGGCCAGCGCCGCCACGTGGACGTTCTGGCCTCCGGCGTCCACGCCGCCCAGCACCGCCAGGGGGCTGGCGTGCTCGGAGACCATGGCGATCCTCACGGAGCCATCACCGGGTCACCTCTCGCAGCAGGGCGTCCCAGTCGGCGAGGAAGCGGTGGAGGCCGTAGCGGGAGAGGGCCGCGGCCCGAGCCGCCTTGCCCAGGAGCCGGGCCTCCTCGGGCTCGGCCACCAGCCGGCGCAGCTCCGTGGCCAGGACATCGAGCCGGTTGGTCACCACGCCGGCGTCGGGCGGCACGGCCTCGACGACCTCCGTCGTGGCCAGGGCCACCACGGGCATTCCGAGGTGCATGGCCTCGAGCAGCGAGAGCCCGAGCGATGTCCAACGCACCGGGTGCAGGTAGACGCGGCGCCGGGCGATCTGCTCGTGGAGTCGGGCCTGGGGAAGGTCGTCGACGCAGGTGCCCGACGGCCCCAGGGCATCGCTCACCTCAGCAGCCTTCATGCCGAACAGGTCGATGGGCACCTGCTCGCCCAGGTAGGGAAGCAGGTCGGTGCCGGTGACCCGCCCTCGCCGGCGGGCCTCGTTGACCACCACCGCGGCCCGGGCCAGCTCGCCGGAGTACAGCTCGCCGGGATCCACCACGCCGTGCTCGATGACCACAGTCGGGGTGCTGCCCGTGTCCCAGAACAGCCGGTTGAAGTGGGTGACGTGAACCAGCGTCAGCTCGGGCCGGTCGGCGGCGGGATGGCGCATGGCGCCGACAGGGCCCTCGGGCGCCGTGTGCTCGAGGTACACGGCGGGGACGTCGACTCCGGGGCGCCGGCCGCCGAGCCAGCGCTCGCCCAGCCCGCGCAGCTCCTCGGGCCGCTGGAGCACCACCACGTCGACGGGGGCCGACGCCGCCTCGTCAGGGGTCACCTCGACCACTGAGTCGGGCCAGGGATAGGTGCGGGCTCGGCCCCGTCCGTCGGGACCTCGATCGGGGAGCGTCGGCACCAGGTACTCGTGGCCGCCCTGCACGAATGCGGTTGTCCATGACCCGTGCACGTGCCAGAGAAGGACCCTCATCCGAGTGATGCTGCCTGGACAGGGGCCAGCTGGCGCACCGCGGCCAGTACCTCGTCCACTCCCACGCTCGACAGGCAGGGATGGCCCGCCATCGGGCAGTGACGAGCCCGGCATCCGGCGCAGCCGATGTCCTGCTGGCCGAGGAGCACGTGGGGCACGCCCCAGGGTCGCCACCACCGGGCGGGCACGGTGGGGGCGAACAGGGACACCACAGGGGTGGCCACGGCCGCGGCCAGATGGGCGGGGCCGGTGTTGCCCACCACGACCACGTCGGCCCCCGCCAGCACCTCGGCCAGCTCCGGCAGGTCGGTACGCCCTCCGAGGTCCACCACCTCGGGCCGAGGGGGTCCGGCAACCTGAGAGGTGAGGTGGCGTTCTTCCCGGCTTCCGGTGACCACCACCCGGCGGCCGTCTGCGACGAGGGCATCGACCAGGACGGCGTTGTGCTCCGGCTCCCAGGCCCGGGCCGGCACCGACGCCCCCGGGTGCACCACCACGTAACTGCTCCAACCTGGCGACGGCGGCGGTGACACCCGCCCTCGGCCCCCCCTCTGGACGCGCAGCCGGCCGTCGTCTCCGGCAGGCAGGCGGTACCCCAACGTGGCCACCAGCGCCAGTGACTGCTCGACCTCGTGCAACTCGTCGTGGCGATGGTGGCGCACGTCGAGGAGCGAGCCCGGGTAGTCCTCGGAGACGGCGGCCACGGTCCGGACGCCGGCCAGGCGCAGCAGCAGCGCCGTGGGCAGCGCGCTCTGGTGGAACGACGTGAGGACGAAGGCCTGGTCCACCCCCAGCTCACCCAGGCACTCGACCAGAGCCAAGGTCGTCTCCCGGCTCACCGGCGGTGCGTCCGGGTCGATCCACGGAGCCCGGTGCACGACGATGTCGTCCACGTCCGGCAGGAGGGCGGCCGCCCCAGCCCCCCGGGGGCCACAGAGGAGCGTGACTCGCCCCGCTCCGGCGGCCACCGCCCTCACTGCGGGCCCGGAGAGCAGCACGTCACCGTCGTTGTCGAGGCGGACCACGAGCACGTGCGGCCTCACCGCTCGCCTCCGAGCAGCAGGTCGACGGCGGACACGAGGTCGGTGGCCACCTCGGGCGCGGCTGCCACCTCGTCGGTTCGGGTGGTGGCCGTCGGGACCAGCACGCCTCGGGCCCCCGCGGCACGGGCGGCCTGGACGTCGGCGCCGATGTCACCGATGACGGCGCAGCGGCAGGGCGCCACACCCAGCGCTTCGGCCGCTCGAAGCACCATGGCCGGCGCCGGCTTGCGGCACTGGCACCCGTCGGCCGGGTGGTGGGGGCAGACGATCCAGGGGCCGAGCGGACCGAGCAGGTCCTCCACCCGACGGTTCACCGCCTCCACATCGGCCATGGTGATGACCCCTCGGCCCACGCCGCTCTGGTTGGAGACCACCGCGGTGGGGACGCCGGCAGAGCGGAGCCGATCGACGGCTTCCCGGGCCCCGGGCATGAGCACGACGCGGTCGGGGTCGCCGTTGTAGGCCACGTCGGCCACCAGCGTGCCGTCCCGGTCGAACACCACCGCGTCCGGCTTGGGCGACGACGACACGAGGGACTGGCGCCGGCGCCAGCGGAGCTCGCCCCGCAGGCGATGGTAGGTGGCCGCGGCGGGGATGACGGCCGAGGTGGCCACCATGGTGGTCACCTCCCGGCGGGTGCGGGGGCCGGGGGCGATGCGGGCCCAGGCCAGCTCGGCGGTAGCCGCCAGCCAGCCCAGGGCCCCCAGAGCGGCCAGCCGGCGGTGGCCGCTGAGCAGGGCGACCCCACCCAGCACCCCGGACGCGGTGGTGGCCAGGTGGCGAGGGAGGCGGCCGGCGGGCGCACCGGCTCGCTGGTGCCAGCCACGACCGTGCAGGGCCCGCATCAGGGCGTCGTCGGCGTTGCCCGCCTGGAGGCGGACGCTGACCCACGGGCCGGCGGGGCGGACGGGGTGGGAGACGGTACGCGTCCCTTGCTCGATGCCATGGCCGGCGGCGACCACCCGCAGCGCCAGATCGGCATCCTCCCGGAAGGGCCGGGGGAAGCGCTCGTCGAAGCCTCCCACCTCGACCAGCGCCGACTGCCGGTAGGCCATGTCGGCGGTGGCCCAGCGCGCCGTCTCCAGGCCGGCCACGTTGCGCTCCCAGTCGGTGGGCCGGCGGTCGGCCGCCAAGGGGACGCGCAGGCGACCCTGGGTGGCGGCCATGCCGGCGCTGAGCTCGTGCAGGTCCGCGGCCAGTCGCTGGAGCCAGTCGGCATCGGGCACCACGTCGTCATCGAGGAACGCCACCCAGGACGCGCTGGCGGCTCGCCAGCCAAGGTTGCGGGCCGCGGCCGGGCCGGCTCCGCTCCCCACCAGCACCTCGAGCTCGGGGCAAAGCGACTCCTGGGCGGCCAGGGTGGGGCCGCCGCCGGGTCCGTCGTGGACGAGCAGCACTCGCTCCGGCCGGGGCCCCCTGGCGGTGGCCAGCGCCCGGAGCAGGACGGCGAGGGAGGGCCGGCCCAGGGTGGGAATGACGATGTCGAAGCTGGGAGCGGTCATGCCGCGGCCCAGGTGGCCAACGCCGGGCGCCGCACCAGGAAGGGGCCCAGAGCCAGCACGTCCACCGGGGCCGAGCCGAAGCACTCGAGTGCGTCGCGAGGATCGTCGACCATGGGCCGGCCGGCTGTGTTCAGGCTGGTGTTCACCACCACGGGCAGCCCGGTGCGGCGAGCGAAGCCCTCGATCATGCGGGCCACTACCGGCTCCTGCGCACGGTCGACGGTCTGCACCCGCGACGTGCCGTCGACGTGGACGACGGCGGGAATGCGCTCCCGCCATGGGGCGCGCACCTGGTGGGTGAAGAGCATGTAGGGGCTGGGCAGGGGACCGTCGAACACGTCGCCGGCGTGCTCGGCGAGGACCATGGGCGCCACCGGGCGGAACTGCTCCCTGCCCTTGACGGCGTTGAGGCGGTGCAGGTTGTCGGGATGGCCGGGATGGGCCAGCAGGCTGCGATGCCCCAGAGCCCTCGGTCCGTACTCGCTGCGGCCCTGGAACCACGCCACCACGCCGTTCTGGGCCAGAACCTCGGCCACGGCATCGGCCACGTCGACGGGTCGTTCGTGGGTGACGTCCGCGGCCGTGAGCCAGGCGGCCAGCTCCTGATCGCTCCATCCCCGGCCGAGGGCGGCCGTTTCCATGGGCTCGATCCGGTCGCCAAGGGCGTGTGCGGTGTACAGAGCGGCACCGAGGGCCGTGCCCGCGTCGCCGGCGGCGGGCTGCACCCAGATGCGCTCGAACGGCCCCTGCTCGGCCAGGCGGGAATTGGCCACGCAGTTGAGGGCCACGCCCCCGGCCAGGGTGAGAGCCTTCTGGCCCGTCTGCCCGTGCAGCCAGCGGGACAGGTCGAGCAGCACCTCCTCCAGGCGGGCCTGCACGCTGCAAGCCAGGTCTGCATGCTCGGCGCCCCATTCCTCGCCCGAGTCCCCCGAGTCGCCCGAAGAACCCTGGCCACGACGCCGGGCGGGGACGAAGGCGGCCCAGTCGATGGGCGCCACCGTGAAGCCCCCGTCGGTGGTGGCCCGCACCGCCTGGCGCAGCTCGGGGAGGAACCGGGGCTGGCCGTAGGCAGCCAGAGCCATCACCTTGTACTCGTCCGAGGAGCGCCTGAAGCCGAGGTGCTCTGTGACCTCCTCGTACATGAGGCCGAGCGAGTGGGGCAGCTCCTGGGCCGCGAGCACCTCCAGGTCACCGTCGTCGGAACGGCCAGCCAGATGTGACGCCCGCTCACCTCGCCCGTCGAGTACGAGCACGCTGGAGCTCGGGTACGGCGCGGCCAGGTGAGCCGAGGCGGCATGGGCCAGGTGATGAGGCACGAAGCGCACGCAGCCCGGATCGAGGCCGGGGAGGGCAGTGCGGAGGAACGACGGCGCCTCCCGGGCGTAGAGCGTCCGCAGGCCTTCCCAGCCGTCGGCAGTCAGGGCCCCGATGGCGTCGCCCGCCGGCGGGGCCACGGCCGGATCGTAGGAGTAGGCCACGGCGTCGAGGTCCTCGGGCGCCAGCCCGGCGTGGGCCAGGCACCATGCCGCCGACTGCTCGGGCAGCTCCCAGGTGGAGAAGGGGACGGCCTGCTTACCGTGCTTGCGCCGGCTGAACCGTTCCTCCTCGGCGGCGGCCACGATGGCGCCGTCCACCACCAACGCTGCGGCCGGATCGTGGAAGACGGCGTTGATCCCCAGGACCCGCAAAAGGACTAGCTCCCACGCAAGATCCTCCGAGCTGCTTCAGAGGCCGCGCCCGTCCGGGACGAAGCGCAAGAGGAAAACGGTAGCGGGTCAGCCAGAAGAGAACAACAAGAAGAGAATTATCTTGTCTCCTCGGCCGGAGCACGGCCCGGGACGCCCATAAGGGAGAATCTACGGCCATGAGCGGCTCCCCCCCGGAAGGCCCCAACGGCGACGGCGGGCAGAGGTCGGACCAGGCCTCCCGACGCTGGATCAGCGCGGTGATGCATCAAGGCGATTGGGATGCCGCCTGGCAGCTGACTGACGCGCCGTTCCGCCTGGCGCAGGTGCAGGCGTGGCTCTGGCCGCAGCGGGGCGAGCCCGACCTGGTGAGCGAGAACCTCGACGACCTTGCGACCTCGATGTGCGAGGAGGGGCCTGCACATCCGCTTTGGGAGGACTTCGCGGCTGTGGCCGTCGAGACCTATCACCACACCTGGCAGGAGTTCGACTTGAACCGTTGGGCCGTCGCCGGCCTGCCCCGTCCCATGGCGCCGGACTACGAGGTGGTGGTCTACTCCCGGGCCGAGGAGGCGATCATCCTCACCAACGAGACCCTCTACGTGGCCCGCCCTTTCGTCATGCACTTCACCCCCTCGGGCGGGTGGCTGGTGGCCCATGCGGGCAGCAACCAACTCCCGGTTCCGGGCTGGCCGCCGGACTTCCCCGCCACCTCCTGGACAGAGTGACTGGACAGAGTGAGGAGCCACAACGGGACCGGGTGACTACTTGAGGACGATGGCGTTGCCCTCGACGTCCACCTTCACGGCGCCGCCCTCGGCGTAGGCGCCCTCGAGCAGGGCCAGGGCCAGCTTGTCGGCCACCTCCCGCTGGATCACCCGCTTCAGGGGACGGGCGCCGTAGAGGGGGTCGTAT
>JALZKD010000077.1 GCA_030859405.1 Actinomycetota bacterium | reverse complement strand
CCGGGAGTCTTCGACCTGGGTGGTGCCGAGGCTGCCGCTGATGGTGGATCCCGTCGAGGCGGTGCCCGAGCCCAGGTTGGCCGAGGTCGGAGCCGAGATGGTGAGGCTGCCGGCGGTCACGGTGGCGCTGGTGGTGGTGTCGGCGGCGTTGGCTGACGGGACCAGGGCCACGGCCATGGCGCCGGCGAGGCCCAAACCCATGGCGGCCCGGACCGTCCGCCTGTTCTTCCTGGCCTTGTACATCTGATTCCCTCCTGTTGGTCGCCCACGGAGGGCAGGCTTCCCTGCGGCAGCCGGCTGCCTGTGAGAGTCGCTCCCTCAGGCCCGTGTTCTGCGCCTCCAGGTTTCCCGGGAGTTGCCTTTTCGTGGGATGTGTGGTGTCCGCTCTATCGGCGGCGATGCTCGACACTTGAGCGTCAGTTTTGTTTCACTGACTCTTCACGTAACCCTCGAGGCGGAGGGCGGAGATGAAGGCCTCCTGGGGCACCTCCACCCGCCCGATGTTCTTCATGCGCCGCTTGCCCGCCTTCTGTTGCTCGAGGAGCTTGCGCTTGCGGGTGACGTCGCCGCCGTAGCACTTGGCGATCACGTCCTTGCGCCTGGCCTTGACCGTCTCCCGGGCCACGATGCGACCGCCTATGGCGGCCTGGATGGGCACGTCGAACATCTGGCGGGGGATGACCTCCCGCAGCTTCTCGGTCATGCGCCGTCCGTGGTCGTGGGCCTTGGAGCGGTGGATGATGGTGGAAAAGGCGTCCACCGGCACCTGGTTGAGCAGCACGTCGAGACGCACCAGGTCGGATGGCTCGTAGCCGAGGGGCTCGTAGTCGAGGCTGGCGTAGCCCTTGGTGCGGGACTTGAGCTGGTCGAAGAAGTCCACCACCACCTCGGCCAGCGGGATGCGGTACACCAGCTCCAGGCGCTCGGGGGAGAGATACTCCATCTTCACCATGTCGCCCCGGCGGGCCTGGCACAGGTCCATCACCGTGCCCGTGTACTCGCTCGGCAGCAGGACGGTGACGGTGAGGAAGGGCTCCTCGATGGTCTCCACCTCGCCGGCGCTCGGCATGTCGGAGGGGTTGTCGACCTCCACGGTGGCCCCGCCGCGGAGGTGGGCCAGGTACTCGCATAACGAGATTCACCATTTGACCCTGAATGGCCTCGCTTTAGCGTCAGGTGCACACTCTGATAGCATCAGGTGTATGCCTCGTACCACGCTCGACATCGACGCCGTGGTGCTCCGTGAGCTGAAGCGGCGCCAGCAGAGCGAGAGCAAGACGCTGGGCCAGCTCGCATCCGAGTTGCTCGCCGTCGCCCTCGGCCACGACGCCGCGGACGAGAAACTCCCGCCGCTCAGATGGACATCTGAACCTCTTGGCCTGAAGGTGGCCCTCGAGGACAAGGAAGCGCTCTGGAGAATCCTCGACGGCCGGTGAGCAGGACACTCGATGTCAACATCCTTGTGTACGCAGCAGACGAGACCTCTGAACGACACGGGCGAGCCCGAGCGCTCCTCGATCACATAGCCACGAGCCCTGCGATCACCTATCTCTTCTGGCCGGTCCTCCTCGGATACATCAGGATCGTCACCCACCCAGCCATCGTGTCCTCGCCGGTTGCGCCGGAGACGGCCATCGGCGATGTGGAAGACCTGATCGGGCGGCCACAGATCATCGTGACCGGCGAGCGCGACAGGTTCTGGACCACCTTCAAGAGTGTTGCCGTGCCCGTCCGGCCGAGGGGCTCGCTCGTCCCCGATGCGCACGTCGTCGCCCTGATGCGCGAGCACGGCGTCATGACCATCTGGAGCCATGACCGCGACTTCCGCAAGTTCGACGGGATCACGGTTCGCGACCCATTCGACGCCCGGCATTCAACAGGCTTCGAGTAACCGCACCCGCGGTGAGGACGACGGTCGTGCCGGGAAGCGCTGGGTTCCTCAGTTTGCATCATGACTGCACTGTGAGAGCTGCTATGACACGTGCTGCTCCCACGGTTGCCCTGCGGGTGCGGCCCTAGTCGTCGAGGCGGAGGGCGGAGATGAAGGCCTCCTGGGGCACCTCCACCCGCCCGATGTTCTTCATGCGCCGCTTGCCCGCCTTCTGTTGCTCGAGGAGCTTGCGCTTGCGGGTGATGTCGCCGCCATAGCACTTGGCGATCACGTCCTTGCGCCTGGCCTTCACCGTCTCCCGGGCCACGATGCGACCGCCGATGGCGGCCTGGATGGGCACGTCGAACATCTGGCGGGGGATCACCTCCCGCAGCTTCTCGGTCATCCTCCGCCCGTGGTCCTGGGCCTTGGAGCGGTGGATGATGGTGGAGAAGGCGTCCACCGGCACCTGGTTGAGCAGCACGTCGAGACGCACCAGGTCGGATGGCTCGTAGCCGAGGGGCTCGTAGTCGAGGCTGGCGTAGCCCTTGGTGCGAGACTTGAGCTGGTCGAAGAAGTCCACCACCACCTCCGCCAGCGGGATGCGGTACACCAGCTCCAGGCGCTCGGGGGAGAGATATTCCATCTTCACCATGTCGCCCCGCCGGGCCTGGCACAGGTCCATCACAGTGCCCGTGTACTCGCTCGGCAGCAGGACGGTGACGGTGAGGAAGGGCTCCTCGATGGTCTCCACCTCGCCGGCGCTCGGCATGTCGGAGGGGTTGTCGACCTCCACGGTGACCCCGCCGCGCAGGTGGGCCAGGTACTCGACGGAAGGGGCGGTGGCGATGAGGGCCAGGTCGAACTCGCGCTCCAGTCGCTCCCGGACGATCTCCATGTGCAACAGGCCCAGGAACCCGCAGCGGAAGCCGAAGCCGAGGGCGCCCGACGTCTCGGGCTCGTAGGTGAAGCTGGCGTCGTTCAGGCGCAGCTTCTCGAGGGCGTCCCGCAGGTCGGCGAAGTCGTCCCCCTCCACCGGGTACAGGCCGCAGAACACCATGGGCTTGGGCTCCCGGTAACCGGGGAGCGGTGTGGCTGCCGGCCTGGGGGCGGTGGTGACGGTCTCACCCGAGCGGGCCTGGGAGAGGTCCTTGATCCCCGCCATGAGGTAGCCCACCTCGCCCGGGCCCAGCGTGGCCACAGGCGTGGGAACGGGCCGGCGGATCCCGATCTCCTCCACGTCGTGGACGGTGCCGGCCTGCATGAAGCGCAGGCGCTGGCCCGCGGCCAGGGTGCCGTTCACCACCCGCACCGCGCTCACGACGCCCCGGTACTGGTCGTACAGGGAGTCGAAGATGAGGGCCTGGAGGGGCGCGTCGGGGTTGCCTGTGGGGGCGGGGATGCGCTCCACCACGGCGTCGAGCAGCTCGGGCACGCCGGCGCCGGTCTTGGCGCTGATGCGCAGGATCGATTCCGCCGGGATGCCGAGCACCCGCTCGATCTCGTCCGCGTAGCGGTCCGGGTCGGCCGCGGGCAGGTCGATCTTGTTGAGGACGGCCACTATCTCCAGGTCGTTCTCCAGGGCCAGGTAGCAGTTGGCGAGGGTCTGGGCCTGGATGCCCTGGGCGGCGTCGACCACCAGCACCGCCCCCTCGCAGGCGGCCAGGCTCCGGCTCACCTCGTAGCCGAAGTCGACGTGGCCCGGCGTGTCGATGAGGAACAGGTCGTGACCCCGCCAGCCCACCCGCACGTTCTGAGCCTTGATGGTGATGCCCCGCTCGCGCTCCAGGTCCATGGAGTCGAGGAACTGCTCGCGCATGTCCCTCGGGTCGACGGCCTTGGTCAACTCCAGGATGCGGTCGGCCAGGGTGCTCTTGCCGTGATCGATGTGGGCCACGACGCTGAGGCACCGGCGCTCGGCGATGTCAGGCACGCAACCGAGGTTTGCACAACCCCGCCCAGGGAGCGGGGCGGTGGAGTCAGACGCGCACGCCCGCCCGGCGCAGGTGCCAGTCGACCTGCTGCTCGACCCCCGGTCGGAGGCCGACGAGGGGCTCCCAGTCGAGGAGGGCCGCGGCCCGCTCGGTGGAGCCGCCCTCCCGGGCCACGTCGCCAGCCTGGGCCATGAGCCGCACCACCCGGACGGTGGTTCCCAGCACGTCACCCACCAGGTCCACCAGGTCGGCCATGTTGGTGGACGACCCGCCGGAGACGTTGAGCACGGTCCCCGGCGCCAGATCGACCGTGGCGGCGGCGATGGTGGCCCGAACCGCATCGCCCACGAAGGTGAAGTCCCGCACCTGACGACCGGTGCCGAACAACGTGAACGGCTCTCCCGACACGCCGGCCTGCACGAGGCGGTGGATGGCCATGTCCGGCCGCTGGCGAGGGCCGTACACGGTGAAGTACCGGAGCGACACGGCAGGGACGCCCCAGTTGTCGGCGTACATGTTGCAGAGGTGCTCGGCGGCGAGCTTGGTGGCCCCGTACGGGCTGTGGGGCCGGGGGAACATGTCCTCGGTCCGTGGATGATGAGGAGCGTTGCCGTACACCGACGAGCTGGAGGCGAAGACAAAGCGGCGTATGCCGGCCTCCTTGGCGCTCTCCAGTAGCCGCTGGGTGGCGAGGATGTTGTGCTCGTTGTACTGGGGGAAGGCGGTGGACCACGACCCTCGCACCCCGGGCTGGGCGGCCAGGTGGAACACAGTGTCCATGCCGGCCAGGAGGCCGCTCGGCTCGCGCACGCGCAGGTCGGCCTCGGAGAACTCGAACCGCGGCTCGTCGGCCAGCTCCCTCAGGTTGGCGGCCTTGGCGTCGACGTCGTAGTAGGGCGTGAAGCAGTCGATGCCCCGGACGGTGTGGCCCTCGGCCAAGAGGGCTTGGGCCAGATGGCTGCCAATGAAGCCGGCCACGCCGGTTACCAGTGCCTGCATGGGCTCTGAGGCTACCGCCCGCCCGCCGAGAGTTGGACCGGGGACAACCGCTGCTAGCCTGAAGTCCCCGTGGCAAACATCCGAAGCCAGATCAAGCGCAATCGGCAAAACGAGCGGCGCCGCCTCCGCAACAAGGCGGCCCGGACCGAGATCAGGACCAGGGTCAAGGTGGCCGTGTCCTCGGCCGAGTCGGGCGCCGAGGACAGTGCCGAGGCTCTGCGCCTGGCCGTGAAGCGCCTGGACAAGGCGGCGGCCAAGGGCATCATCCACAAGAACCAGGCTGCCAATCGCAAGTCCCGCCTGATGGCCCGCCTGTCCCAGGTGGACGCCGGCTCTTAAGCGTCCTCAGCGGCGGCGGGGGCCCAGGCGGCTGAGCCTGGCCACCAAGACCTCCATCACCAGTGGTTCGGGCCAACCCGAGGCCCCTCGCAGATCGAGATCGGCGCGGGCCAGCAACTCTAAGGCCCGACCCACGCCGGCCATGCCCAGGCGCCGGGACTGACCGAGGGCCTTCTTGGCCGGGAAGGGGGCCACGTTGAGCACCTTGGCCGCACTTCGCTCGTCGATCGCCCCAGCCCCGTCGAGGCGCAGCATGGCCGCGTAGTGGCGGTGCAGGGTGGCCATCACCACCAGCGGGTGGCGCTCCCCCGCCCCGAGCATGCGATGCAGCTGGGTGAGGGCGGTCTCGGTATCGCCCCTGTCGATGGCGTCGGTCAGCTCCCACGGGGCCACCCCCCCGGCCTCGCCCAGGAACGGCCGCAGCTCCTCGGTCCCCACCGAGGCGCCCTGGCCGTAGGCCGCGGCCAGGGACTCGAGCAGGCTGCTCAGACGGCCCACGTCCTCGCCCAGGTGCTCGCCCACCAGCCGTGCGGCCCGGGGGTCGAGGCGCACGGGCGCCCGCTGGAGGTGGGATGCCAGCCACTGGTCCCGCGCCCTGCCCGTGCCCACGGCGGTCTCCACGACCTGGCCTACCTTTCGCAGAGCGCCGAGGAGCCGCTGGCTCACCTGTCCGCCACCCGAGGTGAGGACCAACGCCGTGGTGGGAAGAGGGTCGGCCAGCCACTCGATCAGCGGCTCGAGGGCGTCGGTGCGGAAGCGTCCGATCTCCCGGGCCACCACCACCCGGCGCTCGGCCAGGAAGGGCGGGGTCCGGCAGGCGTCGACGATGGCGGCCGGGTCCACCTCCTCACCCGACAGGTCCTCCACGGCGGTGGCGTCGCCTCCCGACAGCTCCCGGGTGAGCCGGCGCACCTCCTCCCCCACCAGAGCGGGATCGTCACCCCGGACGTACCAGGCCGCGACCGGTGCCCGAACGGCGCTCCCGCCCTTCACGGGGCCTCCATGACGGCCGCGAGGACGTCGCACACCCGCCGGGTGCCCAGCACGTCGTGGGTCCGCACCACCCGGCAGCCCCTGGTGACGCCCAGGGCGGCCGCGGCCAGGCTGGCCTCCCGCCGATCGCCGACGTCGAGGCCCAGCAGTGCCCCCAGGAACGGCTTGTTCGACGCCGACAGCAGCAGGGGATACCCGAGCGTCGCCAGGCGGTCCGAGGCGCGCAGGAGGACGAGGGACTGCTCGGCGGTCTTGCCCAGGTCCAGGCCGGCGTCGAGGACTATGCGCTCGGGGGGGATGCCCTCGGCCTCTGCCCGGCGAGCCCGCTCGAGGAGGAAGTCGCACACCGCCCCCACCACGTCGTCGTTCTGGTAGGCGGGCTCGGGGTCGGCCTGGCGGGGACGGAGGCGGATGTGGGTGGCCACCACCGTGGCCTCCGCACCGGCGGCCACCCCGAGGTACAGAGGATCGGCAAAGCCGCTGATGTCGTTGCCCACCACTGCGCCGGCGTCGAAGGCGGCGGCGGCCACCGACGCCCGCCACGTGTCCACCGACAGCGGGACGTCGAGGCGGGCGGCCAGGGCCTCGACGGCGGGGACCACCCGGTCGAGCTCCTCCTCGGTGCTCACCTCCGGTCCCGGACCAGCCTTCATGCCGCCCACGTCGAGGAGGTCGGCCCCCTCGGCCACCAGCTGGTCGGCCCGAGCCAGGAAACGGTCCATGGGGAAGTAGGCGCCGCGGTCGTAGAAGGAGTCCGTGGTGCGGTTGAGGATGCCCATGACCAGCGGCCGGGTGGTGACGTCGTAGCAGCGCGGCCCGAGCGAGAGGCGCACGCAGGGCAAGCTAGCCCGCTCATGTTCCATCGGCGGGGCTGACGCGGACGTCGAGGCGGGGCCTCGTCGTCACCACGTCCACCCGCAGGCCGCCCACCGTGACCTTGGTCCCCGGCGTGGACGTGGCCGGCGTGATCAGCACTCGGGCTGGGTGGCGCTCGAGCACGGGGGCCATGGCCGGCCCCGCGCTCCGGCCGGCGCTGCGTACGGCGACCACGTCGAGGTTGCGCACCCCCGCACGCCGCAGCCCGCTCAGCAGGGACCGCGATCGGGGCCGGTCCACCACCAGCACGGAGGCGCCACCCCGCCTCCAGAGCCGGGCCCCGTCGGCCACCGCCACCTGGCCCTGCACCGGAGGGGCGACCACGGTCGCCCATACGAACGTCCCGGCACCCAAGGCCAGGGCGGGCAGGCGCAGACGAGGCAGGAGGACGGCCGCCACCACCAACGCGGTCACGACCACGAGGTGCGGCGTGCGCAGATGACCGAGCGGCAGACCGGCGCCCACGCGGGCCACGCCGGCCACCCACGCCACCAGGACCCGTGTGGGGAGGTGGGCCACGGTGGCCCATGGCTCTCCGAGAAGCCCGGCGGGCAGCCCCGCCCCCAGCCCCCACATCATCACCGGCCCGGCCGCGGGCGCGGCCAGAAGGTTGGCGGGGACGGAGGCCACGGGCACGCCGCCGAACACCGGCGCCAGCAACGGCGCCACGCCCACCTGGGCCGCCAAGGTGACGGCCAGGGGCAACGGCAGGTGGCGGGAGAAGGGACCCGCGAGCGTGGCGATGCCGGCGCAGGCCCCGCACGACAGGAGGAAGCCCACCGAGCGGACGAGAAGCGGGTCGACCAGCACCAGTCCCGTGACGGCCAGGGCCAGCACCCGGATGGTGGACGCCGGCCGGCCGAGCATGGCCGCCAGGAGGGAGACGGCGGCCATGGCCTCGGCCCGCAGCACCGACGGCTCCCAGCGGGTGAGGACGCCGAAGAGCACGAGGACGGCGAGCGCGGCCAGGAACCGGCCTCGCAGGCCCAGCAGGCGCAGCACCGGGGCGGCCAGGGCCAGAACGAAGGCCACGTTCTGTCCCGACACGGCGAGGAGGTGGGAGAGCCCGGTGGCCCGGAAGTCGTCGACGGTGCCGGCATCCTGGTCACGGTCGTCGCCGAGAACCAGGCCCGAGAACAGCGCCCGGCGGTCGTCAGGAAGCGAGGCCGCGCCCCGCAGCAGGATCCGACGCACGCCGTTGGCGACCCGGGGGAGGGGGCCGCCCTCCGACCAGGCGCCCACGTCGTCGACGCTGAGGCGGGCGGCGACGTGGCGGGAGGCGAGGTAGGCCCGGCTGCGCTCGGGAACCGGCGAGAGCCGCCCGGACAGCCCCACCCGCTGTCCGGCCAGGCGAGGCCGGAGCTGGCCGGCGGCACTGCCCCGGGCCCACGCCTCCACCCGTCGCCCTCCGAGGCGCGCCTCGACGCGGATCGCTCCCTCCACATTGACGGGATCGCTGACCAGGGTGGCGACGCCGGCCACCCGGCTGGGCGCCGGCGGCCGCAGCCCATCCCAGGAACGGGCGCCCAGGCCCGACGCCAGCACCGCGGCCCCGAGGCGCAGCTGCGCCGGCCGGCGCAGGGC
>JALZKD010000076.1 GCA_030859405.1 Actinomycetota bacterium | reverse complement strand
CGCCGACGGGCTGTACATCAACACCGCGGGCGTGGGCGTGGTCCGGGCCGCGGGGCTCGGCACCGACCTCGTGAGGCCCGGGGACAAGGTCCTCGTGTCCGGCACCATCGGTGACCATGGGGTGGCGGTGATGCTGGCCCGTGGAGACCTGAACCTCGAGGCCGACATCAAGTCCGACACCGCTCCCCTGAACGGGCTGGTCGACGCGCTGCTGGAGGCCGCTCCCCACACCCGGTGGCTGCGAGACCCCACCCGGGGCGGCGTGGCCACCGTGCTCAACGAGCTGGCCCGGGCCGCCGAGGTCCATGTGACCCTCGAGGAGTCGATGCTCCCCGTGCGCGGCCCGGTCAACGGAGCCTGCGAGATCCTCGGCATAGACCCCCTCTACGTTGCCAACGAGGGCAAGCTGGTGGCGGTGGTTCCGCCTGATGAGGCCGACGCCGCCCTCGTGGCCATGCGGGCCCATCCCCTCGGGGCCGACGCGGCCCTCATCGGCGAGATCCGAGAGGAGCCTCCGGGGATCGTCCTCATCAACACTGGCTTCGGAGGGAACCGGATCGTCGACGTGCTCGTCGGCGACCCACTCCCCCGCATCTGTTGACCCGCCTCCGAACCAGAGCTTCCACGGCGAGGTAGACGGTGCCTGAGCGGCGGAGGCTGCGGGTCACCGGCACCGTCCAGGGAGTGGGCTTCCGGCCCTTCGTGTACCGCCAGGCCGTCGACCTCCAGCTGGCTGGCTATGTGGGCAACGACAGCGAGGGCGTCGTCATCGAGGTCGAGGGGACGCCCGAACACCTCGATGAGCTGTGCCGGCGACTGCAGGAGGAGCCGCCCCCGCTGGCCCACGTCCACGCTCTGGAGTCGACGACCGTGCCGGCCGCGAACGGCGACGACTTCGGCGTCGGGGACTTTCGCATCGTGGACAGTCGGGTGGATGGTGCGCCGGCGGTGGCCGTGAGCGTTGACGTGGCCACCTGCGCCGACTGCCTCCGCGAGCTCCGCGATCCCAGTGACCGTCGCCACGGGTACCCCTTCACCAACTGCACCAACTGCGGACCTCGTTACACGATCATCCGCTCCATCCCCTACGACCGGGCGTCCACCACCATGGCCGGCTTCACGATGTGCGAGGCCTGCCGGTCCGAGTACGAGGACCCGGCCGACCGCCGCTTCCACGCCGAGCCCAACGCCTGTCCCCTGTGCGGTCCGCAGCTCCGGCTGCTGGCCCCGGACGGGCAGTTGACGGCCGAAGGCCCCGGAGCCCTGGGAGAGGCCGCCGAGCTGCTGGTCTCGGGCCGCCTCCTCGCCCTCAAGGGGCTGGGCGGCTATCACCTGGCAGCCGACGCCACCGATCCCATGGCCGTGGCCGAGCTGCGCCGCCGGAAGGCCCGAGACGACAAGCCCTTCGCGGTGATGGTGCCCGACGTTTCCGTTGCCCGCACCCTGTGCCGGTTGCCTCCCGGCGCCGAGACCGCCCTGGCCTCGGCTCGGCGGCCCATAGTGCTGGCTCCCCGCCGGCCCGGCGCCCCGGTGGCCGAGGCGGTGGCGCCGGCGCTCCCGGAGCTGGGGCTGATGCTTCCCTACACGCCGCTCCACCATCTCCTCATGGAGGCCGTCGGCCGACCCCTGGTGATGACGAGCGGCAACCTGTCGGACGAGCCCATCGCCCACGACGATGCCGACGCCCTGGCCCGTCTCGCTCCCATGGTGGACGCCATCCTCAGCCACGACCGCCCCATTCACATCCGCTGTGACGACTCGGTCGTCCGCTCCCTGCCTCTGACCCCCTCCCCACTTTGGCGCCATCGAACCCCCCATGACACCGTCGCTCGGGCCAAAGTCGATCAGGTGCAGATGCTGCGCCGCTCCCGGGGCTACGCGCCGGAGCCCATGACCCTGCCGGCACCAGCTCGTCGGCAGCTGCTGGCCGTGGGAGCCGAGCTCAAGAACACCGTCTCCGTGGCCAAGGGGACCGGCGTGGTGGCCAGTCACCACATCGGTGACCTCGAGCACCTGCCCGCCTACCGCTCCTTTGTGCAGGCCGTTGGCCACCTGTGCCACCTGGCCGGAGTGGAGCCCGAGGTGGTGGCCCACGATCTGCATCCCGAGTACCTCTCCACCAAGTTCGCCATGGACCTCGATCTGCCCAATCTGGCCGTGCAGCATCATCACGCCCACATCGCCTCGTGCCTGGTCGAGCATGGCCGCTCCGAGCCGGTGCTGGGCGTGGCCTTCGACGGCCTGGGCATGGGGCCAGACGGGACGCTGTGGGGCGGCGAGCTCCTGGTGGCCGACCTCGTCGGCTTTCGCCGGGTGGGCCACCTCCGAGCGGTGCCGCTCCCCGGTGGCAACCACGCCATTCGAGAACCGTGGCGGATGGCGCTGGTGTGGGCATCCGTGGCGTTGGGCGGGAGGATGGCCGAGCAGTACGGTCGGGAGGCGGACGAGCGCTGGCCCGCCGTGCTGTCCCTCTCGCAGCACCCCGACACCCCCTCCACCACCAGCGCCGGGCGGCTGTTCGACGCCGTGGCCGCCCTTCTCGGGCTGCGCTCGACGGTGACCTACGAGGCCCAGGCAGCCATAGAGCTGGAGGCGTGCGCCGCCGGCACACCGCTCTCGGACCTGTCCGGATACGAGCTGGCGACCAGCCGGGACGAAGGCGGCCTGGTGCTCGACCCGTCGCCGCTCCTCAGCCACCTCGTGGCCCAGCGCGACGCCGGCACCCCCCTTCCCCTGATCTCGGCGGGTTTCCACGATGGCCTCGGCCGGGGGGTGGCTGAGGCAGCAGCCGGCCTGGCTCGAGAGGCAGGGATCGCCACCGTGGCCCTCTCCGGTGGCGTGTTCCAGAACGCCCGTCTCACGGGCGTCGTGAGCAGGGGCCTCGAGGCCGCCGGCCTCGAGGTGCTCATCCACGAGCGAGTGCCGCCCAACGACGGCGGCATCAGCATCGGGCAGGCCGGTGTGGCCGCGGCCAGCACCGTGGACTAGTACAGCGGGGCGGACTGAGGGTCAGCCCGACCTCTTGGCGCTCCTCTTGGCCGTCCGGCGGGGCTGGGCCGTCTTCTTGGCGACCTTGGTCGTCGTCACCTTGCGGGACGGCGTCGCCCTCTTGGTGGTCGCCTTGGTCGCCTTGATCGCCTTGGTCGTTCTGGTCGCCTTGGTCGTTCTGGTGGCCTTGGCCGTCCTGGGCGCCTTGGCGGCCCTAGCCGCCACCGCCTTCTTCGGGGACCTCTTGACCGTCCTTCGAGTCACCCTCACCATCGGCTCCGGGGCCACCTCGGGTTCCTCGATCATCTCGGTTTCCTCCACCAGCTGAGTTTCCTCGACCAGCTCGGGTTCCTCGGCCAGCTCGTCTTCCTCGACCAGCTCCGGTTCCTCGACCCACTCCTCTTGGTCGAGCAGCTCGTCTTCTTCGACCAGCTCCGGTTCCTCGGCCCTCTGCGGGAGCGGGGGCGCCGGCGCCCAGCCCGTCTCGTCCTCCACGATGTCGAGGACGGGTTGGGTCATCCTGGTCAAGTTCTCGTAGACGGTGTACCCCTGCGACACGACGTTGGCGAAGCCGGGGTACGTGCCCTCGAACAGGTCGGACGCCATGAAGCGCTCTTGGGACTCGCGGTCGTCCCAGAAGTACACGGCCCCGAAGGTGTTCGACTGCTCGTCCTCCAGCCAGAGCTTGGCCTGGAGGCCGGGCTGGGAGGCGAACTGGGGCGCCACCTGGTGGGCGATGTCGATGTATTCCTGCTCGCTCACACCGTTGAGGTTGTAGGTGACGATCTGGACGTACATGTCTTCTCTCCTGGGATAGTTGTCACGTCCGTCGTTCGAACGAGCTGTTCCGACCTTCTTGGGCGACCCTTGGGCGACCTTGCTCGTCACCGTTGAGCTCCGCTTTGCTTTTTGGGCTCCCGTCCGAAGTCTGGTTGTGAGCGTACTTGTCTTGGCCGAGAACTTCTCGGCCAAGAGCAGTCGTCACCGAGGCGTGCCTGCCCGACGTTCCCGTCAGCGCTCCTCGGCGGGGCGCCAGCGCTCACGGCGTCCCCTACGAGGCTTCTCCGATCCCTTGTAGGTCGCCACCGGTGTGAAGCGCCGAACCGGCTCCACCAGCTCGGACTGATTGGCCATGACCTGATCGAGATCCTTGTAGGCGGCGGGCATCTCGTCGAGCACCGCCTCCTCGCTCGTGGCGAAGACCTTCCCGCCCGCGAGCTCGATCCGTTCGAGCTCGCGCCCTACCGAGAGCTGCCTGCGGGCCTGCCCCCGGCTCATGACCCGACCCGCCCCATGGCTGCATGAAGAGAACGACGCCGGATGCCCGAGGCCGCGCCCGAGGTAGGTGAACGTGCCCATGGAGCCGGGTGTGATGGTCGCAGTACCCGGACTGGCCTTGACCGCGCCCTTGCGGTGCACCCAGACACGGCGCCCGAAGTGGCTCTCGTTGGTGGCGTCGTTGTGGTGGATATTCACCATCCGGTCCCACTGCATGGCCGCCGGGAAGTGGCGCTCCAGGATGGCGCCCACGGCATCGAGCATCCGCCGCCGGTTCCGCTCCGCGTAGTCGAGCCCAGCGTGGAGGGCCCGCTCGTACGCTCGCCCCACACACAGCCATCGTTCGCCGCCCGCCCCCACGGGTAGCCACGCCAGACCCGGGTCGGGCAGCGACTGGCCGGTCTGGTCGCAGTAGCGGATGGCGAACCGGTGGAAGTTGTTGCATATCAGGCTGCCGACTCCTCGGGAGCCGGAGTGCAGCATCACGGCGACATCGCCGTCAAGCCCGGCCAACAGCTCGACGAAGTGGTTGCCGGCCCCGAGGGTCCCGGCCTGGGACACCCCTCGGGCCACGAAGTCGTCACGGGACAGGCGCCTGCCCCGGTGAGGGTCCGTCGACTGGCTGGTGGACAGCGGCGTGCCACAGTGGTCGGCGGCCTCCTCCAGGGCGTCGAAGGCGTAGTGCAGCAGAGGCCTGATGTCCTCGTGGTTGTCTCCACCGGTCCCCGCGGAGTGGCCGCCGGCGGCAGGGATGACGGCCTGCACCAAGCCCATGATCTCGTCCCGGGCTATGGGGCCGGCCTTTGCGCTCGGAGTGGGGAGCGGCGCCAGCAACTGGTCACGGCTGAGGGAAGTGGGCACCAGGGCCATGCCACAGCCGATGTCGTTGCCCACCGCATATGGGGAGATGGCGCCGTCAAGAGCGAGCACGGCGCCGATGGGCACGCCGTATCCCTGGTGGCCGTCGGCCATCACCGCCACGTGGTGGAAGGCAACAGGAAGGTTGGCGCAGTTCAGCGCCTGGCGTCGAGCCCCCTCCTCCAGATCCGGCGCCCAGGTGAGGACGGGGATGTTGGCACCACCGATCTCCTCCATCCTCGCATTCTTGCCCCCGCCGAAGGCGGCGGTGGACGGGAGTTCATCTGACCTGGAGCTCCGGACTGAAGACCCGGCTGGCCAACATCAGCTCCACGGCCTCGGCCATGGCCGTGAAGGCCGTGGAGACCTCGCCGTTGGGGTCGGACACGGTAACGGGGAGGCCCACGTCACCGCCCTGGCGCAACGCCGGCACCAGGGGGACCTGGCCCAGGAGGGGGACGCCCAGTGCCGCCGCCAGCTCCGCTCCGCCCCCCCGTCCGAAGATCTCGTAGCGAACTCCGTCGTCGCCCGTGAACCAGGACATGTTCTCGATGACGCCCCGAAGCGGGAGGTTGACCTTGCGGGCCATGAAGGCGGTCCGCTGGGCCACCCGCTGGGCCGCGGGCTGGGGAGTCGTGACCACGAACACCTCCGACCTGGGCAGGTACTGGGCCATCGAGAGCGCCACGTCGCCGGTCCCGGGCGGCATGTCGACGAGCAGGTAGTCGAGGTCACCCCAGTACACGTCGACGAGGAACTGCTCGAGCGCCTTGTGCAGCATCGGGCCACGCCACATCACCGGCTGCTCGTCACCCACGAAGAAGCCGATGGAGATGATCTTCACTCCATGGGCCACGGGAGGAACGACCATGTCGTCGATCACGACCGGGTCGTGGTCGATGCCCATCATCTTCGGGATCGAGAACCCGTAGACGTCGGCGTCGAGCACCCCGACCTGGTGACCCCTCCGAGCCAGGGCCACGGCCAGGTTGACGGTGACGGAGGACTTGCCCACCCCTCCCTTGCCCGAGGAGATGCCGAGCACCCGGGTTCGCGACTCTGGTCGCATGAAGGGGTTGAGGCGGCCCTCCTCGTGGCCCAGGGGCTGGCCCGCGGCGCCCGGCGAGCTGGAAACGCCTCTGCTCTGCTCCATCCGCTGGCGCACCGCCGCCCGCTCCTCGTCGGTCATGACCGTCATGTCCACGTCCACGTGGTCCACGCCGTCCAGAGGCAACAGGGCAGCGGTGACCCGTTCGGTGATCTCGGCCCGGAGCGGGCAACCGGCCACGGTGAGGGCCACCAGGACAGCCACGTCGCCACCCTCGATCTCCACCTTCCTCACCATGCCCAGATCGACGATGCTCATGTGCAGCTCAGGGTCGTCGACGGGCCGGAGGGCCTCGATGACCAGGGCCTCGGTGACGAGGCCCTGGTGGGAAGGGCCCTGGTGGGGAGGGCCCTGGCTTACCGACACGCACAGGTACAGTAGCTGTGTGGACCGGCCTCCTGTCACCGACGCCGAGTTCTCCGCCGCCGTCGCCGCCGTCACCTCCGCCTTCGGTGATCCCACGCGCCGGCACATCTTCCTGTTCGCTCGGGAGACCGATCGGGGGGTGACGGCGGCCGAGGCCGCCGAGCGCTTCGACCTGCACCCCAACGTGGCTCGCCACCACCTCGACAAGCTCGCCGCCGGCGGTTACCTCGAGGTGTACGTGGAGCGGACCCAGAGCGGCGGGGTGGGACGCCCGTCGAAGCGGTACCGGGCCGCTGAGAAGGAGATGAGCCTGGCCTTCCCGGCTCGTCGCGACGACCTCCTCGTCACCCTGCTCGGGAGAGCGCTGGCGCTGGTGCCCGAGGACCGGGCCGAGGCCATGGCCGAGCAAGTGGGTGAGGACTACGGGCGGAGCCTGGCTCAGCACATGTCGCCCGCCGACTCGCACCGCTCCTTCCGGGCCGCCCTTCACGCTGTGGCCGACGCTCTCACCGCGCACGGCTTCGCCGCCCACGCCGAAGCCCGGGGCTCGTCCCTCGCCATCGTGGCCGAGCAGTGCCCTTTCGGCGACACTGCCACTCAGCACCCCGTGATCTGCGCCGTCGACCGGGGGATCGTGCGGGGAATGCTCGCGAGCCTCTACGGGGAGACGGCTCCTGCTACCGCCGCTTCCCGGGCCCAGGGCGACGACGCCTGCGTCACCGCCGTTTGACGCACCGCCCTTCGGCACGCCTCCTGGCCGTGCTGGCGCTGGCGCTGGTGCTGGCGCTGGGGCTGGCGGCGTGCAGTAGCGGCTCCGGCTCGGGCTCCGGCCAACGCGAGGCCGGTCCCTCGGCGCCCTCCTCCCCCCAGCCCGCCCCCCCGGCGCCCTCCGCGGCCCCGGCGGCGCCCGCCTCCCCACCCGGTCGGGTGGTGGCCACGTTCACGAGCGCCGGAGCCAGGCTGGCGGTCACCGAGGTGGCTCGGGACCTGGACACTGTCTGGTCGATGGCATGGGACCCGGCCGGCGCCCTCTGGTACACCGAGCGCCCGGGCCGTCTCACCAGGCTCGGGGACCGGCCGCAGCGGGTCGACGGGGTCGTGGAGAGGGGAGAGGGAGGCCTCATGGGCCTCGAGATCGACGGGCAGGGCCGCAAGTTCGTGATGTACACCGGCGCCGGCGACAACCGAGTCGTCCGCCTGGAGCCCAACGGCTCACAGCGGGTTCTGGTGGAGGGCATCGAGAAGGCGGGTATCCACAATGGCGGGCGTCTCCGCTTCGGCCCCGATGGCACCCTGTACGCCAGCGCCGGCGACGCGGCCCGCACCGAGCTCTCGCCCGACCCCCGTTCGGTCAACGGCAAGGTACTGCGCATCGACCCCGAGTCGGGTGACAGCTCGGTGTTCAGCCGCGGTCACCGCAACGTCCAAGGCCTGTGCTTCGCTCCCGGCGGGCGCTTCCTCGCCACCGAGCACGGTCCCTCGGGCAACGACGAGGTCAACGCTCTGACCCAGGGCTTCGACGGCGGCTGGCCCGGCACCAGCGGGAACGGGCTCAAGAGCTACCCCTCGAGCATCGCCCCCGCAGGTTGCACGGTGTACGGGGCCGGTCTCATCCCGGCGTGGAGGAACTCGATGCTGTTCGCCACCCTTCGGGGCACCACCCTGCGTCGGCTGACCTTCAATGCCAACGGTTCGGTGAGTGGTGAGGAGGTGCTGCTGGACGGGGAGCTGGGCCGGCTGCGCGACGCGGCCGTGGGCCCGGACGGCGCCGTCTACCTGGCCACCTCCAACCAGGACGGGCGGGGAAGGCCCCGTGAGGGCGACGACCGCATCCTGCGCGTAAGCCCCGCTCCGTAAGCTTCTAGTTTGGAGGGGTGCCCCGCCCGGCCCTCGCCCTCGCTGCCTTGGGGCTGGTATCGGTGATCAGTGCGGGATGTGCGGGCGGGGACCGACCCGCTCCGGCAGGGGGCCCCCCCACCACTACCGGCAATGCCGGCGCCCCTGAGA
>JALZKD010000186.1 GCA_030859405.1 Actinomycetota bacterium | reverse complement strand
CGGACAGCTCTCTGGGCAGCGCCTGGTCGAACCCGGACAGACCGGTGGCCCTCACCAGGTCGTCGACGACCCCGCCCACCTCCCGACGACCGGCCTGGCGCGGCCCGTAACCCAGGTTCTGGCGCAGCGAAAGCCAGGGAAAGAGCGTGCCCGCCTGGGCCACCATGCCCCGGTTCGGCGACGGCCCCCGGACCGGTTCGCCGCCCAGCTCGACCACGCCGCCGTCGGCCTCCTCGAAGCCGGCCAGCACCCGCAACAACGTGGACTTGCCGCACCCGCTCGGCCCGAGGAGGGCCAACACCTCACCGGGCCCCACCCACAGGTCGACGCCGGCGAGGACCTCCAACGTCCCGAAGGACTTGGTCAGGCCACAGGTCACCAATGTGGGTGACGAGTGAGGGCGCTGGGCGTCGTCGGGCCCGGGGACGCTCAGCGATCGCTCCAGGCCACGAAGGGCCGGGTGGCCGATCGCAGCACGATGTCACCCAGCAGGCCGACCACGGCGAAGCACAGCATCCCCACCAGGATCTGATCGAGGCGACCACTCTCCCGGGCCGCGTTCATCATGGCGCCGATGCCCGTGGAGGTGCCGGTCAGCTCGCCGACGATCACGCTCATCCAACCGATGGTCATGCCCAGGCGAAGGCCGGTCACGATTCCGGGCAGCGCGGCCGGCAGGTACACGCGACGGGCCAGCGAGCGGCGGGGCGTGCCGAGCATGAGAGCGGTCTCCACGTAGGAGGCGGGGACCCGGCTCACGCTGTCGGCCGTGGCGATGAGGATCGGTGACACGGCGCCGATGAAGACCAGGTAGCGCGCCGCACCCTCCCCGAGCCCGAACCACACCAGAGCCAGGGGGAGCCAGGCGAAGATGGGTACGGCCCGCAGCCCCTGGATCAGAGGGTCCAGCAGATCGGCAACCAGGCGCGAGAGGCCGATGCCGAGCCCGATGGTGAGGCCGACCACAACCGCCAACCCGTAGCCCGACAGCCACCGGGAGACGCTCGCCGACAGGTGCAAGGAGGCGGCCCCGCTGAAGGCCACCACGCCCGCCAGCGAGTCCACCCGCGTGCCGGCCACGAAGTCCCACGCCGCCTGGGCCACGGACCAGGGATCAGGCAGCAGCCTGGTGGAGACCACGCCCCGAGCGGTGGCCAGCCACCACGCCCCGAGGAGGAGAGCGGGCATCACCAAGCCGAGGGCCCGCCGCCGGCGTCGACGCCTGGAGGTCGTCGGATGAGCGGGGAGGGTTGCCGCCGCAGCCGTCTCTCCCTCCGCCTCCGGGCCGTCCGAGAGGGCGATCTCCGACGAGGTGGATGTGGCCACGGCCAGAATCAGCTGGCGGGTTGGTGCTGCAGCTCTAGGACGGCCGAGAGGTCCACGTCCTTGTTGAGCACGCCGGTGGCTCGCATCTCCTTGGCCGCGCCTTCGAACTGGGCCTTGCGGGCGTCATCGAACCGCCACACGGCCCCTACGTTGGAGAGGACCTCCTGGTACACCTGCTCGCTGTAGCCGAACTGCTTCACCAACAGGTCCTTCCAGACCTCGGGGTCGTTCCTGCCCCCCGGCGACAGGTACTCGGCCGCGTCACGCTGCATCCTGGTGGTGGCCCGGAGCAGCTCGGGCCGGGCCAGCATCTTGGGTGACGCCCAGATGGCGGTGTTGAAGTCACCCAGAGCCGTGTCGTACGGGTCCACCAGACGCTTCCCCACACCCGACAGCACGCTCTGGGTCACCAGTGGCTCGGTGCCGAAGAAGGCGTCGACGTCCCCTCGGGCCAGGGCGCCGGGGTGATCGGCGTAGCCGAGCGGCACCGCCTTGAGGTCCCGGTTGAGCTCGAGGCCGGCGCGGTGCAAGAGGTTGTTCAGGATGAGAACGAGAATCCCGGGCGGGGGCACGGCGAAGATCTTGCCCCTCAGGTCGGCAACGCTTTCGATGCCCCGGTCCTTCCGAGCCACGACCCCGATGCCCCTGCGGGAGCACATGCAGATGACCTTGGATCCGAGCCCCTGCTCCTTCTCGATCAGGCCGTTGTAGGGCCCGAACAGCCCGAAGTCGAGGTCACCGGCCTCCAGCGCCCGGTTCATGTCGGAGCCGCTGGTGAAGATCTTGACGTCCACCTTCACGCCCTCGGGCGCAAAGCGCTGCCAGAACAGAGGCGACGAGGCATGGTTCTTGGCGTAGACCGCCGTGGTGATGGTGGTGCCGGCCAGCGCCGGCTCTTGACCTGCAGCCGGCGAGCTCGTCTCATTCTGCTGCTCATCCGAACCGCACGCTCCAACCGCCAACGCTGCGGCCCCGGCTCCGGCCATGGTCAGGAAGCGCCGGCGCGAGAGCGCACCGCCGGGCCCGGGGGCTGAGTCGGTACCAGCTTTGCGATCGTCGTGGCCCACCGTCGTCGGTCCCCCTCGCTGGGGCCTCATGGCCCGATCTCGTGCCAGGCCAAGCTAGCCCCGCCGGACGAGAAACTGTTATCGCGCCGGCTCCGGACGGTCATGGCGCCATGTGCCCGCGCCGACACCTACCGGTCTGGCTCCAGCACCCAAACCTCCTCCTCGCCGAGGCCATCCCGGAGCGAGCGGAACTGTCGACCCACCACAGCGTCCTCACCGTCCCAGACCACCAGCGCCTCGTGAGCGTGGGCGGCCAGCCAGGCGTCCCGCCGGGCCAGCGCCGCCCCGGCAGCCTGCTTCGATTCCGGGACCTTGGTCTGGAGGAGCACCTGGCCAGTGGCTCCCTCCAGCAGGCCTCGGTAACGCTTCCGGGACCGAGCCGGCCACACCTCCTCCTGTCCAGGGAAGGCGAGGACGGCCACATAGGGCGCATTGGCGCCGGCGGCCGCCTCCGCGCCCAGCTGCTCGGCCCCGAGACCGAGGCCGGTCAGCACCACGAGATCAGGATGCAGCTCCAGCTTCGCCGCCAGTATGCGGCTCATGTGGTCTCGCACGCCTTGGGCCA
>JALZKD010000185.1 GCA_030859405.1 Actinomycetota bacterium | reverse complement strand
CTCGGCCAATGCCGTCATCGCCGACAACGTCGTGACCGACAACGGCGACAACGGCATCTACATCCTCGAGTCGAGCGACGCCCAGGTCTGGAACAACACGGCCATGCGCAACCGGCGGGACATCCAGATCCTCGAAGGCAACCGTACGTCCAGCGCCGACCCGGCCATCACCCACGACGTGGATCGAGTCACCGTCCGCAACAACGTCCTCTCGGATGGGACCTCATCTTCGCCTTCACTGTTCGGGGTCGACGACGCCCGCAAGCAGGAGTCAGGCGCAAACATGGGAGTGACCACCAACTACAACGCCTATCACCGGACGTCGTCCTCCTCACCCCAGTGGATCGCCAACTGGTCCAACTGGCCGTCCAACATGGTGGCGTCCACCACCATGGGCGACTTCCGCTCGAGGACAGGCCAGGAGCTCAACAGCGTGGTGGCCGACGGAGCCAGCACCAACCCCTTCGTGACCAATGAGGCCACGGGGGACTACGGGCTGCCCACCACGAGCGTGGCCAAGGGTAAGGGACAGCCCCTGCCGACACGCATCGCCGCAGCCATCGGTGTGGCCCCCGGCACAGCCGTGGACATCGGCGTGCTCACCTTCGGTGCTCAGGCACCTGCCCCAGCCCCTTCACTTGGCCCGGCCCCGGCCCCAGCCCCGGCCCCAGCCCCGGCCCCAACCCCAGCCCCTGCCCCCACTCTGGCCCCGGCCTGGGGGAGCTGGAAGCCGCTCGGCGGGCAGCTGAGATCGGCGCCGGGTGTGTCCTCACAGGGCCCTGGCCGCCTCGACGTCTTCGCCCGCGGCACCGACGACGCCCTCTGGCAGCGGTCGTTCGGGCCAGCGGGGTGGGGGAGCTGGCGCTCGCTGGGCGGGCTGATCACCGCTGACCCCGCCGCCGTGTCATCCGAAGACGGCAAGATCGACGTCTTCGTGCGCGGCACCGACAACGCGCTCTACCAGAGGACGTTCGCTGGTGGTGGCTGGGGGAGCTGGAAGCCCCTCGGCGGGCAGCTGAGATCGGCGCCGGGTGTGTCCTCACAGGGTGCTGGCCGCCTCGACGTCTTCGCCCGCGGCACCGACGACGCCCTCTGGCAGAGGTCGTTCGGGCCTGGGGGGTGGGGGAGCTGGCGGTCGCTGGGCGGGCTGATCACCGCTGACCCCGCCGCCGTGTCGTCCGAAGACGGCAAGGTCGACGTCTTGGTGCGCGGCACCGACAACGGGCTCTACCAGAGGTCGTTCGCCGGTGGTGGCTGGGGAAGCTGGAAGCCGCTCGGCGGACAGCTGAGATCGGGGCCGGGTGTGTCCTCACAGGGTCCTGGCCGCCTCGACGTGTTCGCCCGCGGCACCAACGACGCCCTCTGGCAGAGGTCGTTAGGGGCTGGGGGATGGGGTAGCTGGCAGTCGCTGGGCGGGCTGATCACCGCTGACCCCGCCGCCGTGTCGTCGGAAGACGGCAGGATCGATGTCCTCGTGCGCGGCACCGACGACGGGCTCTACCAGAGGTCGTTCGGCACAGGATCCTGACGTCCGGACGGCAGCGCTCAAGGAGGGTGCCGGGCTCGAACCCGTATCCTCGGGAACTTCTTCGCCAATCACGCCGAGCTGCGGCTGCGCGCGGCGGTGGCCTGACCCCCTGACACCGGTCCAACTGGTCTGTGTTGCAGTGTTCGAGATCCGAGAGGTGCTGTGGCTGCGGCAGGAAGGGCTTCCGCTCGATCGAGCGGCTGGCGGGGTGAATCACAAGACCGTCCGGCGTTATGCGGCCAGCAGCGGTGGAGTGCGGGCTGGTCCTCGACCGGCAATGAGGACCAGCTCAGCTACGTCATCATCGGCCAGGTATGCGAGCGGGTGCGTGCCCAGCGCTTCGACGGTTACGGCGTCGCCTGGGCCAACCTCATGGCCAACCACGCCGAGATCGAGACCTGGCTGGTCGGCGAGGGCCTCAGGGTAGTGAAGCTGGACGACCTGTTGACCCGCCGGGGGCGTGGTGGTGTTGAGCGCCACGCTGACTGAGCAGACGGGGGCAGTTAGCGACACTGAACGTGGGGACGGTGAGCCATAGGCGCGTCCTTGCCGTGTCGTTAGGGTGGCGACAGCGTGAGGATGTCCCTGTTCGCGCAAGGATCCCCTCGCTGTCCTTTGACCGAGCACGAGGGCGTCCTCCCGGGTGATGCCGGAGGGCATCGTGCTCATCGTAGAGACGACCCGATAGAGGTCGAGACTGACTTGGTCGCCGGTGCCGTGGCCTGTCCCGACTGCAAGGGTGTCTGGCGCCGTGGTCCTTCGCCCGCTGACGGATGCTTCATGGCGAGGCAGGACCGGTTGAGGTGCGGCCCCGGCGAGGCCGGTGCCGTTCGCGCCGCCGCCAGTGGATCCGACCCCAGCCCCAGCCGCCGTTCCTATCTTCCATCAGGCGCAGTTGAACGAGGCGGCGTTACGAGTCTCCGGCGACTTCAACGGTGACGGCGCCGACGACGTCGGGTTCTTCTACAACTACGGGGGGGGCAACGCTGGGCTGTGGACCTTCAACGGCCGGGGTCTTAACAGCCCCGTCCCCAAGTGGTTCAGTTGCGCCGGCTGCACGTCGTGGGAGAGAACCAAGCCGGCGTGAACCGCCACGACGTCGGCGTCTCGCCAGGACGGGCGTCACGCCCGATCTGACCGGACCGACTCAGGCTCGCCCTCAACACTCTCCGACCTGGCCATAGCGGCTGTTCCCGGCGGACTTCATTGGGGCAGGCCAGAACCCCCAGCCGCGTGCTCAGACGCCACCTCCGAGCCGGACCGAGCCGGGACGCAAATTCGAGCGGCGTGTTCAGACCTAGCCGCCACGTGCCGAAGGTAGGTCTGAGGCAACAACCAACAACCCACGAAACGGCAAGGCCGGAGAAATCCGGCCACGCAAAGCCACGGGCCTACGGAAGCACAACTTTCTAAGGCGGCCGAGCTACCGAATGGGGGCGCCGCACC
>JALZKD010000184.1 GCA_030859405.1 Actinomycetota bacterium | reverse complement strand
CTGGAACTGCGGGACGCCGAAGTCGAACTCGCCCTGGACGGCGGACATGCCAGTGAGCACGGCCCCGAGCACCAGGGCGTCGATGGCCCGTCCGAGCATCCGGGGCCGGCCCTCGGTGGCGCCCTCTCTCATCATCAGCCACAGGGCGATCGGCGCCAACCCGCCGCCGAGCACCAGCTGCAGATGAGAGGGGCTCCAGAGCGTGACGTCGACGCCGTAGGCCTCGTGCCACAGGTTGTCCAGAGGGAAGGCGGCCACGCCACCGGTTCCGAGCGCGGCCAGGGCCAGGGCCGACCTCGGAATGCGCAGGCCGAGGATGCGCCAGCCCACCGGGGCCCGGTCGACAGTGGCGAAGATCACGGCGATAACGGCGCTGTAGACCAGTCCGGCCAGACCGAGCACGATCATGGTGTGAGAGGGGGTGAACAGCTCCTTGTCCCGGCCCACGTCGATGTGGAAGGCCACGTCCCAGTAGAGGCCCATCATGGCCACGCCCAACACCGTGAGGCCGCTCAAGACCCCGGCCATCCTCCAACCGGCATGCCCCGTCAGGCGCTCGAGGCTCCAGGAGATGCGCCGGAAGAAGATCTTGAGGATGTTGGTCTCCGGGCCGTGCTCGCCGGCCCCCAGCAGGCCCAGCACCACCACGCCGTAGAGGGCGAACGGCAGGGTCACGTACAGCCAGTGGTCCCAGGACGTGGAGAAGTTCATCGGGCGGCTTCCTCCTGGAGAGGGTGGGGACGGGGGTTGGGATCGGTTTCGGTAGGGAGAGGCGCCGCCCGCAGCGCGGTGGAGGCTGCCACCGCCTCCTCCATGGCCTGGGCCAGCACCGCCTTGACGGCGATGGCCGCCAGCGGCCGCAACCGGCGCAGGGACTCGGTGACCTCGGGCAGTCGCTCGGCCGGCATTCCGGCCTCGGCGAAGGGCTGCCACACGTGGCGCTCGAAGAGGGCCACGAACCGGCCGGCGATGCGGGCCATGTCGGCGCGCAGGGTCGCCACCTCGTCATGGGTGGCGGCCAGGGGGACGCCCACGTCCACCAGCTCGGCGCCGACCCGCACCAGGCTGGGGCTCGGCAGGCGGAAGGCGCCAGCCTCGGGAACGATCAGCCCGAGCTCTACCGCCCGAGCGGCCAGGTCAGGGTCGGCCGCGGCTTCGGGGAACAGCTCCAGAAGCTCCTCGGCGGAGACCACCTCCGGCGCCTCCTCGCTCCAGGGGGCCGTGAGCGCCTGCTCGAAGCCCAAGACGTCGGCCAGGTCCCGGCCCTCCTCCCACGCCCGCAGCAAGGCGGCGATGGCACCGAGGGAGAACCCCTGGCCCTGGAGGTGGGCGACGAGGCGGAGCCGAGCCAGATGGCCCTCGTCGTAGTGGCCCACACGGCCCACCATGGTGGGTGGCGGCAGCAGGCCGAGGGTCTGGTAGTTGCGCACGTTGCGGGTGGTGGTCCCTGCCTCCCTGGCCAGCTCGTCGACGGTCATGTGCTCCGGTCCCGACATCGTCAGGCAGAACCGTACCATCTATATCGGTAACATGAAAGCGCGCAATCCTTAGTCGGCGTCTTCCTCTGCATCCTCTGCAAAGGTGGCCTCATGGCTCAGCTTTTCGAAGTAGTCGTGCTCGGTGGCGGCACTGCGGGTGAGTCGGTCGCCTCCAATGTCGCTCGGGAGGGACGATCGGTGGCCCTGATCGAGGCCCATCGAGTGGGCGGCGAATGCCCCTTCGTGGCATGCATGCCCTCCAAGTCCCTGCTGCGTTCGGCCCAGGTGCGCCACCTGATCACCCGGACCGTGGAGCTGGGTGCGGGGTCGGCCGAGCCCCGAGCCGACGACGATGACGACGCCTACGGGGCGGCCCTCGGCCGGCGAGACCAGATCACCCGCAGGCTCGACGACAGCGGATCGGCGAAGGAACTGCGGGACGCTGGTGTGATGGTGGTTCGGGGACGGGGTCGGGTGTCGCGAGCGGGCGTGGTGCAGGTGGACGAAGACGCCGAGTACGGCTACACGGATATCGTCGTGGCCACCGGAAGCTCCCCGGTCGTTCCGCCCGTCGAGGGCCTGGAGGATGTGCCCACTTGGACCAGCGACCAGGCGCTCACCGCCACTGAGCGCCCGGGTTCGCTCGTGATCCTGGGTGGCGGTGCGGTGGGCTGCGAGCTGGCCCAGGCCCACGCACGCTTCGGTGTTCAGGTGGCCCTGGTCGAGGCGGCCGAGCGATTGGTGCTCGCCGAGGACCCGGGCGTGTCCGGGGACATGGCCGCCGTGCTCCGAGACGACGGCGTGGACGTCCACCTGGCGGCGGAAGCCACGTCGACCGAAGCCCTGGCCGGCGGAGCGCGACTCCACCTGGCCGACGGTCGCAGCCTCGAGGCCGAGCGCATTCTCCTGGCCGTCGGGCGCTACCCCAACACCAGGGGCATCGGGCTCGACGTTCTAGGTATCGAGCCCGGCCAGACGGGCGTGGAGACCGATGAGCACTGCCGCGTGCGGGGTCATGACCACGTCTGGGCGGGTGGGGACGTGACGGGCGTGGCTCCCTTCACCCACGCCGCCAACTATCAAGCCCGGGTCATCACGGCCAACCTGCTCTCCCGGCCGGCCCGCGCCGATTACCGGGCCATTCCCCGGGCCATCTTCACTGATCCTCCGCTGGCCTCGGTGGGCATGACGAAGGCCCATGCCAAGCAGGAAGGGCTCGACGCCGTCACCGCCACCATGGAGCTGGGCCAGACGGCCCGTTCGGCCAGCGAGGGCGAGTCCCGGGGCCGCCTCGTCCTCGTCGCCGACCGGAAGCGGGGCGTGCTCATCGGGGCGTCGGCCCTGGGCGGCGCCGCCGATGAGTGGATCGGTGAAGCGGCGCTGGCCATCCGGGCCGAGATCCCGCTGAGGGTGCTCACTGACGTGGTCCACCCGTTCCCCACCTTCAGCGAGGTGTACGAGCCGCCCCTGCGAGAGCTGGCTTCCCGGATCGGCTGAGCC
>JALZKD010000017.1 GCA_030859405.1 Actinomycetota bacterium | reverse complement strand
AGAGGGACCGATCGGGGCGGGGCCGTGGTGGTGATGACGGTGACGCTGCCCCGAGCCTCCTCGTCACGGGCGTTGGCAATCACCACCGCCCCCGCGGAGCTGCCAGCGGCGGTGGCCGTGGCCCCGGCGCAGTACAACGTGGACGACAGTGCCCCGCCTGGGGCCGCCGTGGGCATGGCCGACGCGTCCTCCGCGGGTCGGGCCGGTGGGCGGGGGCCAGAACCGGTGCGATCGACGAGGGCGCCGGCCAGGAGCAGCCCGGCCACCACACCGACGAGGGGCCACCGGCCCAGCTTCATGGGGTCGGCCATGCGGCCTGGGTCATCCCGACCGCCGGAGGGCCACGAGGCGGCGGACGGCCACCAGACGGTGGATGGCCGCCAGCCACAGGATCACCTGGACGGCGATCGCCAGGTAGCGCCACAAGGACGGGCGGTAACGGAGGGTGGCCGGGCCACTGGCCGGCGCCGTGAACGCATTGGCCCAGCCGAATGCCTTGGTGCGGTCCGCGGCTCGACCGCCGACCCGCAGCTGCCAGCGCGGGGACGAGGCCTCGGAAAGGAACACGACGTCGCCTCGCTGGACCGGCCCTTGGTAACGGGCTCGTGAGCGCCGCTCGGGCAGGGCGAGCCGGGAGCCGGTCAGGTCGACCGATGCCACCGACTCCAAGCTCGACTGTCGGCTGGCCTGGGCCTGGTCCGGTCCCAACAGGGCCCGACCCGGCGCCCACGCCGCGTTCTCGTACACGCGCAGCGCGCTGTCGCCCTTCAACTGCTTCAGGTCGACCTGGGCGTCGAGGGTGGCGGGCACGTCCGAGGGAGGCGGCAGGAGCGCCGTCTTGGCCAGGGAGGGGGCGGCGCGCTCGGGGACCACCACGTAGCGGATGGCCATGGGGGCGAGCAACCGTCCCAGGCGAGTGGTGCCTCGGGCTCGGGCAACGGTGAAGGCGTCGGCAACCGCCCTGGCCGGACCGGGCGAGGCACCCGCCCACTCCACGCTCAAGTCCGGCCCGTCCCGAGAGGTGCCGTAGCTGAGTCCGTCCTCCAGGCGCCAGGCGCCCACCGGAAGGGCCTCGGGGTCTCCCAGCCAGAGGACGCGGAACGGACCTTGGCCGCGCTGCTCCGGCATCCACGACAACAGCTCGGCGAAGTCCTGACGGGGCAGGCCCCACCTGCCCCCGAGCGCCGTGGCCAGCACCGGGAGAACGCCGGCGAGGGTGGCCACCAGGGCGCAGAAGGACGCCACCTGTCGCCATCCGAAGCGGTAGTCACGAAGGTCGACCTCGAAGGCGGTCATCCCGAGGGCCACGGCGAGGGCCAGCGCCAATGCCGCCGGGGCGAGGATCACGTCCGCCGGCGGGAGAGGGATCGGCAACCATCCCCGGCCGGCGAGCCACGCCGCCGCCCAGCAGGTGATGGCCAACCCCCAGAGGCGGGCTGCCCATGACAGGCGCCACTCCCGACCGAGGAGGAGGGGCAGGGCGCCGGCGACGACGAACGCCCAACCGATCGGCGCATCCCCCAGGGAGCCGGTCTGGAAGCGAAGCAGGCTTCCCCACCCGTAGCCGCCCGCCGGCGCCGTCGTCTCCCCCATGAGAGCCGACAGCTGGGCCCCGGGGCGGAGAAAGCTGAGGGTCCAGGGGAAGAGCATCACGGCACTCACTCCGGCGCCGCCGAGGGCCAGGACCAGCGCACGCCGGGCCGGGCCGACCCCTCCGCCGAGGGCGGCGCCGGCCACGATGCCGACGGCGGCAATGAGTGTCATGACCACCACCGAGGTAGAGAGGGCGGCTGCTACCGCCAGCAGCACCCCCAGACCGAGGATCTCCACGGCCAGGCTCCGCTCGGGCGCCTCGTCAGCAAAGGGCTCGATGCCAGTGACCCGGAGCAGACGGCCCAGCACCCATGGTGCGGCCGCGTAGCTGACCAGCCCGCTCAGCCGCCCGCCGGCCAGGGAGTTGTAGGCGACGGGCGCCGCGGAGTAGACGACGAGGGCGGCCAGGCCGGCCCGCTGGGAGCCGAACTGCCGGGCCAGGCGGAAGGCGCCAACGGCGCCGAGGGGCAGCGCCGCCACCACCAGGAGGGTCTGGAGGAGGGCGGTGGACCCTCCGAGGAGGACGCCCCCGAGGCCGAGGAGGGCGAAGGCCGGAGGGGCGGGTCCCTCGGCGCCGAGACCCACCTCGCGCCAACTCGAAAGGAACCGTCGAAGCAGGCTCAGGGCGCCGCCGGACAGGGGCGCCAGCTCGTTCACAGCCGGCACGCCGCCCGTCAGCAGCTGCCGGCTACCAAACAGTAGGAGCACCATTGCGCCGGTGCCCACCAGCAACGGCAGGCGAAGGTCCCGGGCCTGACTGGACGCCATCACCCGCCCGGCCACGGCGCGAGGATGCCGGTTCTCGCCCATGACCTGGGTGCGCACGAAGTTGACGAACCGTGTCAGGTCCCTTGCCTGAAGGTCGCGGATCGCTCGGTCGCTCATGCGCCGGTGGTCGTGCACCTGGCGGCGCGCGGCGCGCAGCTGACCCAGGTGCCGCAGGTTCCACGACCAGGCCCGGAGGGTGTCCCTCGCCGAGCCGGCGCGCCCGGTAAGCACGTCGGCCACGATCTCGAGCAGGGCCATGACGCCCGCTTGGGGAAGCACCCGAACCAGGTGCCAGGGGCCGTAAGCCTTGAGCACGGCCCGAAGACGGTGGCGCAGCTGGAGGGGGCGCACCCGCCGGCGGGCCGCCTCCTCGCTGCTCGGCGTCGGCCCGCCGCCCGGCGACCGCCGGCCGGTGCTCATGGCCTCCAGATGGCGAACCCGGGCGGCGGGCGCCACCACCACCCTGGCGCCGACGATGTGGGCGCGCCACGAAAGGTCCAGGTCCTCGCCGTAGAGGCCCATCAATGGGTCGAAGCCGCCGAGGGAGGCGAACAGGTCGGCCCGCACCAGAACACAGCCGCCGGGGGCGAAGAAGACGTCACGCACGTTGTCGTGCTGGGACTGGTCGAGCTCGCCCCGCTCGGCCAGCGCCACCGGCGCTCCTCCCCTGTCGACGCTCATCCCCACCTGGAGAAGGCGGGCCGGCTCGTGCCAATCGAGCAGCTTGGGCGCCACGATGCCGGCGTTGGAACGGAAGGCCTCCTCCACCATGATGCGCACCGCATCCGGGGCAGGGACGACGTCGTCATGACAGAGCAGGTAGTGCGAGGCACCTTCCACCAGTTTGAGCGCCTCGTTGGCCGACGCGGCATAGCCGCGGTTGGCGGCGAGGCGCCGTACGAACGCGTCCGGCAGCACCAGCGCCACGCGGGAGGTGGGATCTTCAGCACTGTTGGCGTCGATCACCAGCACCGAGAGATTCGGGTAGTCCTGGGCGGCCAGCGCCTCCAGCGCCTCCTCCAGCCACGACCCCGAATCGCACGTGACGACGACGGCGACGACCGCCGGTGCCTGCAACGGCGATTCCATGTCGGGCCCAAAGGCTAGCCGGGGGCCGGGCCTCGACAGGGCCATGCTCCCGGCAGGACGCGTCCTCGAAGGCGCGGGCTTCCGGTACGGTGAAGGGACCGCTATCAGGTGGAGGATGCCGGCCGTGACAGCCGTTGACGACGTGACAAGGACCATGAGGGACGCGGCCTACGTGGCAGTGGGCTTGGGCGTGCTCGGGTTCCAGCAGGCCCAGGTGCGTCGCAGGGAACTGGCCAAGCAGCTCCAGACTCAGCGTCCCGAGCTCGAGTCACAGCTGGCCGAAGCACGCCACCAGATCACCGGACTGGCACGGGAGGTCGAGCAGCGGCTCGAGCCTGTCATGGTGGACGTCAGCCAGCGAGTCGAACCCGTGCTGGCGCACATCGAGTCCCGCCTCCCCGAGCAGGCCATGGGCGTTTGGGACCAAGTCCGAAAGGCGGCCAAGGAGACCCAGGATCAGCTCAGGGCCCGCGCCGATCAGCAGGTCGATCAGCAGAAGGACGCCGGCTTCTCAGATCACGAGTGATCAGCTCTTCAGGGACTCGAGCACGGCCTTCAGGCTCTCCTCGAGGGGTATCACCGGTGCCCACCCGGTCGCGGCCCGGAGCCGGGAGGGGTCGCCCCGGAGCACGGGAACGTCGATCGGGCGCATGAGGCCGGGATCGCTGCGGATCTGAAGGTCGGAGCCCGAGATGGCGAGGAGGTGGGTCACGACCTTCTCGATGGTCACGTCTCGCCCCGAGCAGACGTTGTAGACCGCACCCGGCTCCCCCGCTTCCACGAGCAGCCGATAGGCGCGCACCACGTCTCGAACGTCGGTGAAGTCCCTGCGGGCCGACAGGTTCCCGGTCCGGAGGACGTCGCTTCCGGTCCGGCGCGCCTCGAGGATCCGCCCCGCCAGGGCGGGCACGGCAAAGGTCGGCGACTGCCCGGGACCCAGGTGGTTGAACGGTCGGGCTCGAATCACGGGCACTTCCCATCCGAGGTGCGCCTGGGTGGCGAGCATCTCCGCCGCCGCCTTGCTGGCGGCGTAGGGCGACACCGGGCGCATCGGAGTCTCCTCGTCCAGCGGCAGCTGATCTGGGTTCACCGTCCCGTACACCTCGGCCGAGCTCACCACGAGGACCCGGGGCACCGGCCGGCACCGGCGGGCGGCGTCGAGGACGTGCAGGGTACCGATGGCGTTGGTCTCGAAGAAGTCCACCGGCTCGTTCCAGGAACGACCGACGTGAGCCAGGCCGGCCAGGTGGTACACGGCGTCGGCCCCCGAAGCCGCCACCTCGTGATGGACGGTCTCGGAATGGTGGAGGTCGAACTCGTCCCCGGGGGCGACGACATCGTCCCCGACCTCCTCCAGATGGGCCCGCAGCCACGATCCGACGAAGCCCGAGCCGCCGGTGACCAAGGCCCGCATCGGCCTAGTACAGCACCAGCTACCCGGTGAGGCCTCGGTCCTCCAGCTCCTGCATGGCGAGCTCGCCTCGATCGTCCGAGGTCTCGGACGCCAGCCAGGCGGTCAGGCCCTCCATCCCTTCGTCGAACTGCACCCTCGGCGCGAACCCGAGTTTGGAGCGGGCCTTGGTGATGTCTGCGTGGCAGTGGCGAATGTCCCCCGAGCGGAACTTGCCCAGAAGCTGCGGCTCGATGTCCCTGCCCAGCTTCTCCGCCAGCGTCTCGGCCACGTCGAGTACGGACGTGCTCCGGCCCGTGCCGACGTTGAAGGCGTCGAAGTCACCGGCATCGCCCTCGGTGACGAGGAGGTTGGCCTGCACGATGTCGGAGACGTGGGTGAAGTCGCGGCTCTGCCTGCCATCCTCGAACACCAGCGGCGCCTTGTCGTTGAGTAGCCGGGAGGCGAAGATCGCCGCCACCCCGGTGTACGGATTGGCGAGGGCCTGGCGAGCCCCGTAGACGTTGAAGTAGCGAAGGGCGACGCTCGGGATGCCGTAGGCGTCGCCGAACTCGAGGACCATCTCCTCCTGGTCCCTCTTGGTGGTGGCGTAGATGGAGGTGGGGAACAGCGGCTTGTCCTCGTCCGTCCCGGTGGCGCGGACCGCGCTACTGCAGCGCGGACACCTGATCTCCCAGTCACGCTCGCTCAGCTGCTCCGGTGGCCGCAGCTTCGGGTAGACCACGCCATCGGCCTCGCAGAGGTACTTGCCTTCTCCGTAGATCGACATGGAGGAGGCCACCACGACCTTGCGGACGCCGTGCTCGTTGTTGGCCAGGATGTCGAGGACGTTGGCCGTGCCCAGCGAGTTGGCCTCCACGTAACGGCGAATCTCGTACATCGACTGGCCCACCCCGACCACGGCGGCCTGATGGGACACCAGTTCCACGCCTTCGTCGACGATGCAGTCCTTGAGCGCCTCGTAGTCGCGGACGTCACCGCGGACGAACCTGGCGCCTTCGTTCAGGTAGGCAGGCTTGCTTCCGTTCTGGCCGTGCACCTGGCCTTCGAGGTTGTCGTAGACGATCACGTCGTGGCCTCGCTCCAGCAGCGCGTCCACGAGATGGGAGCCGATGAAGCCGGCGCCTCCCGTCACAAGGATCTTCACTCTGCCCTCTTCCTTCCTCGCACCCGTAGAAGGGTACGCCGTGCCCTCTTGGCCACCGGCTCGGGGAGGGTCCGAGAGAGCCGGTTCACGAGGATGGCCAGCTCGAGCGGGATGGGCGCATCGCTGTCGCTGGCGGGGTCGTGCTTGGTCCCTGTCAGCACGCCGAGGACCCGCAGCAGGCCCCGGTCCACCGATGGTGGGAGGCTCGAGCGCACCCGCTGTACGGCAAGCGTGACCTCGGCGGGCATCAGGGCGCTGATCTTGTCCTCCAGCGTCTGGTCCCGGCGCATGCCGGGATGGCGTACGAAGTGGTCAGCAGGGGCGATGGTCCGATCCCACGTGAACCGGTCACGGACGAGGCGTTGGGCGTTGCGGCCCCGCTCCTCCACCTGTTCAGGATGCTCGAAGATGTCGGTGATGACCCGGCGCAGGCCCTCGACGTCGTCGGGGCTCACCGTCCAACCCGCCTCGTACTCCCGGATGTGGTCGGCGAGCTCTGCGTAGTCGTTGTAGATGACCGGCAGTCCGCACCACAGGTACTCGACGGTGCGGGTAGTGAAGGCCAGCTGGCGCTCGGGGTTGGCCTTCATGAGGTCGATGGCCACGTGCGAGCGGGTGTAGGTGTCCACCAGCTGCTCGTGAGACACGAGGCCCCGGACGTCCACCCGAGGGCTGCGGCCCAGGCGGTCGATGAGCGCCTCCACCACCCCGCCCGTGAACGACGGGTGCCGGTCGCCGAAGAAGAGCAGCCGGCCCTCGTCGCCGCGCTCCAGCTCGTCCACCAGCGTCTCCAGGCCGACCGACGGGTCCTGCCAGGGCAGGAACATCCCACCGAAGACGAAGGTCAGCTCCCCGTGGCGGTCGGGCGCCGGGAGGTCGGGCGAGAGGGAGACGGGGACGGCCACAGCACGCTCGGCCCGTTCCTCTTCGGTCCAGCCTGCCCGCTCCAGCCAGTCCTGGAAGTGGCCCAACTGGCGCTCGCCGGCGCACGTGAAGTAGTCCGCCATGCGAAGGGCCCGCAGCTTCTCGGCTCCACTGGCCTCCTCGTCCAGGCCCTGGAACCCCCGTTCGAGCATGTGAGGTCCGTGCTGGTCGAGGATGATGGGCACGTTCGGGGCGTGCAGCAGGTGGTTCAGCACCGGCCACCCGCAAGCCACCACGACGTCGGGCTTCACCCTCTCCACCACGTCGCCCAGCCGCAACGGCTCCCATGCCAGCCGAGTGGCTTCTCGGGGAGCGTTTCCGTCGTACCGCTCGAGGGTCCGGCGAGGCATGGAGAACTCGACATCGTGACCGGCGGCGAGAAGCCCGTGGCCCATGGCCCAGGCCCTAAGTCCGGACCCGACGGTGGGCAGCCCTGGGTAGGGCAGCACATCGGGGCTCACCACCAGGACCTTACGGGGAGCCACGGAGAACAGGTCCTGGACGCCGAGGGCCTGGGTGACCGAGTAGGCGGTCCCGGCCCATCTCCATGGAGCAGGTGGGAAGTAGGGCCTGAAGAGGTGTGCGATCTCCTCGTCGGTCCGCTTGCGTCGCTCCTGCACGGCGCGGCGCTTCTCCATCCACAGAGGCAGGTCCCTCGCCACCTCGTGCACGGCGAGGAGGGCGCTCATGTTCGGCTTCTGCAGGCGGACCGCCTTGTGGTCCATCTTCTTCCCGCTCTTGATGGAGAAGGACTCCAGGTCCAGCTGGCCCACGTTGACCGCCTCCTCCACAACCCCGGCCGCCACGGTGAACAGGGTGGCGGCAAGGGCGCCGCCCAGGTTGTCGTCGCCGTAGTTCTTGAGCACCGTGCAGAGGGCGTTGCGTTCGTAGAGCAGCGACTTCCTGTAGCTCGGGAACTTCCCCATGGTGCCTCGGTAGCGGTGGTTGGCCACCGCCGTGGGAGCGAAGAGGACCTTGTAACCCTGCACCCACAGGCGCCAGCCGAGGTCGACGTCCTCGTAGTAGATGAAGTAGTCGTCGTCGAAGCCGCCGACGTCGAGGAACACCTCACGGTCGATGATCATGGCCCCGCCACAGGCGAACAGCAGGGGTACGACCTCGTCGTAGCGATCCTGGTGGTAGGGCTCCTCGAAGCCGACCTGGGCGGCGTGGCCGGTGAAGTTGCAGATGGAACCGGCGAAGTCGAAGAGGCTCCCGTCCCAGCTCAGGATCTTGGCCCCCGCGCTCACCGCCTCCGGATCGCCCATGACGGTTTCCACCAGGCCCCGTACGAGGCCAGGGTCCACGGCCATGTCGTTGTTCAGGAAGATCACGTGCTCGCCCGTGGCCTCCCGGGCGCCGAGGTTGTTGCCGCCGGCGAAGCCGAGGTTCTCACTGCTCTCCACCACTCGGACGTTGGGGTGATTGGAGCGCACGTACTGGACGGACCCATCCGTGGAGGCGTTGTCCACCATCATCAGCTCCAGCCGGTCCCCGGCGTAGTCCAGCTTCTGGAGCGAGTTGAAGCAGTCGGGGAGGTGCTCCATCCCGTTGTAGTTGAGAACGATCAGGGTGACGGTGGGCCAGCGCCCGTCCTGGGGTCGGTCAACCACGGCTGAGCTCACCGGCCGTCTCCCGGCAGAAGGCCGACATGAGAGCCGAAGCCTAGACGACGCCCCTTGGCCGGCCGCTGGCGCGCCACCTCTTCGAAGACATCGGCGAAGCGGTTCTGAGGCTCCGGTCGACGCCGGACGGGCCGCGCCTTTCGGGTTGCGGAGCTGGTCTGGCCCTCGGACGGCGCCAGCTCCACGAGCGCATCAGCCAGCCTGGTGGCGTCACGGGGCGGCACCAGCCGCCCGCTCCCCGGGATGGCGGCAGCCAGGATCTCGGGTGGCCCGCCGGCGTCGGTGGCCACCACGGGTACACCGCTGGCCAGTGCCTCGACCAGCACCAGACCGTACGGCTCGGGCTCGGTGGACGGCAGGACGAAGAGGTCGAGGTCAGCGAGGACCTCCGGCATGTCCGTTCGGGGGCCCAGCCAGTGGACGCCGCCCACGGCGGCGGCCCTGTCCTCCAGCTGGCGGGCGTAGGCCTCCTTGCCGCTCACAGGCCCGCCTGCAACCACCAGCTGCAGCTCGGGGCGGCGCCGGCGGGCCTGCCCGAAGGCCTCGAGCAGGACGTCGAAGCCCTTCCAGGTGTCTATGCGACCGGCCGCCCCGACCAGTGGGACCTGGTCCGGGATGTCCAGGAGGGCCCGGAACCGTCCCGCCCGGCCCGGGTTGTACTGAGCGGGGTCGGGCGTCTCGTGTATCACCACCGTGTTGGCGGAGTGGAGCTGGGCGGCCACCGCCCCCGACATGCAGATCACTCGGGCCGCGAACGCTCGGGCCAGGAACCGCTCGAGGCGCAGTGCCGCACGCGACTGGACCACTATCTCCCGTCCGTGCCAAACGTGGGGCCGACGGGTCAGGGGGGCAGCCGCCCACCCGTACCAGGAGTGCAGCGAGTTGCTGTGCACGACGTCGACGTGCAGATCCCGGACCAGCTTCACCAGCCGAGCCACGGCCAGGGGCCAACCGGCTGCATATGCGGTCCAGTTCGCCAGCCCGTGGCTGGTCGAGATCCTCTCCATGGGCACCACGTGCAGTGTCGCTCCTGCCGCCGAGAACTCGGGCTCCAACGGAGAGGGACGGGGCAGAGCGACATGGCACCTGAACCGGTCCCGTGGCAGGCTTTGAATCATCCGCAGCAGTGCCTGGTCGGAGCCACCGCGCTCCGCGACCAGTTGGATGGAGAGCAGGTGGATCATGGGTGATGGCTCGGCCGGGCCGTAGTCGGGCGCCTGACCTACGCTACTGCGCCGCCGTCCCGGGGCCATGCTGAGGCTGGCCGCACTGGCCGGTGGGGTCGGCGGGGCCCGAATGCTGTGTGGGCTGACCGACGTCATGGCGCCCGCCGACATGACGGTTGTGGTGAACACAGGTGATGACCTGACGATCCACGGCCTTCGCGTCTGCCCTGACATCGACACCGTCATCTACACCCTGGCCGGAGCCATCGACGTGGCGCGGGCGTGGGGGCTGACCGGAGAGACGTGGGCCGTGATGGGTGCTCTCGATCGCTATCCCGATGTCGCACCTCCCGAGTCACGAGCAGGGCAGAGCTGGTTCCGCCTCGGAGACCGTGACCTGGCCACCCACCTCTACCGGACACAGAGGCTGGCCGAGCAGGGCAGCCTCTCGGAGGTGACGGCGGAGATAGCAAGGGCTTGGGATGTGCAGGTTCGGCTGGTGCCCATGAGCGATCAACGGGTGGAGACTCGCGTCACCGTCCCGGGGCCGGAGCCGGAGACCTCGGTCGAGATCGGCTTCCAGGACTACTTCGTGAGGCTGCGCCACGCCGTGCCCGTCGAGGCCGTGCGGTTCGCCGGCATCGACAGAGCCGCACCCGGGGCGGGGGTGCTCGAGAGCATCGGTTCCGCAGATCAGGTGGTGATATGCCCTTCCAATCCCATCGTGTCCATCGGTCCCATTCTGGCCGTGCCCGGCGTGGGCGAGGCTGTCGCCGAACGCCGCCGCGACGTGGTGGCGGTGTCGCCCATCGTCGCCGGGGCCGCCGTCCGCGGACCCGCCGATCGCCTCATGACCGAGCTCGGCCACGAGGCGTCGGTGGTGGGCGTGGCCCGCCTCTACACCCCCTTCGCATCCACGCTGGTCGTGGACGAGGCTGACGCCGACCGGGCCGACGCGGTGGAGGCCGAGGGCATGCGCTGCATCGTGACGCCTACGCTGATGACCGGGCCGGCCGAGGCATCATCACTGGCCCGCGCCGTCCTTCAACGGTGACGATCTCGATCATTCCCGTGGGCGGAATGCCCGAGGTGCGCCCAGGGGACGACCTCGCTGAGTTGGTCTGTGAGCGGGCGGCACTGCTGGAGGGCGACGTCCTGGTGGTGACCCAGAAGGTGGTCTCCAAGGCGGAGGGCCGGCTGGAGTCGCTCGCCACAGGCGACCCGCGCTCCGGCGCCCACCTGGTCGAGCGCCAGTCCACCCGCGTCCTGCGCCGCCGGGGGGACCTGGTGATCAGCGAGACCCCCCAGGGATTCGTGTGCGCCAATGCCGGCGTGGACCTTTCCAACGTGAAGCCCGGATGGGCCGCGCTCCTGCCCGAGGACGGCGATCGTTCGGCCCGGCGCATCCGAGAAGGCCTCCTCGCCAGGACCGGCGCGGCCCTGGGCGTGATCGTCTCCGACACCTTCGGGCGGCCGTGGCGGCGCGGGAGCACCGATGTCGCCGTTGGCTGCGCCGGGGTGGCCGCGGTCCTCGACCTGCGGGGGAAGGCGGACGCCTTCGGTCGTCCGCTCCAGGTGACCGAGGTGTGCTTGGCCGACGAGCTCGCCTCCGCCGCCGAGCTGGCGATGGGCAAGGCCGCCGGTATCCCGGCAGCGATCGTGCGCGGCGCCGATCCGGCGTGGCTCCGCCAGTCGTCGGTGGCCGCCGAGGTCGTCCGCAGCCCCGGCGAGGACCTCTTCCGGTAAGGGAGCGCCGACGAACTACTTGCATACTCCTGTGGCTCTCGCCAGGGATGATGCTTCCTATTCGTGCAAGTAGTTCGTCGGCGCTCCCTAAGGGACACGCTCAGGCCACGCTGCCAGCGGTGATGCTGCGGGCGGCTCCTAGGACGGGCGGGCGGCCTGGAACCACTCGAGCACGGAACGACTGCCTTCCTCGATCGTGGTCCACGGTTTCCAGCCCAGGTGGATGGCGGCACGGCCAGGATCCAAGGCTGATCGGCGCAGCTCACCGGGGCGCTCGGGCGCGTGATCAGCCGGCTCGGTGACGCCGGCGACCGTGGCCATGACGTCGTAGAGCTGGTTGACCGACGTCTCCGCCCCGGTGCCGACGTTGATGAGGAGGCCGCCACCGCGCTCTGCGGCTCGGACGAAGGCGTCCACCACGTCGTCTACGAACACGAAGTCTCGGGTCTGTCCGCCATCACCGAAGATCGTGCAGCGCTCCCCGGCCAACAACCGGCCGGCGAAGATGGCCACCACGCCGGCCTCCCCATGGGGGTCCTGCCGGGGGCCGTAGACGTTGGCCAGGGCCAGGGCCGCGAACTCCAGCTGGTGCAGCTCGCGGTAGGCCACCAGGTAGTCACCGCCCGCCTTCTTGGCCACGCCGTAAGGCGACAGGGGCCGTTGGGGGAGCGTCTCGCGGGCGGGCAGGTCGGCGGGATCGACGTCGCCGTAGATCGTGCCACCGCTCGACGCGAAGACCACCTTGCGAGCCCCCGCCTGGCGCGCACCCTCCAGCACCCGAAGGGTGCCCAAGATGTTGACGTCGGCGTCGAACACGGGCCGGGCCACCGAGACCCGGACGTCGGCCTGGGCGGCCAGGTGGAAGACGACCTCGGGCCGGCGACGGGTCATGAGGGCCACGAGCTGCTCGGAGCGCACGTCGAAACGGTGGAAGGTGAAGTCGTGGCCGGGGTTGGAGCGAGCGTCGACCAGGTTGGCGAGGGAGCCGGTGGACAGATCGTCGACAGCATCCACGGTGTGGCCCTCGGCCAGGAGGCGGTCCACCAGCGCCGATCCGATGAACCCGGCACCCCCTGTCACGAGCGCTCTCATCGTGAGACTCTGCCGCCGCCGGCCATCACGAGCTCGGCACCCGGGCGCCAGAGATCCGGGCGTTGCTGTCGAGCTCCACGCCCTCCCCCACCACGGACAGGCCAGTTACCTCCGCACCCTTCCCCACCACCGCTCCGGCGCCGACGATCGAGCCCTCGACCACCGCCCCCGCCCGGGTCACGGCTCCAGGGAGGAGCACCGAACCAACCACCCTCGCTCCCTCCACCCTCGCTCCGGCGCTCACCACCGACCCCTCCACCTGCGACTCCTTGGCCACGTAGGCGGCGTCGCCGATCAAGCTCTGGGGCCTCACCTCACCGCTCACCACCGGTCTGCCGACGGTCCACACCCCGGTCTCACCCTCGATGGCGCCCGGAGCGGGTGGACCGGGCCGTACCCCGGACAGCAGGTCGAGCTGGGCCCTCAGGTAGGCAGCCGGCGTCCCGACATCGAGCCAATAGGCATCCGACGCCAGCGCGAAGAGCGAACCCTCCTCCACCATGGCCGGGAACGTCTCCCGTTCGACGGAGACCCGGCGGTCCCCGGCGATCCGCTCCACCACCTCGGGCTCCACCACGTAGGTCCCGCCGTTGATGAGGTCGGTGGAGGGAACCTCCGGCTTCTCCATGAACGCCTCCACTCGGCCCGCGCCGTCAACGGACACGACTCCGAACGAGCGGGGATCAGCGACCGGGGTGACGTGGATGGTGGCTTTGGCCTCGCGCTCTCGGTGGAGCGCCACCAACTCGGTCACGTCGAGGTCCGTCAGCACGTCACCGTTCACCACCACGAAGGTGTCGACCAGCTCGCCGTGCAGGGCCGCGAAGCGGATGGCGCCGCCAGTGTCCAGCGGTGCAGGTTCGACGGCGTAGCGCAAGCCCACCCCGGCGCAGCGGTCGCTCGGGAACGCCGACAGGAAAGGATCGGGCCGGTAGCCCATGGAGAGGGTGGCCTCCTCCACGCCGTGGGCGGCCAGGTGGCTCAACACACGCTCGATCATGGTGACCCCGGTCACGTGGAGCATCTGCTTGGGCGTGGTGAGGGTGAGGGGTCGTAGGCGGGTGCCCATGCCCCCGACGAGGACTACCGCCTTCACGGCGTGCTGGATGGTGGCGTTACCGGTTGTGGCGTCTCCGGCGCCTGAACGGTGGACGAAGTGGCGCCCGGGCTTCCTGGGACGTCGTTGAGGTTGTCGAGATTCGGGCTCGACGGAGGGGTCTCGGGAACCTTGGCGTCCCGGGGGGCGAAGGCGATCACGAGCTGGTCGCGGTCCTGGAGGCGGATGCCCTTGGGGTCACCTGGCCTCTCCTTGCCGTTCAGCAACACCCGGAGCCGGCCCTCCTTGTCTCCGCACTTGTCGCCGTTGCTGTAGGTCTTGTCTCCGACCTTGATCTTGTCCTCGGCGACGGTGAGGCCCACCGTCTCGGCGAAGACCCCGAAGGTGGCCTTCGAGCCCGACACCGCCCTGGTGAAGGGGTGCATGTGGATGATCCCGTCGTCGTGGGTGTGAATGCCGGTGGGGTCGCGGTCGCTCTTGATCTCGGGGACGAACCGGTCACAGATGTAAATGCCGTAGGCGGCGTGCCAGTGGTCACCGGCGAACTTCTTCTCCGGTGCAGCCGCCCGAGGCTTCTCGGCGGTCAGAGGGTTGTTGGCGTTCAGGCGCTGATTGCGGCTGGTGACCACCAGGAGGATGCCCACCAGCGTCACCATGGCCAGGGCCGAGTACCAGCCCCACGCTCGGGTACCCCGGCTGGTGCGACCGCCGCCCGTGGTGGCGGCGCGGGCCACCTTCTTGGAGCTCGACGCCTTGCCCATGAACCTCGAACCTAGTGGTCCCGGAGGCCCCGGGCGGCACGCTGGGCGCAAGCCAGGACCAGCCGGACGCCGAGGCCGATCGTGGTGAAGGGCAGGAGGACCTGGCGCCAACCCGTGAGGTAGCGGCGGGAGAAGCGCAGGGCGGACCGGTGGTGCAGCACGATGAAGCGGTAGGGAGCAAGCGAGGTCGTGGCCCCCCCGATGTGGGTGACCCTCGCCGCGGGCTCGAAACCCACCTTCCAGCCCGCCTTCCACGCCCTCCAGCACAGGTCCACGTCCTCGGCGTAGAGGAAGTAGGCCTCGTCCAGCCCCCCGAGGCTGTCCCAGGCGTCCCGACGGCACATGAAGCATGCCCCTGACACCCAGTCGACGGGACCGGGTTGCTGCTGCCAGTCCAGCATGCGGTAGCGGCGGGTGTAGCGGTTGCGGGGGGCGAACAACCCGAGGAAGGCGTGACCCAGAGCCACCCCCATGGCCGGGAACCGTCGGGGCGAGGGGTACAACGATCCGTCCGGGTCCATGATCCGAGGACCGACGACGCCGAAGCGCTCGTCGGCGTCCATGGCAGCAGCGAGGGCGACGACGGCGCCGTCCTCGACGGTCACATCCGAGTTGCAGATCAAGAGCAGCTCTCCCGAGCTCCGTGAGGCACCCCGGTTGGCGGCCACCGGGTAGCCGAAGTTCCCCCCCACCGGGACGACGGTGACCTCGGGGTCCATCTCCTCGAGCGCCTCAGGGGAGCCGTCGCTGGAGTCGTTGTCGGCGACGATCAGGTCCTTGACGCCCTCCGACCGGAGGCTGCGAACGCACTCGAGTAGGTGCTCGCGGTCGTTGTAGTTCACGACGATGGCGCTGACCCGGGCCGCGGTCACGGGCCTGCCCCGGAGCTCTCCAGCCATCCCGCCGTGCGTTCCAGCCCGTTCCTCAGGGCAACACTCGGCTCCCAGCCGAGGACGCTTCGAGCCAGCGAGATGTCGGGCCGACGCCTGACTGGGTCGTCCACCGGTATGGGCTCGTACACCACCTCAGAGGAGGACCCGGTGACCTCGAGCACGAGTCGGGCCAGCTCGCCGACGGAGAACTCGTTCGGGTTTCCGATGTTCATCGGCCCTCGGTGGTCCGAAGCCAGCAGGGCGAGGATGCCGGCGACCTCGTCGTCGACATAGCAGAAGCTGCGGGTCTGGGTCCCGTCGCCGTAGATCGTAAGAGGCTTGCCTCCCATGGCCTGTACCAGGAAGTTGGAGACGACCCTGCCGTCCGCCGGTCGGAGTCGTGGGCCATAGGTGTTGAAGATGCGTACGATCCGCACGTCGACGCCGTGAGTGCGTTGGTAGGCCATGGTCATGGCCTCGGCGAAGCGCTTTGCCTCGTCGTAGACGCCTCGGGGGCCGACGGGGTTCACGTGGCCCCAGTACTCCTCGGTCTGGGGGTGGACCTCGGGATCGCCGTAGACCTCGCTCGTTGACGCCAGCAGGAACCGGGCGCCCTTGTCCTTGGCCAGGCCCAGAAGATTATGGGTACCAAGGGAACCCACCTTCAGGGTCTGGATGGGCAACTCGAGGTAGTCCTGGGGTGAGGCCGGGCTGGCGAAGTGCAGCACGGCGTCGACAGGGCCGGGGACGTGCACGTACTGGCTGACGTTGTGGTGCTGGAAAGCGAATCGCTCCTGACCGAACAGGTGGGAGATGTTGTCGAGGCGACCGGTGAGCAGGTTGTCGATGGCCACCACCTCGTCGCCTCGATCGAGGAGGTGGTCACACAGGTGCGAACCGAGGAAGCCGGCGCCGCCCGTGACCACCACCCTCACGGGCGTCCCATGCCTTCGTAGGCAAACCCCTTGCGACGGACCACGGCCGGGTCGAGCAGGTTCCGGGCGTCGATGATGCGGGGCTCGGCCATCACGCTCCTGACCTTGTCGAGGTCCAGCCAGCGGAAGTCGTCCCACTCGGTGAGCACAGCCAGCACGCTGGCGCCCTCACAGGCGGCGTAGGCATCGTCGCACTGCTCGACGTCATGGAACTCGCCGCGGGCCTGGGGATCGTAGGCGCGCACCACCGCTCCCCTTTCCCGGAGGCGACGGATCACCTCCAGAGCGGGTGATTCGCGGGTGTCGTCGGTTCGAGCCTTGAAGCTCAGGCCCCAGGCCGCGACCGTGCGCCCCTCGAGCGAGCCACCGGCCATCCTCTGGATCTTGTCGGCCACCCGGCCGTACTGCTGCTCGTTCACGGCGATGACTCCGTGCAGCAGGCTGAAGTCGTAACCGGCCTGCTCCGCCATGTAGACCAGGGCGTGGGTGTCCTTGGGGAAGCAGGACCCTCCCCAGCCGGGACCCGGCTTCAGGAACTCGAAGCCGATCCGGCGGTCGTATCCCATGCCGAGGACCACTTCGCGCACGTCGGCCCCGACCCCCTCGCACAGGTTGGCCAGGGCGTTGACGAACGAGACCTTGGTCGCCAGGAAGGCGTTCGAGGCGTACTTGATCGTCTCCGCCGAAGCCGGATCGGTGACGATGAGCGGTGCCTCGAGGCGTTCGAACAACGAGGCCACCCGGATGGCGGCGGTGTGGTCGTCGCTACCCACCACCAGGCGGTCGGGGTGGAGGCAGTCGTACACCGCGGAGCCCTCGCGCAGGAACTCGGGGTTCGACACCACGAAGACGTCGTCTCGCCCGAGCGCTCGCTCCACCACGCGCGTCGAGCCCACGGGCACGGTGGACTTGTTGATGACGACGGCCTCGCTGCGCAGATGGGGGCTGATCTCCCCGGCGGCGTCCTCGATGTAGCGCATCTCCGCCGATCCGTCGGCCCCCTGCGGTGTGGGAACGCACAGGAACACGAACTCGGCCCCGGCCACCGCCTGGCCGGCGCCGACCACGAACGACAGCCGGTGGCCGTCGAGGCCTTCACGCACCATCTCCTCGAGACCAGCCTCGAATATCGGCACCTGGCCCTGGTTGAGGCCCTCGATCCTCTCGGGCAACACGTCGGCGCACACAACCTCGTGTCCGAGGTGAGCCAGGTAGGCGGCGGTGGTCAGCCCCACGTAGCCGGCTCCGATCACCGCCACCCGACTCACTGCTGCACCTGCTTCACCAGCCGCTCGAGTGACTCCCGGTGGTCCGGAAGCAGGGGCACCCCGGAGAGGCGAAGGGCGGTGTTGTCGAGCACCGACCAGGCCGGGCGGGGGGCGGGTCGGGGCGGGTCCAGATCGGCACTGGATATTGGCCGCACCCGGGCGGGGTCGAAACCGCCGGCGACCAGGGTGGCGCGGGCCAGGTCGAACCAGGTCGTGGGTCCCTGGTTGGTGACGTGGAACATGCCGGTGAAGCGCGACGACACCATGCTGGCGATCATGGCCGCCAGGTCGTCGGCAAAGGTGGGGCACCCGTGCTGGTCGTCCACGACGGTAATGTCCTCTCGCTCACCGGCCAGCCTCAGCATGGTCTTCACGAAGTTGCGACCGTAACGGCCGCAGAGCCACGAGGTGCGCACGATCATGTCCCCGGCGCCGAGCTCGCGCTCCCCACCGAGCTTGGACCGCCCGTACACCGACTTGGGGTCCGGCTCGTCCCATTCGGTGTAGGGGCGGTCGGCGTCGCCGGCGAACACGTAGTCAGTGGAGATGTAACACAGCGTGGCCCCCGCCAGCCGCGCCCCGTGGGCCACGTGTCGGGTCCCGAGGGCGTTGACCAGCCAGGCCCGGTCGGGGTCACCCTCACAACCGTCCACGTCGGTCCAGGAGGCGGTGTGCACGACCACGTCGGGCCTCAAGGAGACGAGGGCCTCCAGCACGGCGTCGCGGTCAGCCACGTCCAGGCGGTCCCTTGCCAGGCCGGTGACGTCGTGGTCACCCAGCGTCTCCACCAGCTCACGACCGAGCTGTCCCCGGGCACCGGTGACGAGGATCCTCATGGGCGGCCGCCGAGGAACTCGTCCCTGAGCGGTCCCCACCACCAGCGGTTGTCCCGGTACCACCCCACCGTCTGGGCCAGCGCCTCGTCGAGGTCGTGGGCCGGTGACCATCCGAGCGACGCCACCTTGCCGGAATCGACCGAGTATCGCCGATCATGTCCAGGGCGGTCCTCCACGTAGCGAACCATGGACTCGTCGGCGCCGAACAACTCCAGCAGCTTGTCGACGAGGGTCCGGTTAGGCACCTCGTTCCCGGCGCCGATGTTGTAGACCTCTCCCACCACGCCCTTGCGCAACACGAGGTCGATGGCGGCGCAGTTGTCGTCGACGTAGCACCAGTCCCGTATGTTCATCCCGTCGCCGTACAGCGGCACGGAAACGCCGTCGATGAGGTTGGTGACGAACAGCGGTATCACCTTCTCCGGGTACTGGTAGGGCCCGAAGTTGTTGGACGAGCGGGTGACGAGGACGGGGGTTCCGTAGGTACTGAAGTAGGACCTGGCGATGAGGTCCGAACCGGCCTTCGACGCACTGTACGGCGATCGAGGGTCCAATGGGTCGCCCTCGAGGGACGACCCGTCCTCCACCGAGCCGTACACCTCGTCGGTGGAGATGTGCACCACGCGCTCCACCTCGAGGCGCCGGGCCACGTCGCACACCACGTTGGTGCCTTGGCAGTTGGTGCGCATGAAGGCGTCGGGGCTGACGATAGAGCGGTCGACGGCGCTCTCGGCGGCAAAGTGCACCACGGCGTCATGGCCCCGCATGGCCTCCTCCAACGCTTCGCGGTCACAAACGTCCCCCTTGACGAACTGCACGGCTCCGTGGCCCTCCACGTCACTCAGGGTCGCGGGCTGGCCGGCGTAGGTGAGGGCGTCATAGATGGTCACCCGGTCGTCGCCGGTGCGCAGGAGCCGGCGAACGTAGTTGGAGCCGATGAAGCCGGCACCACCGGTGACTAGGAGGTTCACGGGAGGATCAGGGTAGGGGAAGCGGGGGGGAAGGTCGATTCCCGAACCAAGGGCCGCCCGGGCTCACCGGCGTAGGCTCAGGGAATGAAGGGTGTCATCCTGGCGGGCGGCAGCGGCAGCCGGTTGCATCCGCTGACTCGCATCACCAACAAGCATCTCCTCCCCATCTACGACCGTCCCATGGTGAGCTATGCCATCGAGGCGCTGGTCAACACCGGCATCAGCGAGATCATGATGGTGACCGGCGGCACCCACGCCGGCGAGTTCCTGCGACTTCTCGGCAACGGCCAGGAGTACGGCATCGAGCGGCTCTTCTACGCCTACCAGGAACGGCCCGGCGGCATCGCCGAGGCGCTCGGGCTGGCACAGCGATTCGCAGCGGACGACCAGGTGCTGGTGATGCTGGCCGACAACATCCTGGAGCGGTCCGTCAAAGCTTCGGTCGCCAACTTCAGGGACCAGGAGAAGGGCGCTCGGGTGCTGCTGTCCCGCGTCGAGGACGCTACCCATCTCAGACACCTCGGGGTGCCCCAGCTCGACGATGGCGGGCGGGTGGTGAAGATCGTGGAGAAGCCCGAGGACCCACCCAGCACCTTTGCCGTGACGGGGCTGTACTTCTACGACCCCACGGTGTTCGACGTCATTCCCGGCCTCTCCCCGTCCGGGCGCGGGGAGCTGGAGATCACCGACGTGAACAACTGGTTCGTCTCCCAGGGGACCATGGAGTACGACATCCTCGAAGGCTTCTGGGGCGACGCCGGCGAGTCCATCGACGCCTACTACGAGGTCAACGACTTCGTGCGCGCCCACGGAGCCAACAAGGACTGATCATCGGCGGGCGGGGATCGCCCCCAGAGACCTGAGCCGGTCAACACGGCGCCTGGGGCGGGCCGCCCTTCGGTTGGGTGGGCGTGGTGGCGGCCGGCTTGGTGGTCGGAACCGTGGTTGGCCGCCCCGCCTGGGTAGGGGGGCGAACCTCGCCCAGCTCGGACCCGGTGATGAGCACCAGGTCGACCCCCTGGATGGTTCGGTCCTCCTGGACCTGGGCGGCTCCCCCGAGATAGGCCTTCAGCAACTCCGCCTTCTCCTGCTGGCCCCGGCCGTAGTGGATGACGGGCTCGGTGTACCCGGACCGGTCGGCGTCACCAGTCCCGGCCAGGTTGAACCCGACTCCTTGCAGCTCCTGGGCCGCCTTGCCCGCCTGCCCGTCGGTCCCGGTGCCGTTCAGCACCCGGACCCGGACGCGGTTGGGTGCGATGTTGGGAACCGATCCGACCCCCGGCTGCGCGGCCTTCGGCTCGGCGTCCCTGCCGAGGAAATGGTCGATGACCTGCCGGGCCTCGGGCTGCTTGAGGCGCAGGACGGCAGCGTCGCCGACGCGAGAGTCGACAGTGGGCAGGCTCAGCATCTCCACTGCATCGGGCTCCAGCGACCTGAACCTCTTCGAGAGGCGGAGCAGGTCGCTCTCGGAGAAGGACCGATCGATGCTCACGTTCTTCACCGCCGTCCCCACCAGCGAGTTGAGGGTCACGGGGTTGCGCCCGACGCCCGACGCCTTCCGCATGACGCGGCGGATGAAGTCCTGCTGGCGCTGGATCCGCCCGAGGTCCCCGGTGGGATCCATGTGCCATCGCCCGCTCTCGAAGTACTGGTACTCGCGGCTGCGCACGTAGCTCAGGGCCTGGTCTCCGTTCAGCTCGACGCATCCCGGCCTGCGGATGTCGAGGCCGCTGAGCTTGTCGCGTGCCGGCGCGGGGAAGTAGACAGTGACGCCTCCCACGGCCTGGACCACGCCGCGGAAGCCGTTGAAGTCGACCTGGGCGTAGTGGTCGATCTCGATGCCGAGCGATTGGCGGATGGTTGTGATGAGGCCTTCGGGCCCACGCTCGTACGCGGTGTTGATGCGTTGTGGCTGGGTGCTGGACGAACCGGCGATCGGGACTGCCAGGTCGCGCGGGATCGAGATTATCGACGCTGTGCGCTTGCGAGGGTCGGCTCGCAGCACGAGGATCGTGTCGCTGCGCTGACCCCCCACCTGGCGCTCGGAGCCGAACTGCCTCTCGGCCGGAGAGAGATCCTTGCGACTGTCCGAGCCCACGAGCAACACGTTCATGGGCTGGCCCGGGTCGTCGTTCCCGCAGTTGCGGAGCACCCCGCAGGGAATGTCCGGCTTGTCGAGCTGTCCGAACCGGAACTTGAGGTAGCCGTAGGTTGCACCCGCGGTGAGGAGGGTCAGCGCCACGACGACGTTGGCCCCGACGAGCAGGCGGTGGCGCCAGCGGCGACTGCGCGGTGGCGCCAGCACCTCTTCCTGAGGAACGGTGGGCGAGGGAGTAGGTGGGCTCATGCGGGGTTGAGGTATGGCGATCCTACGACGCTCCGGCCATAGGCTTGACTAATGGCAGGGGCGGCGAGGGTGTGGCTCGACGGTCGCCTGGTGGACGGGGGCGCCGCCCAGATCTCTGTCTTCGATCACGGTCTCACCGTCGGCGACGGCGTCTTCGAGACCCTTCGAGCATACGGCGGGCGGCCCTTCGCCGTGCGTCGCCACCTGGAGCGGCTCGAGGTTTCGGCCGCCGGGCTGGGCCTGCGGCTTCCGGCGGCAGACGTCCTACGCCGGGCACTGGAGGATGTGCTGGCGGCCAACGGCCTGGCCGAGGGCGTGGCACGCATCACGGTGACGGGTGGCGCCGGGCCCTTCGGATCGGGCCGGGGCGACGCCGCGCCGACGGTGATCGTGGTCGCCGCCGGGCTCGTCCCCTGGCCGCCCACCGCCGACGTGGCGGTGGTCCCCTGGCCCCGCAACGAGCGAGGCGCCCTCTCCGGGCTCAAGACGATCTCCTACGGAGAGAACGTGGTGGCGCTGCGCTGGGCCGGGTCGCGAGGCGCCGACGAGGCCCTCTTCACCAACCTGTCCGGCGACCTGTGCGAAGGAACGGGCACCAACGTGTTCGTCGGGCTGGGTGGGCGGTTGCACACTCCCCCGCTCGCCTCCGGCTGCCTGGCCGGCGTCACTCGCCAGCTGGTGGTGGAGGCCTGCGACGTGGTCGAGCGCCACCTCTCCCTGGCCGAGCTGACCGGGGCCGACGAAGCCTTCCTCACCTCGACCACCCGGGAGGTCCAGCCCATCCGAGCCGTCGACGCCACACCGTTGCCCGCCGGCCCCGGTCCCCTGACCGAGGCCGCGGCCGCGGCCCTGGCCGCCGTGGTGGCCCGGGACATGGATCCCTAGCGACGGGGCCCGTCAGCGGCCGGGGCGGAGGTGCACGACGTCGGCCGTGGAGACGGTGCGAGGACCTCTGTTCGTGCTCACCACCAGGCGCCCGTCGGCGTCGATGTCCTCGGCGGTGCCGGCGATGGTCTCGCCCACCAGCTCCACCCGCACGGGACGGCCCACGGTGACGCAATGGCGCCGGTACTGCGAAGCGACCTCCCCCCAATGGAGGACGAGGTGGCCAAGGCTCGCCAGCAACCGGTCGAGCAAGGCGTGCCCGTCGATGGACCGCCCGGCCAGGTGATCCAGGGCCACGGCCCGGTCGAGCACGTGGGCGGGAGGCTCCGCCGCCCGTTCCCCGAGGGCCCAGTTCATGTTCAGGCCCAGGCCCACCACCACCGCAGGCAGGTCAACCTCGGCCAGGACGCCGCCCAGCTTGCGCTCGTGCCACGGGAGGGCGTCGCCGGCGAGGTCCTCCACCACCAGGTCGTTGGGCCACTTGAGACCAGGGCGCACCCCGGTCTCGGCCTGGCAGGCGTCAGAGGCGGCCAGGGCCAGGGCCGCCGCCGCCAGGTGCAGGCGCTCCGGGGGCAGGGTGGGGCGAAGAAGGACCGACATCAGGAGTGAGGAACCCTCCGGGGCCCACCACCGCCTCCCCAGGCGACCCCTGCCCGCCGTCTGGTGCTCGGCCACCACCACCACGCCCTCCGGGGCACCGGCACGGGCCTCGTCGAGCAGGTACCGGTTGGTGGAGTCGACCTCCGCTAACCGGCGCACGTCCCAGTCGATGGACCAACCATAAACCCGCATGCTCAGCATCCATGGGCTAATGATGAGCCCACATGTCCAAGCGCATGTTCAAGAAGGTCCTCGTCGCCAACCGGGGCGAGATCGCGGTCCGGGTCATCCGCACCTGCCGGGAGCTGGGCATCGCCACGGTGGCGGTGTACTCCGACCTCGATCGAGGCGCCCTCCACGTCCGCCTGGCCGACGAGGCCTACGCCCTGGAGGGGTCGGCGCCGGCGGCCACCTACCTGAACATCGAGGCCCTCTGCGTACTGGTGGAAGCGAGCGGTGCCGACGGCGTGCACCCCGGCTACGGCTTCCTCTCCGAGAGCGCGGCCTTCGCCCGCGCCGTGGAGGGAACCGACGCCGCCTTCATCGGCCCCACGCCGGCGACCCTCGAGCTGATGGGAGACAAGACCAGCTCGCGACGAACGGTCGAGGCCGTGGGTGTAGCCGGCGTACCCGGACGCTCGAATCCGCTGGCTTCTTCCGAGGAGGTGGTCGCCTTCGCAGAGGAGCATGGGTGGCCGGTCGTCATCAAGGCCGCCTACGGGGGAGGCGGCCGAGGCATGCGGGTCGTGACCGGTCCGGCCCAGGCCGCTGCCGCCCTCGAGTCGGCGATGAGGGAGGCTGGCGCCGCCTTCGGGCGGACGGAGTGCTACCTAGAGCGCTATCTCGAACGGCCTCGCCATGTGGAGATGCAGATCCTGGCCGACGCCCATGGCAATACCGTGTGGCTCGGCGAGCGCGACTGCTCGTGCCAGCGCCGGCACCAGAAGCTCCTCGAGGAGAGCCCGGCCCCCGGCTTCTCCGAGGACGCTCGTCAGGCCATGGGCGAGGCCGCCGTCAAGGTGGCCGAGGCGTGTGACTACGTGAACGCCGGCACTGTGGAGTTCCTGTGCGAGCGGGATCGATTCTGGTTCCTCGAGCTGAACACGCGGCTCCAGGTCGAGCACCCCGTCACCGAGATGGTCACCGGCCTCGACCTGGTGGAGCTCCAGCTCCGCGTCGCCGCCGGCGAACCCCTGCCCTGGTCCCAAGCTGACCTCGACAGGCGCGGTCATGCCATCGAGTGCCGGGTGAACGCCGAGGACCCCTCCGACGGCCGTTTTCTGCCCTCGCCGGGGACGATCACCCGCCTCCGTCTCCCCGGAGGGCCGGGCGTGCGCACCGACGCCGGCTACGAGGCTGGCGATGACGTGAGCTCCACCTACGACAACCTGGTGGCCAAGGTCCTGGTCTGGGGCAAGGACCGCGATTCCGCCCGCCGGCGGATGATCCGGGCTCTCGGGGAGTGCGAGGTGGAGGGCGTGGCGACCACCATCCCGGCCCATGCGGCCATCCTGCGCCATCCCGACTTCGTGGCCGGCGAGCACTTCACGACGTGGGTCGAGGACTGCCTCGACCTGTCGGACGTGGTGACATCGGGCCCGTCGTCGACCACCGGGCAGGCGGTCGCCGAGAGCCGCGTGCGCCGGGACGTCGACGTCGAGGTCGACGGGCGCCGGTACCAGGTGCGGCTGTGGGTGCCCGAGTCCGCGCCCACGGCCGGTGCCGGAG
>JALZKD010000183.1 GCA_030859405.1 Actinomycetota bacterium | reverse complement strand
TCTGCCAGCGGGCGATGGCCTCGGGTCCCGAGACGGCGGTGTCCACGCGGTGACCGTCACCCTCCAGGGCCATCGTGACCGCCTCCCGGACGGAGGCGTCGTCCTCCACTAGCAAGACGGCTGCCATCGGCGCTCAGTATTCCCTGCTCTAGCCCTGCCCGCTGTTACTGAACCGTTACCGGACGGTGATGGTAGCGATACCCGCGCCCGGCAACCTGGCGGCAACTCGACCTTGGAGGAAGCCATGAGCGCAGACCCGCAGCGTCAGATGGGAGCGGGGAGAGGCAGGACACGACGTCATTGGGCGGTGGCATCGCTTGTTGCTGCTCTGGGTGTCGTCGTGGCAGCGACCGCTTGCGCCGACAGAGAACGGGCGGCCACGACAACCAAGGTGCAGGCCGCCACCGGACCTGCGCCGAGCAGTTCCGACCAGCCCGTTACGGGAATCTGGCCCTTCGCGTCCAGACAGGAGGCTGACGCCTACGCCGCTGGGAAGGACCAGACCTACCGGGACCCGGTGCGAACGGCACAAGAGTTCTCGGTGCGCTATGTGGGCATGAAGGATCCTGTCGTCTTCGAGTTCCGTGACATCGGTTCGGGCGCCGGTGAGGTCGGTGTGGGTTCCCGATTTGGCGAGGACGGACGCCTACTCGACCGTCCGGAGCCGACGACGTTCGTGGAGGTCCGCCAGTTGTCCACCCCAGGCGTGGCGTGGACAGTGACCGGTGCCCGTACCTCGAGCATCGTGGCCCAGAGCCCCCGACCCCAGGACAGCGTGGCCTCGCCGGTGACCGTCGAGGGGCGGGCCGACGTCTTCGGTGCCAGGGTGTGGGCAGAGGTGAAGGAGCACGGCATGACGGCCGACCGCTCGCTGGGGCGCGGCTCCCTCAGGGTCAGCCGCAGCTCTGACGGTCAGCCGGGACCCTTTGGTGGCCGGGTGGCCTTCGCCCCGCCGTCGAAGCCTGGCGGGGCCGTGATCTTCTCCGAGCGGTCTGCGGTCGAGGGACAGGGTGTCCTTCGAGCGTCGGTGGTGCCCATCCGGTTCGAACCCCGTTCGTCCACAGCCAAGGGGGACGCGCCCAACGCCCCCTCGGCCTCGGCCAAGGCGCGGCCGGGCACGGCGCCCACGACGCCCCCACGAGTGGGCCCACCCCGGATCTTGGCGGTGACGACCCAGCCTCCGCTGGCCGAGGAGGATGGCTGGTGGATCCTTCCGCCTGGTGGAGGAAGGGGGGTCGTCCACGTCCGAGCGGTCAACACGGAGCGAGTTCGTTTCTTTCTGGCCCCTACGGGAACGGGCATCACCGAGGACATGTACACGCTCCTCGGTGAGGACACCGACGGCAGGAACGGGTGGACTCTCACCTGGAACTACCCCGAAGGGTCGATGCTCGGACACCTGATCGTGCAGGCCATCAGCGAGACGGGCAAGGCTGAGCATACGGTCGGCGTCCACCGCCCGGATCCGGTGGAGCCACGGCAATGACGGGATCGGCTACGGCTGGGTCACCTGTTCCACGGCGTTCCTGAACGCGGCCCCATCTGTCGTCTCGAGGAACTCGCTCTCGTCGGAGATGGCTTCCATCTTGACCGCGGCGGTCTTGCCCGTCTTGGTTCCCTGCAGGGTGCAGTCCATCTCCTTGACGCCCTTGTCGATCTCCTCAGGACACATGAGCCTGACGTCCCGTGGCTCAGCGGCCCGGTTGAAGCCCTCCACGGCCGTCTTGGTGGCGATGGTGTCATCTCCACAAGCGACCCCACCTGCCGCCATGGTCAGCGCCAGGACGCCGGCACGGAGTACCAGAGCGCCTGTGAGACGCGGTGGCACCGCCGCCCTCACTCCCTCCGGGCCTCGGCTTCGGCCACGCCGGCTCTTACCCGGAGCAGGCGGTCGGGGCTCACCGAGATGGAGTCGATGCCGGCCGCTACCAGCATCTCGGTGAACTCCGGGTGGTTGCTCGGGGCCTCGCCACAGATCCCGACCTTCACGCCCGAGCGGTGCGCCTGCTCGATCAGGTCGCAGATCGACCGGGTGACGGCCTCGTTGGTCTCGTCGAAGAGATGGGCCAGAGCCGACGAGTCGCGGTCGACCCCCAGCACCAGCTGGGTCAGGTCGTTGCTCCCGATCGAGAAGCCGTCGAAGCGGGCCGCGAACTCCTCGGCCAGGATGACGTTGGAGGGGATCTCGCACATGACGAAGACCTCGAGGCCGTCCACCCCTCGGACCAGGCCCTCCTCGGCCAGCGTCTCCAGCACCCGGTCGGCCTCCTGCGGCGTCCGGCAGAACGGGATCATCATCATGATGTTGGCCATACCGATCTGTTCCCGAGCCCGCCGGATGGCCCGGCACTCGAGGGCGAAACCGTCCCGGTAGTCCTCGCTGTAGTAGCGGGAAGCGCCCCGCCACCCGAGCATCGGGTTGGCCTCCCGAGGCTCGAACTGGCGGCCCCCGATGAGGCCGGCGTACTCGTTGGTCTTGAAGTCACTCATGCGCACGATGACGGGGTTGGGGTGGTGAGCGGCGCCGATCCGGGCGATGCCCCGGGCCAGCCGGTCCACGAAGTACTCCTCCCGGCTGTCGGCGCCCTGCACCAGGTCCTCGACCTGGCGCCGAGCCGACTCGTCCTCCAGCTGGTCGAAGCGGGTGAGGGCCAGGGGGTGCACCTTGATGGCGTTGTTGATGATGAACTCCATACGGGCCAGTCCCACGCCGTCAGCCGGCAGCCGCCACCAGCGGAAGGCGGCCGCCGGCTCGGCCAGGTTCACCATGAGCCGGGTGGTGGTTTGGGCAACGTCGTCGAGCGGCGTCTCCTCCACCTCGAACTCGAGACTCCCCTCGTAGACGAAGCCCTCGTCGCCCTGGGCGCAGGAGACGGTGACCTCCTGGCCGTCGCTCAGGACCTCGGTAGCCCGGCCGGTGCCCACCACCGCGGGCAGGCCGAGCTCTCGGCTGACAATGGCAGCGTGAGCGGTTCGTCCTCCATGGTCGGTGA
>JALZKD010000075.1 GCA_030859405.1 Actinomycetota bacterium | reverse complement strand
CTGGATCTCGATGTCGGTGGCCTGGCCCGCTGCCCCCCCGTAGGGCTGGTGGATGAGGATACGGGCGTGAGGGAGGGCGTAGCGCTTGCCCGATGTCCCCCCGGCCAGCAGCACCGCCGCCGCCGAAGCCGCCTGGCCGTAGCAGAAGGTGGAGATGTCGTTCTTCACGTACTTCATGGTGTCGTAGATGGCGAAGAGGGCGCTGATCTCACCCCCCGGGGAGTTGATGTAGAGGCTGATCTCCTTGTCCGGGTTTTCGGCCTCGAGGAACAGCATCTGGGCCGAGATCAGGTTGGCGATGGTGTCGTCGATCGGCGTGCCGAGGAAGACGATGTTCTCCTTCAGCAGCCGAGAGTAGAGGTCGTACGACCGCTCGCCGCGGTTGTCCCGCTCGACGACCATCGGCACCAGGTAGTTGTACGCGGGCTGGATCACTCTGGCCTCCTGATCACTCCGGCGCCCCAGCTTCCTCGGCTTGGTTCTCGACCGCTTGGCTGGTCAGTGAAAGGTCGGCCCGGTCTACGGCGCGACCCTCCTGGTCCACGATCTGCACGTGCTCGACGAGCCACTCCAGGGCCTTCGCCTTGCGCACATCCGAGCGTACCGTAGGAATGGCGCCGGCATCGTCGAGCTGGCGACGGACCCGACCGGGGTCCTGGCCCATGCGCTCGGCGATCCGGGCCACCTCGGCATCGAGGTCTTCCTCGCTGGCCTCCAGGCCCTCGGCCTCGGCCAGGGCCCGCAGGGCGAGCTCGGCCTTGACACCATGGACGGCGTCGGCCCGAAGCTGCTCCACGAGCTCCTCTTCGCTGGCGCCCAGGTTGGCCAGGTACTGGGCCAGCGTGAGCCGCTGGGCCTCCACCCGCCGCCCCAGCTCCTCGAGCCGCCGTTCCATCTCGGGCCGCACCAGGGCTTCGGGCACCTCGATGTCGACAAGCTCCACCAACGCCTTGATGGACTCCTCCCGCACGGCCAGGGCGGACTGCATCCGCTTGAGGCCGCTGATCTGTTTGGCGGTATCCGCCCGCAGCTCCTCGAGGGTGTCGAACTCGGAGACCTCGCTCGCCCATTCGTCACTGACCTCGGGCAGGACCTTCTCCTTGACATCCTTCACCAGGACCCGCACCGAGACGGGGCCCGTCTCGTCCAACTCGGTTTCGAAGGTCACGATGTCGCCCACCTTGGTCCCTCGAAGCTGGTCGTCCAGCTGCGGGGCCAGAGTTGCGCTGCCGGCCTCGTAGAGATAGTCGTCGACGCTGAGGCCGGCGATCTCCTGGCCACCGCGCTCGGAGTGCAGGTCGATGGTGACGTGATCGCGATCCTTCACGGGCCGGCCCACGGCCTGCAGCTCCCCGAACTGCTCCCGGAGCCGGTCGATCTGGCGGTCGACATCCTCGTCGGCGACCAACGGCGAGGGGACCGTGATCTGCAGGCCCTGGTAGCCGGCGATGGTCACCTCCGGGCGCACCTCGACCACGGCGTCGAAGCTCACCGGGCCCTGGGCCTGGCCGGCGGTGACGTCGATATCGGGTTGGGCGATCGGGTCGAGCTCGGTCCGGCGAACGGCCTCGGCGTAGTAGTCGGGTAGCGACTCCCGCAGTGCCTCCTGGCGGGCCGCCTCCACTCCGATGCGGGCCTCGAGGAGACGACGGGGGGTCTTGCCGGGGCGGAAGCCCGGCACCCGCACCTCGCTCGAGATCTTCCGGAAGGCGGCGTCCACCGCCTTCTCGAACTCTTGCTCCTCGACCTCGACCGAGAGCTTGACCTTGTTGCCCTCGAGGGGCTCGACGTCGGCTCTCACAAGTCGATCAGTCTAACGGTCGGCCACCGCTGCCCTCGTTTACCCCTCGAGGCCTCCGGTCAGGCTGAGTTACGGCCTGCTTGCGCTTGCTTTGCGGACGCTCAGCGGCAACCAGCATCTTCCAGGTCAGGCGGCCTGTCAGACGACGTCCATGCGCTCCCTCGCTGACTTCGTTGAAACTCGCCGGCGGGCCCACATTTGAAACGAATCCTTTGACAGTCGCCTACCATTCCTGCCTCCGGAGGCATCGTCGTCAGGCCGAGTTGTGCGAGTTGCTGCGCCGGCCTTCTCAGGTACAGCGACAGGTAGCATCATCCCAGGTCAGGCGGCGGTTCATACGGGGAGTGGCGCAGTCTGGTAGCGCACCTGCTTTGGGGCTAGCCGGAGCGAAACGCTGTGCTCACCTGGGGTTTCGCTGGTCAGGCGGGAGCGAAAGTCACCGAGTTATGTGCGCTGGAACCTTCCTGGTCACAACTCTCGAAGGTGAGAAGGAACGATGCTGACGGAGAACGGCACGACGGGCTCGAAGCGCTCGTCACCGACGACGCGTGCGACGAGCTGGTACGCCGCCCCCTGCAGGTGGAACGCCTGCAGGGTCACCGGCGGCTCCGGGTCGACGATCCAATAGGCGGGCACGCCCGTCTCGGCATAGGCAAGCAGCTTCGAGCCCAGGTCCTGGGACCGGGTGCTGGGCGAGAGCACCTCGACGACGAGGTGTGGCGTCCGGCTGAGGTACGGCTGGAGAGCCTCCTCGGCGTCGATGACGACCACATCGGGCTGCAGCACGGTCGTGGGATTGGGGACGAAGTCCATGGGAGCGGCCAGTACGGAAGTGCCCGGCCGTCGCCCGGCGAAAAGCACTCGATACAGCGCTCCCACGACGACCTGGTGCGGACCGGCGGGGGCAGGTGTCACGATGAGAGTTCCGTCAATGATCTCGTAGCGGCGACCATCGTCGGGAAAGCTCTGCAAATCCTCGTAGGTGAGCGGGACACCCGCCGGCACGGCCAGCGCCATCCCGTCAGTGTACGAGCGAACACCCAGGTTGTCGGACTCCATAACGCCCACCGCCGAGATGGTGAACCCAAGCGCAACCATCACTGGCTGCCACACCCCCGTTGTCGTCAGCCACGAAGAGGACGGAGGACGTAGGTGGGGAGCGCGCGACGAGCTCTGCCTGCCGGCCTGCTCGGTCGGATGCCGGCGGTTACGAATTGGAGTTTGTACGTCCTCGATCAACGGTCGGAGCCGGCACCCAGCTCCTCGCAGAGCTCCAAGAACTTGGCCGCCAACTCCGTCCTGCACACGAGCAGGTCCGGCAGGTAGGCGTCTGGCTGGTTGTAACGCAGCGGTGAGCCGTCGAGTCGGGAGGCGTGCAGGCCGGCAGTCAAGGCGACCGCGACGGGAGCAGCCGAATCCCACTCGTACTGACCGCCGGCGTGGAGGTAGATGTCAGCTTCGCCCCGCAGGACTGCCATGGCCTTGGCCCCGGCCGAGCCCATGGCCACCAGCTCGGCCCCAAGCCGCTCGGCCACGGACCGGGCCAGCTCGGGCGGGCGGGAACGGCTGACGACCAGCCGGAGAGGTCGCTCCCCCGCCGGCGGCACGACAGGGGGCCGGGACGTGTCCAACACCAGTCCGTCGCCGGGTAGGGCCACGGCACCCACCACCGGCTCGTGATCGACGACAAGGGCCACGTGGACCGCCCAGTCGGAGCGCCCTTCGCTGAACTCGCGGGTGCCGTCGAGGGGGTCGACCACCCACACCCGCCGCTCGCCCAGGCGGACCGTGTCGTGCACCCCTTCCTCAGAGAGCACAGGATCTCGGGGCCGGGACGCCGCCAGGGAGTCGACGATGAGCGCGTGGGCGCGCCGGTCCCCCTCGGTGCCGAGCGCCGACCGGTCCACGCCCTCTCGGCCGAGGCGGTGCCGGAGGGAGACCAGGACCTCGCCCGCTTCCACGGCCAGCCGGGAGGCCAGCACATGGTCACCGGGGTCGTCCGGTCCGGGGCCGTGGGCTCCGGTGTCATGGGTTCCGGGCATGGGGGCTGATCACGGTAGCCAACTGCTACGTTCGGTGACGGCCAGATTCCGTGGGTGACCGGGCGGTGGCGGTGAGGAGCAAACCATTGGCCGGCGGTCCCGTCGCCCCTCTCGGACGAAGAGCCGTTCGTTGAGCGGTGAAGCGTGGTTCACCCTCGCCATAGCGGTTCTCACCATCGCCCTGCTGGCAGCGGAACGGTTGCCGCCCGCAGTCGTCATCGGCGGGGCGGTCACGGTGCTGGCCGTTGCCGGCATCATCGACAACGCCAAGGCCCTGACCGGCTTCTCCAACGAGGCCCCGATCACGGTGGCGGCGCTCTACGTGCTGGCGGCCGCCGTGGAGGCGACGGGGGCGTTCAACCAGCTCACGGAGCGGGCCCTGGGCCGCTCCCTTGGCCCGGAGGAGGATCGTTCCGCCCGTCGACGGCAGCTGGCCCGCATCAGCTACCCGGCCATGGCGCTCTCGGCCTTCATCGCCAACACTCCGCTGGTGAGCATGCTCGCTCCCAGGGTCTTGGCCTGGTCACGCCGCACGGGCCGCTCTCCTGCCCGTTACCTCATGCCGCTGAGCTATGCCGTCATCTTCGGTGGGTGCATCACCCTCATTGGCACCTCCACCAACCTGGTCGTCTCGGGTCTGCTGGAGGAGTCCGGGCAAGAGCGCCTCCATCTGTTCGAGATCACGAGCACGGGGCTGCCCATCGCCCTGGTGGGTGTCACCCTCCTCGTCCTCCTCGGGCCCCGCCTGATGCCCGACCGCCAGACGCCGAGCGAGAGCTTGGACGAGGAGACGCGCCAGTTCACGGTCGAGATGATCGTGACCGACGTCCCGGTGTCCGGCCGTACCGTATCCGACGCCGGGTTGCGCAACCTTCAAGGCGTCTTCCTCATCGAGGTGGAGCGCGATGGCGTGGTCATCTCCCCCGTCACGCCCCAGGAGGTCCTCGCCATCGGGGACCGACTCACCTTCGCCGGCAACGTGTCGCGGATCCTGGACCTCCAACGCATGCCGGGCCTGGCGTCGGCCGAGGAGCGCCACTTCTCCGTGGTGGCCAACCAGCCCGACCGCCAGTTCTTCGAGGCCGTCGTGAGCAGGGACTCACCGCTCGAAGGCTCGACGCTCAAGATGGCGGGCTTCCGAAGGAGCTTTGGAGCCGCGGTGTTGGCCATCTACCGGGCGGGCGAGCGGGTCGGGGGCAAGCTCGGTGAGGTGCCCTTGCTGGCCGGCGACGTCCTTCTGGTTCTCGGCGGTCGTGACTTCGCCGCCGACTGGCGCCAGCAGCGGGACTTTGCGCTGGTCGCCCCTCTGAGCGGGACCAGACCGCTCCGCCGGGAGAAGGCCCGGGTCGTGGAGGCCCTCACCGTCGTCCTCATCGTGGTGGCCGGCACGGGCCTCCTCGACCTGCTCCAGGTCTCCCTCCTCGTGGCGATCGGCCTGATCGCCTTCAAGGTGATCACCCCGGCAGAGGCGGGCCGGGCCATCGACGTGAACGTCATCCTGGTGATGGCGGCCGGCTTCGGCCTCGGCATAGCCATCGAGGACAGCGGTCTGGCCGACCGACTGGCTCGTCTGGTCGTGGGTCTCTTCGACCCGCTCGGCGACATCGGGGTCCTGGCCGGGATCTTGATCGCCACCATGTTGATGACCGAGCTCTTGTCCAACAACGCGGCCGCCGTCTTGATGTTCCCCATCGCCATGGCTACCGCGCAGCAGGCCGGCCTCGACCCACGGCCCTTCGCGGTGGTCATCCTGTTTGGGGCCACCTTGTCGTTCCTGACCCCGATCGGATATCAGACCAATACCCTGGTGTGGAGCATGGGCGGGTACCGGTATTCCGACTTTGCCCGGCTGGGGGCGCCACTGACTCTGGCCACGCTGATAGTGACCATCGCAGTCGTTCCCTTGGCCTTTCCCCTGTGACGGTGAGCGACAGCGGCGACGTGGCGAGGACCGGCTCACCATCGGTGAGGACGTTCCGCTCCCCCGCCGGAAACGCCCGCAGCGTCGACACAAGCGCTGGCTGGCTCGTCTGGCCCGTCGTCAGCGTCGGTTATCTAGTCGCGGCCCTCATGTATGCCAGCTCCAGCCGTCGCCGGGGTGTTAGACGACCTATATCTGCGGGTCCGCCACGCATCGGCCTGGGGGGTGGACCCGAGCTTGAAGCCCTGAAGCGGCGGGCCATTGACATCAGTGACAGACAGTGACCGCTAGTAAGCACCCTGCGGACCATTGTCGACGCGTCTCCACGGAGCCTCAACGACCATGAGCGTCGTCCCCAGCAACAATGACCCCCCCGACCATGAAGTTCGTACCTCGACTGAGGTCAACCCTTCAGAGCACGGCACCGAAAGGTTGCCACCCACTGAATCCGAAGAGACACACTTGTAGGTTCCGCTTTGGCGGAACCTACAAGTCATTTCGTGTTGTCTGACTCGTCTGCGAAGCAGGCCGTCGTCCCTTCCTACTACTACCTCTCGAAACCAGCGCGCCCCCACCCGGGCGGCCAGCGTGAGCCCCGGGGGGGGTCGAGCGTATCGATCGGGCGCGTTACGGTCCCGTCACGTAGCGTGACAACTCGATGCGCAGGCCTACGCGCTACGCCCGATATGTGACGACGGCCCCCCGAGAGTCCCGTCGACCCGCTTCACGCCCCGGGGAATCGCGTGTTCACACCTGCCCTCTTAGGCTTAGACCGACCTGGGCTCGGCAGTAGACCCGGTATGGCGCCGGGAGCGGATTCCGCTCCCCTCGCACCGCTGGGGTCGGAGTGCATCTCGAAGCGAGGAGCCTTGCCGTAGCAATCTCGCCGCCGAGGAACCCGATGGCAACCTCAGTGGCAACCTCGCCGCCGAAAGAAACCCCGGTGGCAACCTCAGTGGCAACCTCGCCTCCAAGAAGATTCCCGGTGGCAACCTCGGTGCAACCTCAGTGACAACCCACCTCCTTCATGCTCACGGGGTGGAGGAGATCTCGAAGGAGCTGCGGTCGGCCCCGCCGCAGGGCGTCAGTGACCAGCACGACACGGAGCCCGGCGTAGGCGTACGACGCCAGGCCAACCTGACGCCTTCGGAGCGCAGCCTTCGCTCACGCATCGCGGCGTACAAGTTGCACGCGACCCACGATCCCCACGAGACCACCAAGCCGGCGCGCAACGCCTTCCTTGCCCGCTTCGAGCGGGAGGTGGACCCTGACGGCCGCCTGCCCGAGGCCGAGCGCCGCCGCCGCGCCGAGGCAGGGAAGAAGGCGTACTTCAGCCGGCTCGCGCTCAAGTCCGCCCGGGCTCGCCGTTCCCGTCGCCAGCAGTGACCACCACGGCGGCGGCCGAGCTACAACCGGTCCCCCGGGCTCAGACGGCGGTGCGCCTCCCGGGCCCGCTCGTCCGCGGTGGAGGCCGCGTAGCGGGCCACCATGTCTCGCCCGCTCCAGCCGGTCAGCCTCACGAGGTCGCCCTCGTTGCCGCCCTGAGCCAGCCATGTGTGAGCGAACGTGTGGCGAAACTGGTGCGGATGCACCTTGCCGATGCCGGCCTGCTTGGCCCGCCGCCACAACATCTGCGTGAGACCCGTCTCGGTGAGCGGGCCCCGCCGTCCCAACCACAGGCACTCGTCGCCCCAGAAAGGATTCGAGTTCCGCACCCGTAGGTAGCGGCCGAGAGCCAAGCCGGTCTTGTTCCCAAAGGGGCAGGCGCGCGACCGGCGCCCCTTGCCCAGCACGACTGCGACGTCTTGGTCGAAGTCCAGGTCGTCGACCCGAAGCCCGAGCAGCTCGGCGCGCCTTATGCCCGTATCTACGAGCAGGCGGATGACCGCGGTGTCCCTCCGGGCCTCGAAGTCCTTCCCGTCGCAGGCCGCCAGCAGGTGCCGCAGCTCGTCTACTGACAGCACGGGCACGGGTTCGACGGGCACCGTTGGTCGGCGCATGCGCTCCATCGGCGAGCGGTCGATCTCCTCCTCCTCGACCAGGAACTTGAAGAACTGTTGCAGCGCCCGAAACCGGTTGGAGGCGGTGGCCGGCTTGGTGCGGGCGTTCAGCTCTTCCATGAAGCCCTCGACGTGCCCGCGACGGATCGACGCCACCTTCATCGGCATGCCGCGACGGACAAGGAAGGCGGCGAACTGGTCGATAGCCTCGCGATAGGTGCCGATGGTGCGAGGAGAGCGCCGGGCCGCACGCTGGGAACGTTCGAAGTCTCGTTGGAGCCCCTTGATCTCACCTAATCTGTTGGCCGTGGCGGCTTGCTCGGGCATTTTTTACCTCCTCGGAGCCTATCGAGTTAGGTAGTGTAGCAGCGCTGTGCTGCACGGTTGCTGATGGCCAGAAGCGCAAAAGCCCAGGTGAGAGGCCATAATGACCGGGGAGTGGCGCAGTCTGGTAGCGCACCTGCTTTGGGGGCAGGAGGTCGGGGGTTCGAATCCCCCCTCCCCGACGGCTACCGTTCTCACGTCTGCGGGTGTAGCTCAACGGTAGAGCTCCAGCCTTCCAAGCTGGTGACGCGGGTTCGACACCCGTCACCCGCTCCACCAAAAGCCCAGGTCACAGGCTTCTAGGCCCGGCCGCAAGGCCGGGCCTAGGTCGTCCGTGCCACTTCGTGCCATATCCGTGCCACAGCGAAACCGGGTCGCTACGATCGTCGTCATGCTTGTGGACGATCCCGGCTCACACTTGGAGTAGCGGTTGCCCCGTCGCAGCCCCTGGGGCAGCGTCCGCCGGCTGGCTTCCGGGCGTTACCAAGCCCGGTACCGCCTGCACGGCCAGGAGTTCGTTGCGCCGGGAACCTTCCGCACCAAGCGTGACGCCGACGCCTTCCTGGCGCACGTTCGAGCCGACGTGGAAAGGGGCATCTGGGTCAACCCCGAGGCCGGTCGGATCACCCTCGCCGACTACGCCTGGCGGTGGCTGGAAGAACGACCCGGCCTGCGCCCGCGCACACGCGAGCTCT